>JANWVF010000154.1 GCA_025056965.1 Thermoflexales bacterium | reverse complement strand
CCCACGCCGGACGGACCGGACAACACGACCAGCATGGGCGGACGAGGATAGTGATACAAATCCGATGCCGATCCGGATGCCGATGCCCCACACTCCGGTTTCATAGGCGTAGCGGGATTGTAGCGTATGCGCGGCGCGCCGGCTGAACAATCGAAGCGCGGGCGATGAGCACCGCGCCGTCGCGTCGCCTGCCGGTTCGTAAAAGCGCCGCGCTCGCCCACGTCAGGGGCAACTCACGAGCGGCGGGGAAAGGCGGCGAACAGCGCGCCGAAGAAAAACAAGCCGACGAACGCCCACAGCCCAAGGCCGCTCCAGCCGACCAGCAAGCCGAACAGCAGCGGAATCCAAAGGAAGAGCATCTGCAAGCCCAGCGCAACCATCAGCCAAGGCCAAGCCTCGGACCAGCGCCCGGCGCGCACCATGTCCAAGATCTCGGCCGTGCTCTTTTCGGCGTAGAGCGCAAAGCCTTTGCTTACGCCTCGAAAGTAAGAGACCTGGACGCCAGCGCCTACACCCGCGTCCTCGACGCCGGCGCCCACGTCCGCCCTCGCCTCGCGCACGCGCTCCGACGACTGTTCGACGGCTAATTCCCCGCGCCGACCGATGACCACTAGGCCAAAGATCATCATAGCCAGCGATGCGAGTATGCCGATCAAAGCGATAGTCACTTCTCTCCTCCTGAACCGTTCTCTCATCATCCAAGTTAGTCTCGTCACCACGCGCTGCGCAGGATTGCCTCGAGCGCGGCGACGTCGAGCGGCCTCGGGCTCATGTGCAACAGGCGCCGATAGGTGGCCGCTTGTTCGGCCATCGGTCGCAGGTGCTCCTGATCCACGCCGATGTCGCGCAGGCGCAGCGGCAGGCCGACGTCCTGTTTCAGGCGCTGGATCGCCTCGACGCACTGCTGGGCGGCATCGCTTGCGCTCATGCCCATGACGTCCTCACCCAGCCAAGCCGCGATCCGTGCGAAGCGCTGCGGCGCCGCCGGCAGCAGATATGCGACGACATACGGCAGCAGCAAGCCGGTGCCCAGGCCGTGCGGCGTGTGGGTCAACGCACCGACGGGGTATTGTAGGGCATGCACCGCGCCCAGCCCCGCGCTGTTGAACGCCATGCCGGCCAGCAGCGCCGCCAAATGCATCCCCTCGCGCGCCGAGAGATTCGTCGGCTGATAGACTGCAGCGCGTAGGTGCCGACCGACCAAGCGGATCGCGCGTTCGGCTAAGCCATCGGTGATCGGTTGGCGACCGGTGAACTGGGGACGTGCATCGGATGGCGCGTCCAATGCGTCATAGCCGATCACGGTATAGGCCTCGACCGCATGCACAAGCGCGTCCATGCCGCTCTCGGCCGTCACTTTGGCCGGGCAGGAGAGCGTGACGAGGGGATCCACAATCGCCAAGCGCGGGCGCAAGTATGGGCTGGCGATGGCCAACTTGAGATGGCGCGCCTCGTCCTCGATGATGGCCACGGCGGTGACTTCGGAGCCCGTGCCGGCGGTGGTAGGCACAGCGAACACGGGGACGGTAGGGCCGGGGACGCGATTCTCGCCGAAGTAGTTCGCGGCGCTGCCGCCGTGCGTATACACGGCGGCGGCCACCTTGGCCACGTCCATGTTGCTGCCGCCGCCCAGGCCGATGATGAAGTCGGGCCGCGCCGCGCGGGCCGCTTGCGCGGCAGCGTCGGCCGTCGCGGCGCCGGGCTCAGGCATGCCGCCCTCAAAGACGTGGCTCTCCACCTGCGACGCGCCCAAGTTGCGTCGCACCGCATCCACCAAGCCCACTTTGGCCATGTTCGGATCGGCCACGATGAGCGCGCGGCTCAGGTTGCGATGGCGCGCCTCGACGCCGATGCGTTCGAGCGCGCCGCAGCCGAACAGGATTTCGTCCGCCGTGCTGAAGCGCCAGGTTGTGCCGGTTGCGTTCGTCATTTGGCAGGACAG
>JANWVF010000146.1 GCA_025056965.1 Thermoflexales bacterium | reverse complement strand
GGCGAGTCGGGCTGCGGCAAGAGCGTGACCTCGCTCTCGATCATGCGCCTGATCAGCCCGCCGGGCAGGATCGTCGAGGGCAAGATCATCTTCGACGGCGTGAACCTGCTCGATCTACCCGAGCGCGAGATGACCAAGATTCGCGGCAATCGCATCTCGATGATCTTCCAACAACCGACCTCGTGCCTCAACCCGGTGTTTAAGATCGGCGATCAGGTAGCCGAGGTGCTCAACATCCATCAAGGCCTAGGGCGCGAAGCCGGCTGGAAGCGCGCCGTCGAGCTGCTGCGCATGGTGGGCATCCCGGAGCCGGCTAAGCGCGCACACGCCTACCCGCACGAGATCTCGGGCGGCCAAGCTCAGCGCGTGATGATCGCCATGGCGCTGGCCTGCGCGCCGGAACTGCTGATCGCCGACGAGCCGACCACTGCGCTCGACGTGACCATCCAGGCGCAGATCCTCGACCTCATGCGTGACCTCAAAGAGAAGACCGGCACGGCGATCATGTTGATCACGCACGACTTGGGCGTGGTGGCCGAGATGTGCGACCGTGTCGTCGTGATGTACGCCGGCCAGGTCGTCGAGCAGGCCGACGTGCGCGAGCTGTTCGCTAACCCGCTGCACCCCTACACGCAAGGGCTGATCGGCTCGATCCCGATCCTCGGCCAGGTGCGTGACCGGCTGGACGTGATCCCGGGCACGGTGCCGAACCTGCTCAGCCCGCCCCCTGGCTGTCGTTTCGAGCCGCGCTGCCAGAAGTGCGACGGCCCGGCGCGCGAACGCTGCAAAGCTGAACTGCCGCCCTTGCGCGAGGTGAAGCCCGGCCACTGGGTGCGCACGTGGCTGTACGACTGACGTATCAGGGCTCTTATGGCGGCTTGGATATCACAACCTTGACCATTCAGGACTATCGAGAGCGATGACCAGAAACGGCGATAAAGAAGAGATCTTGCTAGAGGTCAGGAACCTCCAAAAATACTTTCCGATCAGAGGTGGCATCCTGCAACGCACGGTCGGGTATGTCAAAGCGGTGGACGGAGTATCGTTCACCGTGAGGCGCGGAGAAACGCTCGGCTTGGTCGGCGAATCGGGCTGCGGCAAAACCACGGTTGGCCGCACGATCCTGCGCCTTACGCCGGCCACCGGTGGCTCGGTGATCTTCGAGGGGAAAGATGTGTTCAAGCTGAACAGCAGCCAGCTCAAGGCACTGCGCCGCGATATGCAGATCATCTTTCAGGATCCATACTCGTCGCTCGACCCGCGCATGCCCGTAGGTGAGAGCGTCGGCGAAGGGTTGCTGGTGCACGGCATGCGCGACGCCAAGAAGCGCAATGAGATCGTCATCGAGATGCTGCGCAAGGTCGGGCTGGAGGACTATCACGCCCGGCGCTACCCGCACGAGTTCTCGGGCGGCCAGCGCCAGCGCATCGGGATCGCCCGCGCGTTGGCCCTGCGCCCCAAGTTCATCGTATGCGACGAGCCAGTCTCCGCGCTCGACGTGTCCATCCAATCCCAGGTTCTCAACATCCTCAAAGACCTGCAGGCCGAGTTCGGCCTCACCTATCTGTTCATCGCGCACAACCTGAGCGTCGTAGAACACATCAGCGACCGCGTCGGCGTGATGTACCTCGGCAAGCTGGTCGAGCTAACCGACCGGGATACGCTCTTCCGCGATCCGCTGCACCCCTATACCAAGGCACTGCTTTCGGCGATCCCGATCCCGGATCCGACGGTCAAGCGCGAGCGGATCATCTTGCAGGGCGACGTGCCGTCGCCGGTGAACCCGCCCAGCGGCTGTCGCTTCCACACGCGCTGCCCATTCGCCGTGGACATCTGCAAGGCGGTCGAGCCGCCTTTGGAAGAGCTGAAGCCCGGCCACATGGTGGCCTGCCACGTGGCAAAGGAGCAGGTATTAGCGCAGAAGTCCGCCGCGAACGTCGCCCCGGCTACAGCTCGGCCATGAAGCGGATACTCGCCTCGATGCCTTTCTCGTAGCAGGCGACGGCGAACCGTTCGTTCGGCGCGTGGATGTTGTCGCCCGGCAGGCCAAAGCCGAGCAGCACGATCGGTTTGCCCAGCAGCGTCTGGAAATCGTGGACGACGGGGATCGAACCGCCTTCTAGCTCATAGAACGGCGGGTTGCCGTATGCAGCCTGGGCAGCGCGAGCCGCAGCCTGGATCTCGGGCGCGTCGAGCGACACCAGCGAGGCCGGCGTGCCGCGGCTATCGCTAAAGGTGATCTCGACGCCAGGCGGAGCAGCGGCGCGCATGGCGTCTTGCACGAGGCGGATCACCTTGTCGGGATCCTGATGCGGCACTAAGCGGCAGGTAATCTTGGCATGCGCCGTCGCAGGGATGATGGTCTTGCTGCCGAGTCCGGTGTAGCCGCTCCACAGGCCATTGATCTCCAGCGTCGGACGCGCGCCTCGGCGCTCGTTGACCGTGAAGCCCGGCTCGCCGAAGACGCGCAATGCGCCGGTCTCGCGCATTACCTCGGCTTCGCCGTAGGGGATGCGGGCGAGCGCCGCACGTTCGTCGGCGCCGAGTGTGCGCACGTCGTCATAGAAGCCGGGGACGGTGATGCGCCCCTGCTCGTCCTTGAGCGAGGCCAAGATTTGCGCCAGCGCAAAGGCCGGGTTTTGCACGTTGCCGCCGTAGTGCCCGGAATGGACGTCGCGTTCCAAGCAGCGCACCTGTACCTCGAATCCGGCTAGGCCACGCAACCCATAGGTCAACACGGGCTGGGTCAGGCTGAACAGCGCGCTATCGCTGATCATCACGCAATTGCAGGCGAATAGCTCGCGATGGGCGGCGATGAACTCCCCCAGATTAGGGCTACCGATCTCTTCCTCGCCTTCGACTAAGAACTTCACGTTGACCGGCAGCGTGCCTTCGGCGCGCAAATACGACGCGACGGCCTTGACATGCGCCAAGTGTTGGCCTTTGTTGTCATCCGCGCCGCGCGCGTAGATGTAACCGTCGCGGACGGTTGGCTTGAACGGCTCATCGTGCCACAGCTCGAACGGCTCGGCAGGCTGCACGTCGTAGTGGCCGTAGATCAGCACCGTGGGGCGATGATGGTCATGCCCAGACCACTCGGCATACACCACCGGATGGCCCGCGGTTGCCATCACCTCGGCGCGCAGGCCGAGGTCGCGCAGGTGGGCGGATAGCCACATGGCCGCCATTTTCACGTCACGAGCGCGGTCGGGCTGGGCGCTCACGCTGGGGATGGCGAGATACTCCAGCAGGTCTCGCAGATACTCATCGCGGTGATCGCGCGCGTAACCCAAAACTCGATCGAGCATGATGTCCACTTCTCCGAAGACGAAAGCTGCACGCGTGACCGGCGCACGAACAGCCTCACGGCTTAACGCCGGTCACTAAATCGTAATCCACTAACCACGGCTGCGGATGCACATTTCGCAGGCCTAACTCGCACAACCACGCGACGAAAGCGGCTGTAGAAAGTGTGCGTCCGGGCAGCTTCCACGCATCCGGCCCGATGCGATTGCTCACCATCAGCAGGCCACCGGGCTTGAGGACGCGGAGCATCTCGCGCACTGCGCCGCGCCAGTCACGCATGAACTCCAGCGCTTCCAGGCAGGTCACTACGTCAAACGTCGCCGCGTCGAAGGGCAAGCGTTGCGCGTCGTGCTGCATGAAGGTGACGCGGCCGACGTGTGCGGCCAGCTTCGCCCGCGCCTGGTCGAGCATGCGACCGGAGAGATCGAGTGCGACGATCCGCCCGCGAAAGCGGCGTTGCGAGAGCAGCACATCGGGCAAGCGGCCGGTGCCGGTCGCCACGTCGAGCACTAGTGGGTTCGGCACGGCGCGTATCACTATGTGCTGTATGATCGGCGTGGCTAGCATGATCGCGTCGCCGGCCTTATCGAACTGTTTCACCCGATCGTAATGCGGCGCAAACCAGTCGTAGAGCCGTGCAACAACGTGCGGGCCGAGATACGCGCCCTCGGCGATGACGAGCTGCCAATACAACACCAAGCCGACGAGCGTGGCCAGTGCCGCACCGGCCAAAATGTAGACCCAAACCGGCATAGAGAGACGCGCACATTGTAAATCCGTTGCATCCCTTGCCTGCTATCGCCATGGCCGAATGGAAGATTGCCCCTCGAGCGCCCGCCGACTACTTCGCTGCGTTGAGCGATCTACACCCGCTCACCGCGCAGGTGCTGCATGCGCGCGGGCTAACGGATCCGGCGGCAGCGCGCGCTTTTGTGCGCGGCGCTTACGCGCCTGCGGATCCATTCGCCCTGCAGGACATGTCGCGCGCCGTCGCGCGCGTCCTGTCGGCGATCGCCAACGGCGAGTCTATCGCTGTCTACGCCGATTACGACTGCGACGGCGTCACGGCCGGCGCATTGCTCATCCGCACGCTGAACGCACTCGGCGGGCGGACGCAGATCTACATCCCCGACCGCTTCGAGGAGGGCTATGGACTGAATGCGCAGGCGCTCGAGTACCTGCGCGGACAGGGGGTGAGCTTGGTGGTCACGGTGGACTGCGGCGCGCGCGCGCATCTCGAAGCGCGCCGGGCGCGCGAGATCGGACTTGACCTCATCGTCACTGACCATCATGAACTGGAAGACGAAGCCATCCCGGACGCCTACGCAGTTGTTGACCCTAAGCGCCCGGATTGCCCCTACGGCTTCAAGCATCTGGCCGGGGTCGGCGTGGCCTTTCGCATGGCGCAGTGCCTGCTGCGCCGCGCACGGGACGCCGGCCTGCCGAGGAGCGAACTCACCGAGGCTTCGCTGCTCGATCTTGTCGCGCTGGGCACCGTCGCCGACGTCGTGCCGATCATCGGAGAGAATCGCGCGCTGGTCCGCGCGGGTTTAGAACGCATCAACCGCCAACCTCAGATCGGCGTGCGGGCGCTCATCCAGGCCGCCGGCCTTAGGCCGGGAGCGGTGAACGCAGAGCGAATCGGCTTCGCCCTCGGTCCGCGGCTGAACGCAGCCGGGCGGCTAGAACACGCGCGGGCCGCCTATGACCTTCTCACGTGCGACGACCCCGAGCGCGCGACCGCGCTGGCCGAAGCCTTGAACCGGCAGAACAGCGAACGCCAAGATGTGACGGCCGTCGTAGCCGAGAGCGCAGAACGTCAGGCCCTGGAGACGCACGCGCGCAGCCGAGATGACGCGCCACTGCCTCCGCTGCTGTTTGCGGCAGCGCCGGAGTATCACCTCGGCGTGATCGGGTTGGCAGCTTCGCGGCTGGTCGAGAAGTATCAGCGGCCGGCCGTTGTCGTGAGCATTCACGGCCAGGAAGCGCGCGGCTCGTGCCGCAGCGTCGGTGAGTTCGACATCATCGCCGCGCTTGATACGTGCGCCGACCTGCTCCTCAAACACGGCGGACACGAGGCCGCTGCCGGCTTCACAACGCGAACCGACGCGCTCGATGCGCTGCGCGAACGGCTGAGCGAGATTGCGCGGCGCAGCCAGCCCGAAGGCGGCTGGGCGCGCGTCATTCACGCGGACGCGGAGATCACCCTGGCCGAGGTCAACCATCGTTCGGTGGTCGAACTGCAACAGCTTGAGCCGCATGGGCCGGGCAACCCTAAGCCAACGTTCGTCGTGCGCGGCGCGAGGGTGAGCGATCTGCGCCGCATCGGGCGCGCGGAGAACGGCGCAGCGCCGCCCCATCTCCAGCTGCGCGTGACCGACGCGCGGCGCGTCATCTGGGACGCCATCGCCTGGCGCATGGGCGACCGGATACAGGAACTGGACGTCGGCGCATCGGTTGACCTGGTCTGCCAGCTCGACGTGAATGAGTGGAACGGTGAATCGCGCTTGCGATTAGAGGTGTTGGACTTCCGCGCGGCACGCGCCGCATAGCGCACTGCGCAGGGTAGCCGACGGCACTGTCGTCGGCTGCCTATGGTAACCTAGCCATGCTATGCCATCACTGCGCGAGGCGCTGGCCCGCACGCGGAACAGCATCTTCGGCAAGGTGCAGAGTCTGCTGGGCCAAGCGGACATCACCGACGAGACCTGGGAGGAGCTAGAAGCGCTGTTGATCCAGGCGGATGTGGGCGCGGCGACCACCGACAAGTTGCTGACCGCGCTCAAGAAGCGCGCTGGCGCGGAAGGCATCGTCCGCGCCGATAAGTTGCGCGAGGCGCTGAAAGACGAGCTGCGCAAAATGCTGCTGACCGGCGGCGCGCCAATGCCCTATACGTATGACCGAACGCGCTTGCTCGAAGTGATTTTGGTCGTCGGGGTAAACGGCAGCGGCAAGACCACCAGCATCGCTAAGCTGAGCAAGCTTTATCAGTCGAAGGGGCGCAAAGTGCTGCTGGCGGCATGCGACACCTTCCGCGCCGCGGCCATTGACCAGTTACAAATCTGGGGCGAGCGCGCTGGCATCCCGGTGATCGCCGGCTTGCCCAACAGCGACCCAGGCGCAATCGCCTTTGACGCCGTTCAAGCTGCCTTCGCCCGCAAGTGCGACCTGCTCATCGTGGACACGGCCGGACGGCTGCACACCAAACACAACCTAATGAAGGAGCTGGAGAAGGTGCGCAACGTATTGCAGCGGTCGGTACACGAAGCGCCGCACCAGACGCTGCTGGTGATTGACGCGGCCAATGGCCAGAACGCCATCAACCAGGCCAAGGGCTTCACCGCTTCGGTCGGCGTCACCGGCGTCATCCTCACCAAGCTCGACGGCACGCCCAAGGGCGGCGTAGCCTTCGCCATCGCCGGCGAGCTGGGCATCCCGATCCGCTACATCGGCACCGGCGAGAAGATTGATGACATTCAAGAGTTCGACGCCAAAGCGTTCGTGGACGGCCTGTTCGAGGATGGGCAAACCCAACCGATAGCCTAGGCCTGAGCCGACGCGCCGCCGGCAGCCTTCCAGGCCTCGTATTCCTTCCAGCCTTCCTCGCTCAGCGGGTAATACTTCCAGATCGAGCCGCCCTCGGCCAGCTTCATCCGGCTGAACACCTCCCAGTCTTCATGGCGCAGCGTGTGCTCCAGGATCACAGGGGCCATCTGCTGCGGCACACACACCGCGCCATCGTCGTCGGCGATGATGATGTCACCAGGCAGCACCAACACGCGATCCATGGCGATGGGCACGTCGTAGGCATAGGGCATTAAGGTAGCCTGTGAAGCATAGTTGGGGGTAAAGCCCTTGGTCCACATGGCGATGCCGATCTTTTGGATCTTAGGCCAGTCGCGCACACAGCCATCCACGACCATGCCGATCCCGCCGCGGCCCTTGAAATACGTGGAGAGCATCTCGCCCACGCAGCCGGTGTACATGTCGCCCCAGGCTTGAATGCAGAGCACATCACCGGGTTGAACGCTATCGAACACGCTCCACAGCGCGCTGGCGCGTTCGCCATGCTCCTGGCTGATGCCGCTGAAGATGTCCTCACGCTGGGGCATGAACTGCAGCGTGACGGCCGGGCCGACGATCTTGCGGCCGGGCGTGCGCGGCACGGGGCCGGCGATGAACGTTTGGCGGATGCCCATCTTGTGCATCATGGCGCTGGCCGTGGCCGAACTGACCGCGTATAGCTTCTCGATGATCGCCGGATCGGGCCGCTCAAAAGCCGGGCCACGGATCGGCAGGCGAATGCTCTTCGGGGGAATGAGTTGGACTTCGACCTTTTCAGACATAGTCTCGCTCCGTGTGATATGCAGGGGGATTCGCGTAGCGCGTCATCGCAAGCTCGAGTCGGGTTTCGGTGGCCGGCGGGAGTCGGACGCGCAGCCGGGCCGCGCCGATAGTTTCGCGTCCGCTCGGGTCGGCGCAGCCGTCGTAGGCGACCGAATCCCAGCGATGCTCGCCGAACACGCCGGCCTGCAAGATAAGCTCGCGCTGCGCCGAAGCGCTGGTGTTGACAAGGCGCACGACCATCCGCGCTGCCTCAGAACGCTCGACCAGCGCGGCAACATCCGGGGGCAAACCGGGTCGGCGGCGCTGCGCGTCGAAGTAGCGCAGCGGCGCGATGAGCAAGCCGCCGTTGTAGATCGGCTGCGGTGCGCCGAGCGTGAGCTGCACCAGCGCCTCGGTCGTCACCGGATTGCGCACTTGCCAATGATGGATGTTCACGGTCGTCAGGTCGGCGTCGTCCTCTTCGATGGATCGCCGCCTGAGGGCAACCTGCTCCAGCGCGACATCGAGGACGCGCTCCGGATAATCCGGAAGCTCACCTTGCAAGAAGCACAACCATGGCTGTTCATGACCGGCGTCCTCCTTGCCGCGAAAGGAGATGACCTTGCGCCAGTCGTAGTGCTCAGCTTCGCGCAGGGCAACCAGGCGCGCCCAATCTGCATCGCTGCGCGTGACGTTCCATAGCGCAGCCGGATAGATCGGCGACAAGGGTTGATAGTCGAACCAGCCGCGGTCACCATGGCGGTAGGGAACGACGCACATCGGGGCGTCTTCGGAGCTGTCGGCGCGGCCCTGCATGTCGAGCCGACCGACGTAGTGCACGGCGTCGGGGTCACCCGAGGCAACCATTTGGCCGACCCAGTGATGGCCCAGGCTGCTGCGCTTGACCTCACGGATGGGCAGCACGGTGCGCCGAGCCCAAATGCCGTCTATCTGCCAGCGCGGAAGCTCAAGATAGTCTGCGTCGCCGGTGGCCAAGAAGGCTGCTGTGGCCGCGACCAGCGTCGCCATGGCCAAGTTATAGAAGCCGTGCGGCCATTGCCAGCCGTAGAGCCCGCCATACCATTTCCCGTCGAGGTATTCCCCCACCTGTCCCGACAAGCCAACGTTGTCCGGGATCAAGCCGCCGTTCGCGCGAGCGCGCGCCATCCACGCGCCGACGTACTCGGCGAGCCAGTCGCGGTAGCGCGGCTCGCCGGTCAGCAGCCAGGCGTTGGCGATCAGACTGGTCACGCCGAGGTTGGCGGCGACGTCGCCCTTGCCATAGCGGACATGGATCACCTCGCCCATTCGCCGCGCCAAGACCGGATCGCGCAAATCGTCGAGGGTGTTCACGCCGGGCACGTCGTCGAAGGGCAAGCCATAGGGTTGCATCCACGCATCGTATGCCCAGATGTGATCCTCTGAGTCGAAGAAGCCCCAGCGCGGTCCACCGCTGCCGTTGTGGGGCGCACGAATGATCTTGTGCAGCGGGTCGTAGTTGCCAGCGCGCGGATCGGCGTAGAGATCGGCGAAGCGCCGAGCGCGGGCGCCGTTCTGCGAGTGCGTCGGATCGGCCAAGCACAGGAAGTAGAAGTAGGTGTAATGCTCGCTCTGGTGGAACTGGTCGTAGCCGCGCTCGTATTCGTCCAGCACAGGGCCAAGCGCCGTAAGCTGACGGGTGATCGCTTCCCATTCGTGCTGCGCGGTCTCTAAGAACCAATCGTCGCCGCCGAGCAGGTAGAGCAAAGGCCAGTTGACGAAGGCTTCGTAGAAGTCATCCGCGCCATCGCGCGTGTTGGGCCAAGTCGTTGCCCAGATCAATGTCCCGTCGTCGCGGGTGTACTTGTCCAGATAAACCTGGGCTGCCGCGCGCATCTCATCGAACAGCCGGCGCTGCTTGAGCGCCCAGGCCGGCGGTGGTGAGCACGGCGTTGAAGCGACGATTGTATGCATGTGTGACTCGGAGAACCGTTGCGAGGTGAGCAAAAGATCGCTTCTTGAAGAGGTTCGGGGTACTCACTGGGTATCTTGGGCATAGGGCGAAGCAAGGATAAAGCCCGTCGCTATAGGCGAGCGACGATTTTGATGTTGCGCGCCTCCAGCCCATCGTTGCGCATGCTCTTTTGCAAGTCAAACTCAAAGATGATGTCGCGGTTGGGAATTTCGCCCGGCTCCAAACGATCGAGCAGGTAGCTATCGTGGAAGTAGGCCGTTTTGTAGGGCGAGTCCTTGCGGCGCGTATCGGAGATCCATAAGTCGGCATCTACGCGATCTAGAAAGCGCATGAAGCCGTAGCCTTCATCTTTATGGTAGTAGCACACGCCGCGCACGCGCGAGCCGATTTCGCCCCAGGCCGGCGCGCCGCGCTGCTGACCTTTGATCGGCAGCAGGTTGGGGATGAGCCAGCCGGGCGTAAACACGTCCACTTCGCGGCGCAACTCGGCAGACACGTTCTCGAACGCCACTAGCTCGACGCGGCAACCGCGGTTCTGCAACGCGCGCACCACCTGCACAAAGTCGCCGTCGCCGGTGACCATCAGCACGCGGTCGAGCTTCTCGGATTGCAGCAGCATATCCACTGCCATGTCGAGGTCGGAGTTGGCCTTAGCGATCGAAATGCCTTCGGCGTCGGTGTAGCGTTTGACGTTCTTCTGGATCACCTTGTAACCAAAATCGCGCAGTGAGGAATGGAAGCTTCGCTGTCCCTCAGCGTAGCTCGGATCTTCTTCAGCGCGCTCGGCATCATAGGCGACATAAGCATTCAGCCGGACTACCTCAGCGTTGTCGTGGCAGGCGAATTCGCGCAGCACGTCAAACTGCATCCCATACCCGCCGTTCATGGCGACGTTCGCGACGTCTACATAGATCCCAACACTGGTTTTGCAGCCTGGCATCGCCGTTCGATTATAGCGAGACGCGCGGAGGCATGCTTTTAGGAATGGCTAAACAAGTGCTGGCGCAAAGTCGGCGGGTAGAAGCGAGGTCGCGCGACCGCGGGAGCACGGCGCATCACCCCGCGCGAGCGAGAGTCCGAGACCATCGGGTGCGGCGTGCGGAAGCCGCATGCCCGACGCGCAGACGAAGCGTTCAGGCGCGCCGATGCGAAGGCTGAGACGAATCGTTCGGCTCGGTGTGGAAGACCTGATCCCAGAGGCTGGTGCTGACGCCGAAGCGCGCGTCAGGGGTCTTGTAGTGGTGCTCCATGTGATGGCGCTTGAGGAACTTCATCACGCTGCCCTTGGCCGGCAAGTGGTGCGTGGCATAGTGAATCATGTCGTAGGTGACGTAGCCAAGCACGGTGCCGGCGAACATCGGGGCGACGAGAAACGGCAAGCCCAGGATGACATCGAGCACCAAGTAGAACAGCCCGTAGAACAGGATCGCGCCCGGGATGCTGACGGCCGGCGGCATCACTAGGCGGGTCTTGATATGCGGCTGATAGTGATGCACGCCGTGAAAGAGGAAGATCAATTGCCACTGCGTCCGGTTGCGCGGGCGGAAGTGGAAGACGAAGCGATGCACAACGTATTCCAGAAAGGTCCACAGCAACGCGAAGCCGAAGACGAAAGCAACCCCATACCACAACGGCCAGACCGTCGCCGGCCAATTGAGGGCGCCCAAGGCCAGAAAGAAGGCAACCACCGGTAGCCAGATGGCCAACACGGCCTGCGGCGTAACGTGCGTGAAGCGCTCCAAGAAGTCCGACTTCAACAAGCGCACCGGGGTCTGGTCATAGTTGACCTTGTCGTGTGGAATGGTGTCCACATCTACGGCCATGAGTCTATCCAAGATATTCATCGGCTTGCTCCTAGGACGTTGGCGTTGAAAATATCCTGCATCATTCTACCGAACACCTGAGATCGAGCCGCATCGGCCGTCCCGCGGCTTCAAGGCTTACGCATCAGAGCGCTGCTCGCGATCAAGTTGTCGGCCAAACGGAGCGGGTAGGCAAAGGCAGTGCCTTCGCCTACCCACGCCTTCGCTTTAGCCGCCTGGCCTGCACTGCGTACAACCTTGATGATGCGTAAGCCCTGTCCCGCGGCTCGTCCACTGCGAAGTACGCTACACTTCCCTAGGGCGTCAGGCATTCGCCAGCAGCCATCCCCAAATATGCAAGCAGATGAATTCGCATTCAGACGAATCCAACCAGTAAAAAGGAGCGAACACAGATGAATGAATATGTGAGCCAACCGGGTCAGCGTCTAGACGTGCCCGATCCCACCATCGCCGTTCGCGGTCAGACCATGGGCGGATCGGACTTCGAGATCATCGGCACGGTGCTCCAAGCTGTGCGCATTCGCCTGCGCGCCGGGCAGACGATCTTCACCGAGACCGGTTCACTATCCTGGATGCAGGACGGCGTAGAGATGAACACCAACCTCGGCGGCGGGTTGGGCGGTCTCCTCAAACGAGCCGTGAGCGGCGAGTCGTTGTTCATTGTGGACTACACGGCCCGCCGCGATGGGGCGGAGGTGACGTTTGCCAGTGACTTCCCCGGCAAGATCCTCGTGCTCCATCTGGGGCCGGGGCAACAAGTCGTCGCTCAGCGCACCGCATTTTTGGTGGGCGAGAAGAGCCTCTCGCTGGACATCTTCTTCCAACGAAAGCTCGGCGCAGGCTTGTTCGGAGGCGAAGGCTTGATTTTGCAGAAGTTCACCGGCCCCGGCACGGCCTTCGTGACGCTCGATGGCGAGGTTGTAGAGTACACCTTGCAGCCTGGGGAGCGATTGAAGGTGGACACGGGCCACGTCGCCATGTTCGAGCCCAGCGTGACCTTTGACATCGAGTTCGTCAAGGGAATCAAGAATGTACTCTTCGGCGGCGAGGGGTTATTCTTCGCCACGCTGACGGGGCCTGGGCGCATTTGGCTACAAACGATGCCGATCAGCAAGCTCGCCGGCGCCGTGTTGCGGTATGTGGGACGCGCCGAGGGCAAGAATCAAGGCTTCAACATTGACCTCGGCAGCTTGGTAGGGCAGTAGTCAAGAGCGCCGCGGCGCAGAGGGCAGGGCGCTATGCTTCGCGTTTGAGCACGACGAGCGTTCGGTCATCGAATGCGGGCTCGTCGCCGATGAATTCATCCACGACCCGCATCAAGTCGTCGGCGATGCTCTCCGCGTCGAGGTGGCGCAGGCGGGATAAGGCCGCCTGCAGGCGCGATAGGCCAAAGGCCTCACCGCCCGCGTTGAGTGCGTCGGTCATGCCGTCGGTGTAGAGCAGCAACACATCGCCGATTTGTAGCTCCAGACAGATCGGCTGCGGCGACAGCTGCTCTACTACGCCCAGCGCAATGCCGCGCGAGGGAATCACGTCAACGGCGCCATCCGCGCGACACAGCAGCGGCGGGTTGTGGCCGGCATTGGCCAAGATCACGCTACCGAGCCCAGGATTCCAGACTGCGTAGATCATAGTGACGAACAAATCGGATGGCGAGTCGGCCAGGATGAGTTCGTTGGTCCGCGCTAACACTTCATCCGGGGCTTGTCCGTTGGATGCCACGGCCCGCACCAGCGTGCGCGACAAGGCCATGAACAATGCTGCCGGGACGCCTTTATCGGTCACGTCGGCGATGACAATGCCCCAACGGGACTGCGGCAGAGGGATGAAGTCGTAAAAGTCGCCGCCTACCTGACGCGCGACGCGCCACTTGCCGGCCACACTCCAGCCTGCGACCTGGGGCCGAGATCTGGGCAAGAAGCTGATCTGGATTTCGCGAGCGAAGTTCAGCTCTTGCTCGAGCTGCTGACGCTCGACCGACTGCTCATACAGGCGCGCATCTTCGACGGCGACGGCAACCTGCTGCGACAACACCTCTAGATAGTGCGCCTCATCCTGATCAAAGGCGTATGGCCGATCCGATCGCAAGTCGAGCGCGCCGATCAAGCGCTCGCCGATCTTGAGCGGCAGGACGGCTTCGCTCTGCGTCGCCGGCATCTCCGGGGTAAAGATGAATCGGCCATCGCACGCGACGTCATTCACGACAATCATGCGACCCTCGGCGATGCACGTGCCGACCAGCCCTTCGCCTTTGCGCCAACGCCTGCCCACGAGGGTCGGATGGCTGGCCGCGCTGCACACGATCTGTCCCAGCTCATCCAGGAGGAAGATGCCGACGAAGTAATAGCCGAAGATGGATTGGATGGACTGAATCAGGCGCGGCAGAAGCGACTGGAGATCGAAGACTAAGGCAGTCGAACGGGCTACCGCGCTGACCAGTTCCATTTGTCGAGCGCGAGTGCGCTCAAGTCGCAGCGCGCGGGCGTTTTGGATCGCCGCAGCAGCCTGGTTCGCCACGATGCTCAGCATGCGCAAGTGGGCATCGGTGTAGGCGTTGGGGCGCTCGCTTTGGATCGCTAGGGCGCCGATCACGACATCACGGGCGACCATTGGCACGAACACCGCTGAACGAGGCGGATCCGCGCTGATGTAGCGCGGCTGAGCCGGCAGGCGCTCCATCTCCGCTCTAAAGTCGCGTACGATGAGCGGCCGAGCATGATCGCGCAACCAGCCCATGATGCCCCCCGCTTCCGACAAGTCAAATTGTGAGCTCGGCTGCTCCACACCGCGGCTGTAGCGCAACTTGATGACGTAGCGGCTGCCGTCGAACAGGCCGAGTTGAAAGTTAGAAGCATCCACGACCTGGGCGGCACGCTCGTAAACCAGCCGGCATAGTTCATCCTCGTCCAATGACGCGCTGGCGATGGCGCTAACGGCATCACTGAGAGCTTGAAGCTCGGCAAGCTGGGTGCTGAGGCGACGATGGGCGGCGCTTCGCAATCGCGCGCAAGCCGCAATCAAGATCATCATCGTAACGGTGATCGCCACGATCACGGCGACGATGACCGGAGGTTCAAGCACCATCGGGGAGGGCAGAATACCAGATTATTTATAATCCCTGCGCAGTGATGAAAGGGGCGCGAATGTCCTTTCTCGCGCTCGCGTGTGTTGCAGGCCTCATCGCCCTGAGCATCCCTTCCTACGCCGAGCCCGCGCGCCAGCCGCTCATCCGCGTCAGCATGACCGTGGACGCTGGGTTTAACTCCTATGTTAAGGCAGATGCCTGGATTCCCCTGCGCGTCACGTTGACCAACGCCGGCGATCCGATCGAAGGGGAAGTCGTCGTAACGAACAGCAGCCTGGCAACAATTGAGCGATTTGCCCAGCCCGTCTCGCTGGGTCGCAACGCGCGCCGTCAGGTCATGCTGTATGCACCGCCTGAGAGCGACTCGCTGGAGGTGCAACTGGTCTCCGGTCAGCAGGTCGTCGCGTCCGTCACACCCGTGACGCGGCAGCTCGATCCCGCCGACCGATTGGTGCTGGTTGCTAGCGATCCGCCAGACGCGCTCAACTTCATCGGCGATGTGCGCGCGCCCAACGGCAGCACCAGCGCGCTCGCCTTGCTCCGCCTCGATCAGTTCCCGGATCGCGTCGCAGCCCTTGCGATCGCGGATGTCATCATCTTGGACGGCGTAGACACCAGCGCACTCAGCCTGTCACAACGGGCCGCGATCCGGCAGTGGGTCACAGGGGGCGGACACTTGATCTTGGCCGGTGGACCGAGCGCCGAGCTGACGCTGAGCGGGTTGAGTGAGATTGCGCCGGGCAGCCCGGCGCGCGCCCTGATCGAAGCCGACGGGAGCGCACTAACCGAGCTAGCGGCGCCCGTTGCATTTGCGCCGCTCGCCGCGCCACCTTCGGCGTCCGTTCCGGTGATCCGCCTACGATCAGCCGCTCCGCACGTGCGCACTTTGGCCGGCTCAAACGAGACGCCGCTCATCCTGCGTCGCGAAGTCGGCCGGGGGATCGTGGATCAGCTCGCGTTCAGCCCTTCGCTCGCACCCTTGCGCGACTGGCCCGGGCGAGCCGTGCTCTTTGCGCGACTGTTCGGCGGGCGCGTTGGCCTGGCCAACGACCTGGGCACAGGCGACGACAGCAAGGCGATGACCTTCGCCGCCGCCGCGCTGACTGCGGCCGACCCGCCGTCGCCGCTCGTCGTCGGCGGGTTCTTCGCGCTTTACGTACTGGCGATCGGTCCACTGAACTTCTTTATCTTGCGTGGGCTGCGCCGGCTGAGCTGGGCCTGGGTAACGGTGCCGGCCATCGTGATCGCCTTTACCGTGCTCGGCCTGCTCACAGGCTTCCGCCTGCGAGGCAATCAACCTCACATGCACCGCCTGAGCGTGACGCTGGGTGACGCAGCGACGGGAGACGCACAAACCTTCGGCATATTCGGCCTATTCTCCCCACGCAACACAGAAGTGACGCTCGAGGCCGGACGCGCGCTGATACGCTTGGTGGAGCCGCCGCGCAATCCGGACGAACCTGCATCTGCCGTTACGCTGGCGATCGGCGAGCCCAGCCGCGTCGTCCGCATCCCTGTGACAAACAGCAACGTGCGCACGATATATGCGCGCGATGGCGGGACGCTGCCGCCGATCAGCGCAGCGTTGCGTTTCATCCCCGGCACAGCGAACACTCCGGCCAGCTTCGCCGGCACGATCCGCAACGACACCGCTCACCAGCTGCACGACTGCGCCGTATTAGCCGGCAAGGATTATCAAGCCATCGGTGACATCGCACCGGGGGTGACGACCGACGTCCAGCTCAACTTACTCGTCGGTCACCCTCACTCGCTGCCTCGTTTACGCACCATCAACACCGGGCGTGAAAGACTGACCGGCGCACAGACGTTTGGGTTCGGGGCTTTTGGCAGATCATCTCGGCCGAGTTCATCGGGCAAGACGGTGAGCCTATCCGGCCGCGCGTATCCCTTCGAGCAGGACGCGCTGCCCTTGACCGACGCGCTGGTGAATTGGCAGGACTTCAGCGATGAGCCGATTCGACAGGATGCACAGTTCGGGCTGGTGAGTGCCGTCTTTGACGCCGAAGCGATCGGACCGGGCGTTTATCTCGGCTGCTGGGAGTGGCGCGACGAGACCGGCGCGCAGATCGCAGGCGCAGACTATACCGACCGCGCGCTGCGCCTGTGGCGTTTGCCGGTCGAGCAGCACCTCATTGGCCCAGGCCAAATGCTGCCGCCGGACGTGTTCACCTGGAACATCATCGCGACCAGTGCCAGCGTCGAACTGAACGACGACGGTCTGCTAATAGAGCCAGGGGAGCACATCATCGCGCTTGTGCCCTGGCTGGACGTGCGCGCGACCGGCAGAACATCCCGGGTCATGCTGAACATCGAATTCAACAATGCCCGGACGTCGCTCGACGCACTGCGCGCTGCGTCCATCGCGCTCTACAACTGGCAGACGCGCAACTATGACGTCGTGGTGGACGATGCCTCAGACTTAGCAGCCCACAACGCGCATACCGGGCCGTATCTATCGTCCGGCGGGCAGATTTTCATCAAGCTTGTCTCGCCCACAGATTCGCTCACGCTCTACCGGCTGGCGACGACGGTCGAAATACCTCGGTGAGGAAGGGAGCACCGACGGTTGCGATAAGATATAGCGCCTTGGACACATGAATGCGGACGCTGTCTTCCTAGAACCGCTGATCTTCGAGCTATCGTCGCCAGGACGCATAGGAGTTCGCCTGCCGGAGAGCGACGTGCCGCCCTACGAAGTGCCCGCCGAGCTGCTGCGCGAGCGATTGCCGCTGCCGGAGGTAAGCCAAGTGGATGTGACGCGCCACTTTACGCGGCTGTCGCAGTTGAACTTCGCGATAGATACGACGCTGTATCCGCTGGGCAGCTGCACGATGAAGTACAACCCGCGCATCAATGAGGATGCCGCGCGGTTGCCCGGCTTTGCCATGCTCCATCCACTCACCGACCCAGAGGCGGCACAGGGCGCGCTGTGCCTGATGTATGAGTTACAAACTTATCTGGCCGAGATCGCCGGCATGAAGGGCGTGAGCTTGCAGCCGGCGGCCGGCGCGCAAGGTGAGTTCACCGGCATCTTGATGATGCGCGCCTACCATGCCGACCGCGGCGATCACAAACGGACGAAGATGCTGATTCCCGACAGCGCGCATGGCACCAACCCGGCGTCCTCGGCCATGGCCGGCTTGCAGGTCGTCGAGATTCCGTCCGATGCGCGCGGCAACGTGGATCTGGGCGCGCTGAAGGCTCAGCTCGACGATACGGTGTGCGGCTTGATGATCACCAACCCGAACACTTTGGGCATGTTCGAGGAGCACATCGAGGAAGTGTGCGCCCTGGTGCACGGCGTCGGCGGGCTAGTCTACGGCGACGGCGCGAACATGAATGCGCTGCTCGGCATCGCCAAGCCCGGCGAGATCGGCTTCGACGTAATCCACTACAACTTGCACAAGACCTTCAGCACGCCACACGGCGGTGGCGGCCCCGGCAGCGGTCCGGTGGCGGCCAACGAGAAGCTGGTGGACTTCCTGCCCGGCCCGATCGTGCGCGCTATCGAGGAATCCGAAGGCGAATGGCGCTACGAATGGTTCATGCCCCCGAAGAGCATCGGGCGCATGCGAGCCTTCCACGGCAACTTCGGCATGTTGGTGCGAGCGTTCACGTATATCCGCCTACACGGAGAAGAGGGCCTGCGCGCGGTGAGCCAGCACGCAGTGCTAAACGCGAACTACGTGCAGGCGCGCCTGCGCGACGTATACCCATTCCCTCACGGCGAACGCTTCTGCATGCACGAGACCTGCGCGCAAGGTAAGATCGCCGGGGCGCCCTCCATCGTCGCGCTAGACATCTCCAAGCGGCTGATGGACTACGGCTTCCACCCGCCGACCAACTACTTCCCGCTGCCTAAGGTCGTGCCCGAGGCGCTGCTGATCGAGCCGACCGAGACCGAGTCTAAACAAACGCTCGACCGATTCTGCGACGCCATGCTGCGTATCGCTGAGGAAGCGCGGCAGAATCCGCAACTGCTGAAGGATGCGCCTCACACCGCGCCGATGAAGCGGTTGGACGAAGTGAAGGCTGCGAAAGAGTTGGTGCTGTGCTGCGTGATCGCGGAGGATGCGTGATTGAGCTGTCGGCCGACGGCAGCCGCGCAGATTCGCGAAACCGATTCAATCCACTTCAATCCACCTCGATGGGAGCTGACGGATGTCGAAGCAACTTACGAATGCCTGGATGATCACCGGCGCGATCGCCTTTCTCACCATCCTGCTGCTCGCAATCTCGTTCATCGGCGGCGGGACAAGCGCGCCCGCAGCGCCGCCTGCCCCACAAGCGATGCCACAAGCCCCGGCCGCAGCGCCGCCTGCCCCCCAAGTGATGCGGCAAGCCCCGGCCGCAGCGCCGATGCCCAATCCGGCAGCGCAGCTCGTGACAACCGCCTCGGGGCTGCAATACATTGACGAGGTGGTGGGCACAGGGCCACAGCCGCAGCCCGGACAAACGGTCATTGTGCACTACACCGGCTACTTGGACAACGGCACGGTTTTTGATAGCTCGATCGGCCGAGGCCAGCCTTTCGAGTTCGTCCTAGGCGCAGGGCAAGTCATCCCCGGATGGGAAGAAGGCCTGGCTACCATGCGCGTGGGCGGCAGGCGCCGATTGATCATCCCCCCAGAGCTGGCCTACGGCGCAACCGGAGCCGAAGGCGTCATCCCACCTAACGCTCGGCTGACCTTCGACGTCGAACTGCTCGGCGTGCGATAGCGATTGTGAACGAGGCCTCGCGACCGAGGCCTCGTTCACAATCAACGCCGCGCGATCTCGATGACCGGCTTGGGCGGTTCATTGGACGGGCGCGTCTGGCCGGCAGGTGTTTCTTTGGATGGATCATGCTTGGGCAGGATTTTGCGCGCCTGCAGCATGATCTTGGTCAGCTTTGCGCCCAAGTCGGTGCGATCTTGCTGGGCAAGCTGATCGGCGAACTGAGCCATGATGCTGATCAGCCGGTCGTCGGCCACATCTTTGAACTCGTTCAGCAGCTTCTCCGTTTCCTCAGGATACTTGGCTGCGAGGAGCATGTTGATCATCTGCACCTCGGGTGGCTGGCGCTCGGCGATGACCTGCATGACGACCTCGTTGACGGCCGCCAGCGCTTTGAGGGTCTGCTCATCACCGCGGCGCTGAGCATCCTGGGCGTTGGCCTGCAAGACGGCGAAGAAAGCGTCGTCAATCTCAGCGTCGTGTTGACGAGCGGTCTCCAGCGGGTTGTCGCTGGAGGCAATGGCTTCGATCAACGCAGCCTTCTCCTCTAGGTAAGCGCGCGAGGCGGCATCAACCTTGTCGCGTACCTCTTGGATTTCCTTGCGCAGGGCAATGAGCTTTTGCTTGCCGGCTTCGTCCGCTGCCTCGATGCGCAGGGTCAGTTGTTGGAAGAAGGCGTAGTCGAGCAGGCGACGGCCAAGCGCGATCAGCATTTCGCGGGTCTCGGCATCCGACGCAGCGAGCAACTGCTCAAGCAACGTCTCGCGCGTCGGTGACTTGCGGAAGGCCTCTAAGGCGGCCAGCCGCGCGCCGATAGCCTTGCCGTAGGTGGTTTCTTCGACCAGTATCTGTTGCAGGTTGGCCAGTTGTTGAGCAACCTGTTCTCGGCCGGACATCGCGTTGGCTTCGATGCTGGCCGAGAGGATGTCGAAGAACGTCGCGTCAATCTTGGCGTCGTTCTCCCTCGCGCGCGCCCGCAGCGTCGCTTCGTCGGTGATGCGCAATAGGTCGCGCAGCAAGTCGGCCCGCTCCTGCTGGGCGCGCAGCATCTCCGGCGTGATGCCGTCCTGCTCTAGGATCGCCTCGATGAGGGATTGCAAGGTGAAGAAGATGCGCGGCTGCAGGAGATAAGCGCGCGGCGCGTTCTCCGGCAAGCCGCGCATCACGGCCTGCGTCAACTGGCCGATGATGCGCTGCTGCTCTAGGTCGCGCAGATTCAGCTCCATCGGCATCAGGATGTAGGCAATCTGCTTGGATGGATCGTGGTAAATGAACGGCGCAACAAGGTTCGTCAACCGTCCCGATAGAAGGGCCGACTTCAGCGCCGGATCACGGCCGACATCAATGACTTGAATCGCCTGCTGGCCACGGCCGGCGACGCGCGCACTATCGGGAGTAATCAGCTGAGGCATTCAGGGAGGCTCCTTTTCATCGCAGATATGGACTTGCAGCGCAAGTCAGCATCGCGAGAACTTGACTTCGCTTATGATTATAGCGCTATGCCCTAGGGGACTAGGGGGTCGCGGTCTGAATTGCCACGAAGGGCTGCGCCGAGCCGTGCAGGGCGATTACTGCCCTTGTTCACGCAAAGCGTGACGCGCTATACACTGCGCGCACTCAGAACGGGGAACGCCGCGAATCATGATTCCCTGGCTACGCAAAGACACGCCTTTCCCGGCTGTTGAACGCGCACTGCGGTATCCCAACGGCCTACTATGCGCCGGGGGCGACCTTTCGCCTGAACGCCTGTTGGACGCCTATCGCCGTGGCATCTTCCCATGGTACCACCAGGGCGAGCCGATCTTGTGGTGGAGTCCGGATCCGCGGCAGGTGCTCTTCACCGATGAACTGCACATCAGCCGCTCACTGCGGCGACGCCTGAACAGCGGTCGCTTCGAGATTCGCTACGACACTGCGTTTCGCGAGGTGATGCTGGGCTGCGCCGCACCGCGACCGAAACAGAAAGGCACGTGGATCACCCCGGAGATGATCGAGGCATACTGCGCGCTGCACGAGCGAGGCTATGCGCACTGCGTCGAAGCATGGCTGGAGGGTGAGCTAGTCGGCGGTATCTACGGCGTGCAGATCGGGCGAGCGTTCTTCGGCGAGAGCATGTTCAGCCGGGTGACCGACGCCTCGAAGGTAGCGCTGGTGCACCTGGTTGCCCGTCTGCGCTGCATGGGCGTGCCGCTAGTGGACTGCCAGCAAGAGACGCCGCATACAAGCTCGCTCGGCGCGCGCCCCATCCCACGCGCCGAGTTCATCGCATGGCTGGAGAGGCTGGTGGACTTGCCGCCGCTGGCGCCTTTCTCGCCCGCGTCTGCCGCGCAATCATCCGGTTCACATGCGGCTCAAAGTGACGCTTAAGCAGGCTTGATTAGCCTCTGTTCAAGGTAGCCATGCCCAATCGAATGAGCCGCCGCAAAGTAATTAAGCTGACCGCGTTGGGCGGGGCAGCAGGCTGGTTGGCGGCAGCCTGCGCTACTGCGCCGCGGATCACGCTGCCGCCAACGGTCACCGTCCCCACACCGGCAACGAGCGCTTCGCCCACATCGAGTGTGCTCCCCGCAGCCGGCACGGCTTCATCCGATGCCATCGCTGCGCTCGCTCAAAGGATGGCCGAGGCTGCCTCGCGTTTCATCGCCACCCTAGACGACGTCCGGCGCGCCCAGGCGATTTACGCCTTCGATGACGCAGAGCGACTGCGCTGGCACTGGACGACGCCGCGCATCTTCCCGCGCAACGGCCTAGCGCTGCGCGAGATGAATCGCGAACAAAAGGACGCGGCACTTGCCTTGCTACGATCTGGCCTCTCGGAATCAGGATTTCAGAAATCGCTGGACATCATGTCGTTGCAGAAAGACCTGGGCAGCGATCCTGAGGCCTACTTTGTGACGATCTTCGGCGCGCCCGGATCGAACGATGCGTGGGGTTGGCGCTGGGAGGGACACCACCTGTCCCGGCATTTCACCATTCGCGGCTCCGCAATTGCCGTTACGCCGTTCTTCCATGGCGCCTGGCCAACCGTGAACGGCGCCGGCCTGCGCGCCATGCCGCGCGAGGAAGATGCAGCACGCGAGCTGATCCGCTCGTTGGTCACCGCCGGCAAAGGCGAGGCAATTTTTCAAGAGCGCTCGCTGACGCGACACATTACCGGAAACAGCGCGCGCGTCAGCCCACTGCAACCGGTCGGCGTGTCGGTCGGCGAGCTTACCCGCGACCAGCAGGCGCTAGTGCGTGAGATCATCCGCGCCTACCTCGACGTGCTGCCCGAGCCGATCGCGCGCGACCATCTCAGCCGGCTGGAGCAGGCCGGCATTGAGTCCATACGCTTCGGCTGGGCCGGCGCGCTAGAACCGCGCCAACCGCACTACTATCGCCTGCAAGGCGCGACCTTCCTGCTGGAGTTCGACAATTCGCGCAACAGCGGCACGCACATTCATAGCGTTTGGCGCGACTTCGCACAGGACTTCGGCTACCACCTTGGCTTGAGCTAGCGCGGCCGAGCGCGCCGTTGTCCCACCTGGCACCTAACGCATCAGGATCAAGCGCAGCGCCGCAAGCGCGGCCAGACCGAGCGCCAGCCCGTTGAACACCTCCTGAGGTATGCGTGGCAACGCCCAGCGGCCGACGAGGACGCCGATGACAATCACTGGCAACATGAATGCGTCGAAGATCAGCCCTTCCAGCGTAAACAAAGGGCGCTCAGGCGCCAGCGACATCACGACGAGATAAAGCGGCACTTTTGCGACGTTGAAGATAAGGAAATACCAGGCCGTCGTGCCCATGAACTCGTGCTTGGGCAACCCAAGGCCGGTCATGTAGATGGACATGATCGGTCCGGCGGCGTTCGATACGGTAGTAGCAAAGCCCGCGGCGCTGCCGGTCGCCGCCAGGCCGACGCGCGACGACGGACGCAACCGATCCCCCCACTTCAATCGAGCCAAATGAACAGCTAGCATGATGAGCACCAGCGCGCCGATCCACACGTTGATCTGATCGCGTCCCTGAGCGTCCTCGCCGACGAAAAGCAAAGTGAGCATCCCAATCAACATGCCGAGGGCGACCCAGGGCAGCAGTTGCAGCAGCTTGTCCCAGCGCGTATAGCGGCGATACCAGTACACGGCAAAGAGATCGGCGAAGATCAGCAAAAGCACGGTTGTCCCGACGGCAGCGCGGTCTTGAAAGACGATGGCCATTAGCGGCACGACCAGAATGCCGACGCCGGGCACGCCGGTCTTGGAGAAGCCGACCAGCAGCGCGGCGAGCGCGCCGAGCAACCATTGTTCAACGGTGAGGGTCATGATCCGCGACTAAAGGTTAGAAGGTGGCCAAGCGTGCGAGCCGGCCGATTGGCAAGCAGGCGACGCTGAGGGCGCAGCGGACAACGCAGCGACCGGCTTGAAGGTGCGGCGGTGCGCCCAGCACGGGCCGAGCCGAGCCAGCGCCTCGGCATGAGCGCGTGTGCCGTAGCCTTTGTGATCGGCGAAGCCGTAGCCCGAAGCCGTCGCGTCGAGCGCGCACATGACCGCATCGCGCGTCGTCTTGGCCAGGATGGAAGCGGCAGCGACAGACAGGCTGATCGCATCGGCGCGCGGGAAGGCGCGCTGAACAATCGGCAGCTCTGGCAAATCCAGCGCGTCAATGAGTAAGGCGTCTGGCGTCAGTTGCAAGGCAGCAACGGCGCGCATCATCGCCAGCCGGGTCGCAGGCACGATGCCGAGCGCGTCAATCTCTGCATTGCTGGCGCTGCCGACCGCCCAGGCAACTGCGACGCGCTCGATGCGTTCGCGCAGAGTGGCGCGCTGCGTAGGCGTGAGCTGCTTGGAATCGTTCACGCCGCGCAGATACGACGCAGCGCGCGGATTGCAGGGGAGGATGACGGCTGCGGCGACGACGGGTCCGGCCCAAGCGCCGCGCCCGGCTTCGTCCACGCCGGCGACGCGACGGCAACCGCTGCGCCACAGCGCGCGCTCCTCGCGCAACGACGGAGCGCTGTGATCAGAGATGGGCACCT
>JANWVF010000140.1 GCA_025056965.1 Thermoflexales bacterium | reverse complement strand
GTTCCGACGATGGATCCTTTCCTCTATACCCTTCAAGCCACGGTCATGACGGGCCGCGACCCGGCTGAGGTGGAGGCGCGGATGTGGGCCGAGCTTGACCGCGTCCGGCGCGATGGCGTGACGAGCAGCGAGCTGGAGAAGGCCATCCGGCAGACGCGGGCACAAGTTGCCTTTAACACCGAGACGGTGACCGGCCAGGCATTCTGGCTGGGCTTCGGTGAGGTGATTGCCGATTACACCTGGTTCACCACCTTCTTGGAGCGGCTGATGCGCGTGTCGCCGGGGGATGTGGCGCGCGTCGCCAACCGCTACCTTCGGCGCGACAACGTCACCGTTGGCTGCTACTTCGCCCGACGCCGACCGGATGATCCCGCCGCGCCGGCATCGTAGCCGCGCCAGCGCGGTCGTTCTTCATGCGATAGCGCTCGCGCTGCGCATCGGCTAGAATGCCTGCATGCAATCTCAAGCAGTCGTGGCGCCAACGGATGAGCCGGCCAGAATCCCTGAGGCCGAGCTACAAGCCTTGGCTGCGCTCAAACTGCGTGACGAGGACGGCGTCCCCTTGGAGAGCCCCTGGCATCGCTTCCAAATTAACCTGCTCGACGAGTGCATCAAGAGCCACTGGTCTGATCGTAACGACTTCTTTGTTGGCGGCAACATGTTTCTCTACTTCAGCCCGAACCAAGAGAAAACCGCAGATTACAAAGGGCCTGATTTATTTGTGGTCAGAGAGGTTGAGGATCAGCGCTGGCGCACGTACTGGGCGATTTGGGAAGAGGGCAACAAGACGCCGGATTTGGTGGTCGAGTTGTTGTCGGAGTCCACGCGCAGGGAGGATCTGGGGCGTAAGAAGCGGTTGTATGAGCGGCGGCTACATATTCCGGAGTATGTGTGCTGGGGAGCTGATCCGGTGGATCGAGACGCGCCGGCTGAGTTGTATGCGTGGCGGCTGACTGGGCTGACGTATCAGCCGATTGCCCCGAACGAGCGAGGATGGGTGTGGAGCGAGGTGCTGGAGGCTTGGTTGGGGATGTGGGAGGGGGAGTATGCGCGGGTGCAGGCGCGCTGGCTGCGGCTGTATGACCGTGAGGGCAACCTGGTACCGACTCGCGCCGAGCGGGCCGAGCGCGAGCGCGACGCCGAGCGCCAGCGTGCCGAGGATGCCGAGCGACAACGCGATGCCGAGCGCCGGCGCGCCGAGCAGGCTGAACATGAGCGTGACGTCGAGCGCCAGCGCCTCGAGCAACTCAAGGCGCGCCTGCGCGCACGCGGTATTGACCTCGACTTGTGAGCTGTATCCTGCTGCGCGCTCGGCGGTTTGCTTGCGTCGTTTGACCGGCGCAGCACAAAGGCCGGAAGTATTTGCGTTATCCCTCTTTTGGGTGATGCGCATCCTCGCGCGACGCTAGGAAAGTCCCGCACAGAGACCAATCACCGTCTTATCAGCATTCGCGGTTATAGTCGGAGGCGCCAGATGAGTATGCTTAGGACGAAAATGACATCTCATCTAGCGCGCGTGATCGCGCTGGCCGTTATTCCGGCACTGGTGGCATGTGGTCAACAGGCCAGCACGCCCGAGCCGCAACTGGTGCCAACCCGCACGCTTGCCCCCCGCCCAACGGCGACGCACACGCCGCTGCCCGGCGCGCAGCCGCGCCCAGCGCCGACCGCAGCGCCGCGACCGCTGACCGGCCTGACCCTAGAGAACGCCGACCGGCTCGCGCGCGTCTTTCATCTAGACGAGCCACCGCCGCGACATATCTACTCAGTGACGAGCGACCGCCTGGTCGTCTTCACCTCGCGCAGTTTCGAGGTCATCGCCGCCGATACGCTCGACTTGCAAGCGCGCACGCCGGTGCAGCTCAAAGACAAGGCCAATCCGATCTTCTGGTACGCCGCGTCGCCGAACGGCAAGCTGGGCGCCATCATGCAGCTCGACGGCACGATAGATGTTTACGACCTAGGCACCTCTCGGATCATCACGACTATCGTCGTGCCTGAGCCGTCGCTGGAGATCGTATCCGACATCGCCTTGAACGAAGATGGCAGCGAGCTGGTGGTGATCTCGCGAGGGGAGCTGCGACGCATTCGACTGGCCGATGCCAAGATCATCGGCGAAGGGCAGTCCTTGCCACCGGCGACACGAACCATTCGCTTCTCTGAGGATGGCTCGCGCGTGGCGGCAGTGCAGCCGACGGGCGACATCCTCATCGTCAACGCCGTGAGCGGCGCGCCTGTGATCACGCTAACCGGCGTGTTTACGAGCGCGACGATCGAGCATTTGAGCTTCAGCCCGAACGGCATGAAGTTCGGCGCCTCGGGCGGCGAGTCGCTGGCCATCTGGGATCTATCGGGTGGCGAGCCGCGGCTTCAGAAAACCTTCACCGATCTAGGCGGAGCCGTCGAGCCGGCCTTCGACCGCAGCGGTCGCTTCATGGCCGTCCTCATCAACCCTGTCGTGCTGCTCTACGATCTGCAGCGGGATGAACCGAGGGCACAGTTTCGTCTGGCCGGCAGCTTGCCGGTGTGGTCGGTGAACTTCGACCCGGCAGGCGAGCGTTTGTTCTTAGCCGGGTCGGGCGAACTGGCCAGCTTCGACATCGTCGGCCAGAGGTCGCTGCAATCGGCGACGCGCCCGCCTATCACGGGCAGCGCCTTCTCCGCCGACGGTGAGACGCTGTTCACATGGAGCACAATCTACCCATCGAACGACGTCGCGATCTTCGATGCGCGAACCGGGGAGGTGCGCAATCGCCTGCTGCACGACGCGCCCATCGCTTGGGTCGAGCCGGACCGCGCCAACATCTATGTCGCTGCGATCACGCTTGACCGCGGCATCCACGTTTGGCGTGCGCGCGACGGTCGGCTGCTGACAAGCATTGATGCGCCGATCACCGACACGGCGCGCACGCTGTTGTGCTTTGCTCCGGATGGCCGCAGCCTGGTCTATTTGGACGGCCGACGCATTGTCTTGCATGACATTGCTGCCGATCGCGAGCTGGAGCGTTTTACGCTGCCTTTCGCGCCGCGCTTCATGAGCGGCTGCGACAACGACGCCGGCATCTTCGCGGCAGCCGACGAGCAGGAGGTGCGCGTCTTCGACTTGGCCGGCCGCGTCGTTGCAACGATTGACGGTGTCAACGGTCTCGAAGAGGCCGGTGTGCTCTACCTGAGCGACGATGGCCTCAGGCTAGCTGTGCTCACGCGGGCACAATTAGTCATCTGGGACGTGCAAGCGCGACACGAGCTGCGATCTGTCAGGCCAAGGCGCGTCCCGCAGGGCGGCGTGTTGAGCAAGGATGGCAATCGCTTCGCGCTGAACTTCGGGGACAATGTGGACATACTGGATGTCGCTTCCGGCGAGCTGACATCGCTGGACTTGCCGGAGGGCAGTAGCACGATCACGTTCTTCCCGCGCGACTCGCGGATGATCATCACCGCGGTGATGATTCCTTCGCCGGAAACGGCGGCGCTTCCATTCGACCGCCGCATCTTCGTCTCGGGCGAGTTGAGCCTATGGGACGTACGAACCGGAGAGATGCTGCGGCGCATCGCACTGCCGGATCCACCCTACGTCGGGGCGATCAGCGACGATGGCGCGTCCATCGCCATCCACACGCGAGCGAACGCCATGACAGTATGGCGCGTGTCTCCGGAGCGCTGAGCGTCTCGCCGCCTGCGCCGTCGCTCATGAGCGTAATTCGTCCAAGTGTCATTGACGACGATGCCAACTGACAATAAGTCTGCTCAAGGCTGCGTTGTAAAAGTGAGGTAAGTCGTCATGCCGCTACCGTTCGCGTTGCTCTTCGTCACACTTGCTGCTATTGGATGGAACTGGGTGCTGCTTGCGTTTGATCGTCAAGAGGCAAGCCCGAGAATCTCGGCGAGCGCCCCCCTGCCGAGCATCATTGCCCTCTTCGCAGGCATGCTCGTGGCTGCTTTGGTCTTCATCGTCGAGGTGGTTGTCGCCTTCCCCGCGCCTTTTGGGCCGGGGAGCGACCGAATCTCGCGCGCCATTCTGGAGGAGGGCTTGAAAGGCCTCGGGCTGGTGCTGCTTTTCTTCTGGGCTCGCGCACGCTTCGCAGGATGGCGTCAGGGCATCGCTTATGCAGGCATCATTGGAGCCGGATTTCTGCTCGGCGATTACGCGTTGCGTTTAGAGGACTTGCTTCCCTCCGCAGGATGGGAGACGGCCTTCTTCTGGCGCATCTTGGTGTTCGGCGGGCTGCCAGCGCTCTGCACCGGCATCATTGGGGTTGGGTTGGGCCTGGCGCGGACCGCTACCAACCGCACGCTGGGAGTCTTGGCAGGGGTCGCCGGACTTGTCGGCGCAGTCCTGGCGAATGTGCTTCTGAGAGGCCAAGTTGTTGCCACGGCAACCCTGAACACGGAAAGCGCTCTGCCGATTTTCGTTGGCAATCTCATCTTGATTGGCGCCTACGCGCTCTTGTATTACTGGGGACGCCAGCGGATTGCCAGGGCGACTGCGGCGGCCTCCGCATCATGAATCTCCTGCTCACCAACGCCCGCATCTATACAGTTGATCCGCGTCGGCCGCGCGCCTCGGCCATTGCCATCGCTGGCAACCGCATCCTCGCCGTCGGCAGCGATGATGAAATCGCAGGGATTCACCTGCCTGACATGCAGCGCCTGGACATGCGCGGCGCGTTCGTGTTGCCGGGGCTAATAGATGCGCATTTGCATCTGGAGTACACCGGCCTCGCCTTGCAGCGGGTAAACGTTGACGAGGTGCCGAGCGTCGAGGAGGCCGTGCGTCGTGTGCGCGACCGCGCCGCGCAAACGCCGTCCGGCGAGTGGATCCAGGGATGGGGCTGGCAGCAGGCGATTTGGGGCGGGTGGTTTCCTACGGCGGCGCAGCTCGACGAGGCCACGACGGCGCATCCGGTGGCGCTGCGCGCCAAAAGTGGACATGCCCTGTGGGTCAACTCGCTGGCGCTGCGCATCGCCGGCATCACGCGCGAGACGCCCGATCCTGCAGGCGGTGAGATCGTGCGCGATGGGCAAGGTGAGCCGACCGGCGTGTTGCTCGAAAGCGCGACGGCGCTCGTCTCCCGCGTGATCCCATCCCCTTCGCCGGAGCAAGAAGAGGAGGCGACGCTCCTGGCCATGCGCGCCATGAACGCGGCCGGCTTAACCGGCGTGCATTGCATGGATGGCGCAGGCGGCATCGGGACGTTCAACACCTACCAACGCCTTCGCGAACAGGGACGCAGCACGCTGCGCATTTGCAAGCAGCTGCCGGTCGAAGATCTTGATACCGTGATCGCCGCCGGCCTGCGCAGCGGATTCGGCGACGCCTGGCTGCGCATCGGCGGGATCAAGATCTTTGCCGATGGCGCGCTTGGCCCGCGCACGGCCTGGATGATCGAGCCCTACGAGGGTGAGCCGGGCAATTATGGCCTCGCCATGTATGACCCGCAGCAGCTGTTCGAGTTCGTGACCAAGGCCCATGCACATGGGTTATCGGTCACTACGCATGCCATCGGCGACCGCGCTAATCGCGTTGTCCTGGACGCATACGCGCGGGCGGCAGAAGCAGAAAGGCGAACGGCGCGCGATGGCGCGGCTGCGCTCATCCGCCGCCCGCTGCGTGACCGCATTGAGCATGTCCAACTGCTCCATCCCGATGACATCGCGCGCTTCGGCCAACTGGGCGTCATCGCCTCAGTGCAGCCGATCCACGCTACGCAGGACATGTTCATGGTGGATCGCTACTGGGGCCAACGCGGGCGCTACGCATATGCCTTTCGCGACCTGCTGCGGGCCGGGGCTCGATTGGCGCTGGGCAGTGATTCGCCGGTAGAGACGTTTGATCCCCTCGCGGGCATCCATGCCGCGGTGACGCGCCAGCGGCGCGATGGCACGCCTGGGGACGGTTGGTATCCCGATCAGCGCCTGACAGTCCAAGAGGCGATTTACGGATACACGATGGGTGCGGCCTATGCCGGCTACAGCGAGCATGAGCTCGGCTCAATTGAGCCGGGCAAGTTGGCCGACCTAACCGTGCTCTCGCATGA
>JANWVF010000103.1 GCA_025056965.1 Thermoflexales bacterium | reverse complement strand
GGATCTGGCCGACCTGCTGCGCCTGCTCAAGCGGTTGCTACGCAACGCGGCCAACATCGAGCGTTTGCTCGACCAACTCGAGAGCTTGAGCGACCTGGCTGACATCGCCACGCCGATCGGCCGCGATGCTTTCGCCCGAGCCGTGGAGACGCTAGCAGAGATGGAGCGCAAGGGATACTTCGCCTTCCTCAAAGGCGGGTTGCGCATCGTGGATAACATCGTCACGTCGTTCAGCGAGGAAGACGTGCGGCAACTGGGCGACAACATTGTGCTGATCCTGCGCACGGTGAAGGAGATGACGCAGCCGGAAGTGATGAACTTCTTGCGCAACACCGTGACGCTGGCCGAACAAGAGGCGAGCGAACCGGTGGACATTTCGTATCGCGCACTCTTGGCGCAGATGCGCGACCCAAACGTTCGGCGCGGTTTGGCGCTGACGATGCGCATGCTCAGCAACGTGGGCGCGCAAGCTGCGTCAGCTTCGCGCTAAGCATAGCTTGTTAGATCAGATTACAGCCGGGTTGCACCTGGCTAGGAGGGAAACGATGACCACGCGAGTTATTTCAGGTAAGGCCGTCCAGGTGAACGAAGAGGGATTCCTTCTCTCACCGGATGAGTGGACTCAGGAGATCGCCATCGAGATCGCCAAGGAAGAGGGGATTCCTGAGCTGACGCCACAGCACTGGAAGGTGATCGAGTGGTGTCGTCAGAACGCCGTCAACGGCCGTTCGCCGACTCTGCGGCAGATCACCGCCGGCACGGGCATCAGCACGAAGGAGATGTTTGCGCTCTTCCCCAAAGGACCGGCTAAGAAGGTAGCGCACATCGCCGGGCTGGGCAAGCCGGAGGGGTGCGTGTAAAAGAGGAGGTGCAAAATGGCGAACGACACGCGCAAGATGGCCTTTATCTGCTCGAAGGGCACGCTCGACATGGCCTATCCGGCCCTGGTGATGGGCTGGGCTGCGCTGGGCAACGGCGTGGACGTGACGATCTTCTTCACGTTCTGGGGATTGGATATCATCCGCAAGTCGCGCCAAGATCATCTGGAGATCGCTCCGGTGGCCAACACCAGTATGAAGATGAGCATGATGGGCATCCACGCCGATAACGCCGGCATCCCGAACGCGATCGGTGTGTTGCCCGGCATGACCGCCCTTGCCACCAAGCTCATGAAAGACAAGATGAAGGCGCTGGGTGTGCCGCCGGTCAGCGAATACGTCCAGATGCTGGTGGATGGCGGCGCCAAGCTCTATGCCTGCAAACTCTCGGTAGACATGATGGGTTTGAAGCCCGAAGACTTCGTGGATGGCGTAGCCGGCATCGTCACCGCCGCCGACTTCATTGACATGACCGAGGGCGCGCAGATTATCTTTATCTGAAGCACCCTGATGCACTCCGCGAGCCGCGGTCAGGCCCTCGCTCGAAGGCCTGACCGCGAATTGCTTTTCGACCGGTGTGGCGTTTTAATCCACGCAGAAGTTGATCCTGCTATGCCCATCACCATCACGAACGTCAAATGCATCTTGACCGCGCCGGCCGGCATCGGCTTGGCCGTGGTCAAAGTTGAGACTTCCGACGCCGGACTGTACGGTGTCGGCTGCGCCACTTTCACCCAGCGACTGACGATGGTCAAGGCCGCCGTCGAAGATTACCTCAAGCCGCTGCTGATCGGGCGCGACGTCGCGCGCATTGAGGATATCTGGCAACTGTGCTATCAGAACAGCTATTGGCGCAACGGCCCGGCGCTCAACAACGCCATCAGCGGCGTAGATCAGGCGCTCTGGGACATCAAAGGCAAGCTGGCCAACATGCCGCTTTACGACTTGCTGGGCGGCAAGAGCCGAGACGGCGTGGCCGTGTATCGCCATGCCGATGGCCGAGACCCGCAAGAGGTGCTGGACAACGTTTACCGGCTCAAGGAGCAGGGCATCATGTACATCCGTTGTCAGCTCGGCGGCTACGGCGGCCTGGCCAAGATGGATGACAAACCCTACAACAACGTTGGCGTGTATGGCGGCATCAAAGGTCAGGTGCGCAGTCCCGAAGGTGCGCTGCCGGGCGAATATTACGACCCCGACGTGTATATGTTGTCGGTCGAGAGGATGTTCGACTACATCCGCAGCAAGATCGGCTTCGAGACGCCGCTGCTGCACGACGTCCACGAGCGCCTGCCGCCAATCGAAGCCGTGCGCTTCGCCAAGGCGCTGGAACCCTATCGGCTGTTCTTCCTGGAGGACGCCCTGGCGCCGGAGGACATCGAGTGGTTCCGGCGCATTCGGCAGCATGCCGCCGTGCCGCTAGCGATGGGTGAGCTGTTCACGCACCCGCTGGAATGGAAGTCGCTCATCACCGAGCAACTGATTGACTTCATTCGCGTCCACATTAGCACCATTGGGGGAATTACGCCAGCGCGCAAGCTGGCCGCGCTGTGCGAAGCCTTCGGCGTGCGCACGGCTTGGCATGGGCCGGGCGATGTCTCACCGGTGGGGCATGCTGCTAATGTTCACCTCGACTTGCATATACATAACTTTGGCATCCAGGAGTTCAGCGGCTTCCCTGACCCGCTGCCGGAGGTGTTCCCCGGTTGCCCTGAGCTGCGCAACGGCTATCTGTATGCCAACGCGAAGCCCGGCCTGGGTATTGACATTGATGAGAAACTGGCGGCGAAATATCCCATCCACGGCGATATGGCTCAATTCAAGAGCGGGGTGATTCACTGGACGCAGAGCCGGCTGCCAGACGGGACACTTTGGCGGCCGTGAGGGGCAAGTCGCGCACGGTCCACTCTACCGATCTACCGAACTTTCTACGGCGAACGTGATGAAATTCACTTGTGCCTCAGGCGGATTGAATACAATCACAACTGCAAGAGGGTGCACATGAAGCCTAAATTTGTGTTCGGTATTGGCTTGATTATCGTCGCGGTGGTCGCGGTGATGGTCTTCACCATCATCGGCAACAGCAGCATGGAGGTGCAGGTCAACGACTTGTTGGCCAAGCGGCAGGCCGGCCAAATCGCGCCCGATCGCTCGCTCAAGTTGATCGGCTGGGTCGTCGGCGACAGCATCGTATACGATCCCAACACGCTTCACCTGGAGTTTGACGTCGTGCATTCGCGCGAGGATCTCTTCGCTAGCCCGTCCAACGCCCAGCGCGTGCGGGTGGTCTATCGCGGCGTGAAGCCCGACACGCTGATGCACGAGGCGCGGGCGATTGTCACCGGCAAGATGAACAGCGACGGCAAGTTCTACGCCGGCAACTCGCCCGATGCGCTGCTGCTTCAGTGCCCAACCCGCTACGAGGACGCCGCTAAAGAAGCCAGCAAGTAGCCGACAACGGCGCACATCGCGCGCCGAACATGCCGGTGTTCAGGGCTTTACCACGCCGATGGTGAGCAGCAGGTTGGCGTAGGTGCGCTGCTCGCCGGTGGCGATGACTAGGGCTGTGTCGGGATCACAGCAAAGATTGTAGAAAGTGAAGCGGTCATGGCCGCGCACTGGCACATCCTTTGGCAGGATCGCCCGGAACTCGGCGATGATCGGCGCTTCCTCGCCCTCTGCAGTAAGCATGATGTCGGCGGCCTCAATAGGGATTGCCCCGGCCAACACGCGCAACACGTCTACCGCATTCACTAGCCCCGGCGCAAGGTTGAGGTATACGCGCCGGGCGGCCGGGTTCGCTCGCGTGCTGAAGGGGTAATTGCCGTCGGCGATCAGGACTTTCGCACCGTGGCCGGCCGTGCCCAGTGCCTGAAGGATCTCGGGGTGTAGCAAATCGTATTTCAACATCGCTGCGCGTCCTGCCCTTTATCATCGTTTGCTATACGGCAGCCACCAGCTCTTGGGGCGCGCTTCGATGTCCCAGTGCACGTGCTTCGTCTCGCGGAACTCATCCAACCCTTCTTCGCCTAGTTCGCGCCCGCCGCCGGTGTACTTCATCCCTCCAAAGGGTCCGGCATAGTTGTCGGTCAGTGGATCGTTGATCCAGATCGTGCCGGCCTTCACGTCCTCGAAGAAGCGGCGCGCCTTCTTGGCATCGCTGGTGTAAAGGCATGCGCCCAGGCCGTAGATGCTGTCGTTGGTCAACCGGATCGCCTCTTCGAAGCTATCGTAGGTCATGAGCGGGATGGTTGGCCCAAACGTCTCCTCGGTCATGATTTTCATGGAGTGGTTGACGTCCACTAGCACGGTAGGCTCGTAAAAGTAGCCCGGGCGATCCGGCGCGCGCCCACCGGTCAGCACCCGCGCGCCTTTAGCCTGGGCATCGGCAACGTGATCCATGACCTTCTGCCGATATTTGTGGCCAATCATCGGGCCGATGTCGGTGCCGGCATCCATGCCGTCGCCTAGGCGCAGCGACTTGACTAAGTCCACCAGCCGATCGGTGAAGCGGGAGGCGAGGCGCTGCGGCACATAGACGCGCTCGGTGCTGGTGCAAACTTGCCCGGCGTTGATCAGCGCGGCGTAGGCCACGGCGCGCGCGGCCAGCTCGGGGTCGGCGTCGTCGGCAATCACGAAGGCGTCTTTGCCGCCCAGCTCGAAGTGCGTCTTCTTCATCATCGGCGCGGCGATGCTGGCGATCCGCTGGCCGGTGCTCAGCGATCCGGTGAAGGCGATCATCGGCACGTCAGGGTGGCGCACCAGCGCCTCGCCGGTGCGGCCGTCGCCCGTCACCACGTTCACTACGCCGGGCGGCAGGTGATCGAAGGCGATCTCGCACAACTGCAGTGCGGTGAGCGGCGTCATCTCGCTGGGCTTGATGACGACCGTGTTGCCGGCAGCTAAGGCCGGCGCCACCTTCCACGCCAGCAGCAGCAGAGGGTAATTCCATGGCACGATGCAGCCAACCACCCCATACGGCTCCTTGATCACCATGTTGAGCACGCCATCCTCGGTGCTCGGCAACACACGGCCGCGGGAATGCCGGCCGAGTTCAGCGTAGTAGTCGAACGTTGAGTAGGTCCAGACGACTTCCTCCTCGTTCTCACTGATCGGCTTGCCCTCTTCACGGGTAAGCAGCTCGACGACTTCGTGGGCATGAGCGCGCATCTTGCGGCTAGCCTCGTGCAGCAGCTCGGCCTTCTCGCTGGCGCTGACGCGCTTCCATGCGTCGAACGCTTGCTTAGCCGCTTGCACGGCAGCGTCCACATCCTCGGCCGTGCCTAGGGGCACGTGGCCGATGATCTGGCTGTTGGCCGGGTTATCCACGGCGATCGTCTCGGTGCTCGAACCTCGGGTAAATTGTCCGTTGATGTAGTGAAGTTTTTCCATATGGCCGTTGGGGGCGAAATGACGCGCCGCACCGAGGCACGCCCGACGCAGAGCTTCGTTTCGCCATGCGCGTTTCGCGACTACAAGTAATCTCGAATGTTATGCGCCGCAGCGTAAGCAGCTGCCTCAGCGCGATTGTTCACGTGCAGCTTGGCGAAGATGCTACTGACGTAGTTGCGCACCGTGCCTTCGCCCAGCACTAGGATGTCGGCGATCTCGCGATTCGTGCGGCCCTCGGCTAAATGGGCCAGCACGCGCAATTCCTGCTCGGTGAGCGAGGCGAAGGCGCTCTCCTCGCGCTTGCGCGCGATCTCCCGCATGCGGGCGAACACGCGCGATGTCGTCGTCGGGTCAAGCGATGCCTCGCCCCGGCCCACGTTCTCGATCGAGCGGATCAACTCGTCGCTGCCGATCTGCTTGAGCACATACCCCGATGCGCCAGCCGCGATGCTCTCGAACAGCGTGTCATCGTCGCCGTATGAGGTGAGCATGATCACCTTGACGTTGGGGGCAGCCTGCGTGATCTCGCGGCAGGCCTCGATGCCGCTCATGCCGCTCAGCCGGACGTCCATGATGACGATGTCCGGCCGATGCATCAGCGCTTTGCGCACGGCCTCTTGGCCGGTCGCTGCTTCGTCCACGATCTCGAATTCTGGGTGGCGCGACAACAAGGTGCGCAGGCCGATCCGAACGACCTCGTGATCGTCTACTAAGAGCAAACGCAATCTCGCCATATCACTTGCCGTCCAACTTCTTCATCGTCAAGGTTACTATTGTCCCTCTGCCCGGCTCACTTTCCAGGCTGAAGTCCGCGTTCAGCAGCGCAGCGCGTTCGCGCATGTTCAGCAGGCCGCGACCGGTGCGCATGGCCGGCTGAATGACGCCCTTACCATTATCGCGAATCTGCACGCGAACAACCCGCGCGCCGATGCGGTCGTCGCACTCGTCGTAATGCAGCTCCACCTGGGCGCGCGTGGCCGAAGCGTGCCGCGCGATGTTGCTCAGCGCCTCGCGCACGATCTGGTAGATGTGCTGGCGCTGCTCCGGCGAAAAGGTGGCCTTGCCACACCCCCCGACGTTCCAGTCGGTGGGGATGGCCGTGCGGATGCGAAACTCGGTCACGATGTCGAGCAGGCCGCGCGCCAGATCCTCGTCGCCGGCCACCGAGCGACGCAGATCGTAGATGTAGCTGCGGATCTCCTCGTTGGTCTTGTTCAACACCGACAACACGGCGCTCAACTGTTCGTGCACGCGCTCGGCGAGCGGCGCGGCACCGTTGTGCGACTGCGCTGCCAACTGCTGAACCATATGCCTGGCGTCATCCACCATCAACCCGGCGGCATAAATAGATTGAATCGTGCCATCGTGCAGGTCGCGGCTGATGCGCTCGCGCTCGGCCATCAACGATTGCTGACGCTGCAGCGCTTCGTTGAGCCGATCGGTCTCGATTCGGAAGGCATCCAGGGAGAGAAAGAGGAAGAGCGCGATGACCGCGCCAACGATGCTGCGATAGATGCCGACCGGGACGCCGGTTGTCTCAAAGAGCAATTCGGCATTAATGCTACGAGCAGGGAAGAGTGGCGCCTCTGGCACGATTACCCCTTCCACCAGCGCGTAGAAGATGAAGCCAAAGCCCGCTACGCGCAACACGTTGATCAGCCGCTCGCTCTTGAGCGGGCCGACCAGGCGACCGGCTTGCAAGCGCAGGCCATAGGCGACCAGTAGCGCGGAGGGCAAGCATAAGCCGTAACGCAGCAGCGCCTCCACCGTCGCGTTGTTGACCACGTCCACGCCGCTGGTCAAGGCGCGGTTGGTGGCCAGGACAGCAGTTGCAACCAGCACTACCACCAGCGGCACATACACCGCAGCCCATGTAGGCATCGCCGGCTCGCTTAACCGCAGGCCAAAGCCGAGCAGGGTGGCGAAGGTCAGCAGATGCACGAGCAGCTGCAGGAAGCGCAAGTTCTGAATCGTGTCCGGCGCGAGCAGGCGCTCCTGCAGCGGGATGAAGGCATTGCCCCACACGGCCACTGCCTCTAGGGCGCCAAACGCGGCCAGCCAGGGCAAAGCGCGCGCCAGCTCCAGCCGGCTGCGCTGCATGAACCACTGCACGCCCATCATCACGGCTAACAGGAAGAAGACCTGGCCGTGCACGAACTGCACGATCGAATCGTTTATCGTGAAGAAGACTTTAAGCTGGTCAATCACCTGCGCCTAATTATTAACCGACCATCCTTACGACCAAGTGAGAAGCGCAGTAGTGGGACATTCAGCGCTGCGCGGCAGAGTAGCATGCGAGTAGGAGAGTCTCGTAATCTCCTCTCAAAGGGGAGACACATCTTAAGGTTGCGTCCGCTTGGAGCACCTTGAGCAGGTAATCGTTGTCCCACCCTGCACGCTGCTGCTTCCCGGCTAAGCTGTCTTTGGGGAGTGCCTAAACCCAAATACTTGCGTAGTCCCGCGGATAGCTCTGATAACCCGGATGCGCTTGCTTGAACAGCTGCCGCCGATTCCAGCATTGCACAAACAACGCAACCGACCGCCGCAGTGCTTCCACACACCGC
>JANWVF010000084.1 GCA_025056965.1 Thermoflexales bacterium | reverse complement strand
CGACCGTTTGGCCGAGGGCGCGCTGTTGTCCGGATTGGGCTATGCCTTCGCCGCACGCGGCGACGCGCTTTCCGTCGTCGTTACGTTCGTCGCGCTGATCGGCTCATTCATGGTGAGCTACACGCGCGCCCGCGCCGAGGGTCTGGGCTTGGAGTGTAGGGTGGGCGTGTTCAGCCGATTCGGGCGCTTCTTGCTTCTCTCTGCTGGGCTGTTGCTCTCGCCGATCTTCTCGGCCTCACTCGTCGTCATGACCTGGCTGCTGGCCATCTTGACCGTCTACACCACCATCGAGCGCATCGTTCACGTCTATCGCCAAACGCAGGCGTGAGCGCGGAAGGCCTTTGTCGCATCGCGCTTGCTAGGACGATGGCGCCGTCTCATCCTTTGACGGCACCGGCGACCAGCCCGCGGATGAAGTAGCGCTGATCGCGAACGGTGCCCTCATGCATGAGTCCTGACCTGCTAGTCCCCAAGGCCGGTGAATGCAGCCTAACAAGGGTAGAATCCAAAGAGAACAAGCCGACTTAGCCGTTCATCAATAATACGCATTCGCCGGCTATGAGCGCAGCGATCGTCGTGCTGGTTGTAGATGACGATAGTTTCAATCGTCAGGGCTTGTGCCGTTATCTGCAGCTCCACCGTTTCGAGGTGGTCGAGGCCGGCGATCAGCAGACGGCCTGGGGGCAGGTCCAACGCGTGCAACCCCGGGCCGCAATTCTCGATCTGGCCATCCCGGAGTCCCCGACTGCGCGCGCCCGCCCTCACGAGGGACGTGGCCTGCTCCTCGCGCAGCAGATCAAAGCTTTCGACCCGCGCATCGCCGTAGTGTTGTTTTCGGCTTATGAGGACCGCGGCCTCGAAGTGGCGCAGTTGATTGAGCAAGGCGTGGACGGGCTCGCTTACCTGCTCAAAGGTTGCCCGCCGGAGACGCTTTTGGGCGCGCTGCATGCGACGCTGAAGGGCCACATCGTCATTGACCCCGAAGTCAGCCAGCCCAGCCGGTTGGCCCATCTCATCCTGGCGCGCATGGATCCGCTTGAGCGCGCACACGTGGAAGCTGGGCTAGAGCGGCTGGCGCGGCTCTCTCAACGGGAGCGGACCGTCGCTGACTACATCCGACGCGCGCGCAACACCAAGGCCATCGCCGGCGCGCTCGGCCTTGCCGAGCAGACCGTTGACAATATCGTCTCTAGGATCTACGAGAAGCTCGGCCTGCATCAGGCCGGTCCCGAGCTGCGTCCCCTGGTGTTGCTGGTCAAGATTTTGCAGTTGAGCGATCTGTTACAAACTCGGTTGTCGGGGTTCGCCGGTTACGCCGACTATTTGCCCGATGAGAGTTCGGATTAAGAGTCTGGGCGCGCACCTGCCATGCACCGATGTGGCATGGATCATCATCGTTGCTGCGGCGCTCAGCGCGCTGAGCGCGCTGTCCTTTGCGCGTTGGGTAGGACACCCCTTCCCGCAGTTCATCATCATCCGCGCCACGCCGGGTGACCGTTGGATGGTCTGGGCGGCCACGCCGCACTGGTGGAGCGGCATCGCCGAATCCGGCCTGCGTGCGGGTGACATCCTCATTGCAACAGATGGTCGCGTCTTCGGCGCGGATTACATGGCGCGCTTCGCGGCGTTGGCTGCTCAGGGCCGACGTTCGGTGGCGATCACCGCTCTGCGCGATGGGAAGACGCTGATCCATACCCGTGCCTCGCTGGCGCCGCTGACGCTGGCTCAAGCGATGGAATTCCGGCTGCCGAGTGACCTGGCGGCCTTAGTGTTGCTCATCCTCGCCGTGGAGACTTACCGCATCGCGCCGTCGAATCCGCTCAACCGTTCCGCGGCGCGTTGCGCTGCGCTCATTGCCGGCGTAATCGGCATCTTCTTCGCGGACCTGAATTTCGACAGCACGGCTTGGCATTCTCGGCTGCTGGACTTGTGCTGGGTCATCCTTGCAAGCTTCGTGCCGGCTACTCTGCTCGACTTCGCGCTGCGCTTCACCGGAGACGCCGTGCGGTGGCCGATCCTTTCCACGCTTAGGCTCTGGGCATGGAGGCTCTGCGCCCTGATCGCCGGACTCTACGCTGCGCGCAAGATCGTCGGATGGCTAGTCATCCAATGGACGCCGTGGCTGGGAATCTGGGAGATGACGTTGTTCCTGAGCATCATCTTCCTGTTGGTCGTGCTGGTGTTCTACTTCGTGCTGCGCTTGATGTGGCTTGCGCTCGACCCTCGGCACAATGTGCCAAGGCGCCTGCGCGCTCAGGCGCGCATCGTGCTGGGTGGCTTGTTAGCCCTGTTGCCCGTGCTGGCCGTTCATTTCTATTTCACCGTCGTCTTCAGCGGCGGTGAGATGGACCTGTTCTGGGGCGGCCTAGACCTGCGCTATTTCTACCTTGTCGTGCCGCTCGCGTTTGCCTTCGCAATCTTGCGCTACCAAACCTTCGGTTTGGAGAGCCGTCCGTTGGTGCTGGCGCTGCTGATCGCGACAGGTGGAATCCTCTCGGAATTCGCGCTCTCGGCGATGCGGCGGCTCGGGTTGCTGGCACACGGCTCAGCATGGGTCTCGCCGTCGGCATTTGTGTTAGGGCTGGTCTTGGCCAGCATGGCGGTTGCCATCGCGCTGACCCGCTTGATCCGTCGCGTGCTCTACCGGCAGCAGATCGCCTATGAGGGCGTATATCGCTTCAACGAGGCGTTGGCCCAAGTGCGACTGCCGGAGATGCTGCCGGCGCACATCGCGCGGGCAATTGCCGACGTATTGGCGCTCGATCCCGTCGGCGTGTGGTTGATGGAGGGTGAAGGCAAGCTCCGGCGCGCGGCATTTGTCTCGGAGGCTGGCGTCGCGAGCTGGCCTGAAGTGCAACCGGCCGACGTGTTGCTGGCCGCAGACCATTCGCGGTGTTGGCCGGTTGCCCGAGCGCCGGCTGCTTGGCAATTGCCGGGCGCTTGGATGGTCGCTACGCTGGTCGCGCAGGGGCAGCCGCTGGGCGTGCTGGTAATGGGCAAGCGCTGGGACGAGGAGAGCCTGAGCCGGCACGACCTGGAAATGGGCGCGCTGGTGGCGCAGCAGTGCGCGCTGACGCTGCTCGCCGCTCGGCAGATAGACACGCTGCAGGCCATCCCGCGCCAGATCGCCTTGACCCAAGAGCACGAGCGCGAGCGTCTGGCGCGCGAGCTGCACGATACGGTTCAGCAGGTGCTCGGGCGTGTGCCGATCTACCTAGGCATCGCCCGCGCGCAGCTGCAAAGCGACCCCGCGAGCGTCGAAGAAAACTTGCAGATCGCCATCGCCGATCTCGGTGAGGCGGCGCGCATGTTGCGCCAGATCCGCTTGGATCTTTCGGCGATCCAGTTGAACACCTCGCTGGAGACTTCGCTGCGCCAGATTGCCCAGCGCTTTCAGCAGCGTACCGGCATCGAAATACAACTCGGGCTGCCGGCCGGCATTGATGACTGCCTCGCTCCGCCGTTGCGCTACGCCGCCTTTCGCATTGCGCAGCAGGCGTTGGACAATATCGAGATGCACGCCGAGGCGCGGCACGTCCGAATCCATCTTCACGTCGAAGGCCAAATCCTGACGCTTGAGATCTGCGACGACGGCAAGGGATTCGACGCAGCCGATCGCAACCGCGCGGTAGCCGAAGGTCACGTCGGCCTGATCTCGATGGCGGCGCGTGCCCAGATCGTCGGTGGCAATTTGGACATCGAGAGCGCGCCTAATCGCGGGACGCGCATCGTGGCGCGCCTGCCGTTGCAGCCTGCCC
>JANWVF010000073.1 GCA_025056965.1 Thermoflexales bacterium | reverse complement strand
ACGCGAGCCATCGCTGGTGCTGCACGGCGGCGGCAACACGTCGGTCAAAACCCGCGTGCGCAACGTCTTCGGCGAGGAAGAAGACATCCTCTACATCAAGGGCAGTGGCCGCGACCTGGCGACGATCGAGGCGACGGGATTCACGCCCCTGCGCTTGCAGCCGACGGCGCGGCTGGCCCAGTTGCCCCACCTCGACGACATTGAGATGATGCGTTTGTTGCGCAGCTATGCCGTCGAGCCCGATGCGCCTGCGCCGTCCGTCGAAGCGATCCTGCACGCCATCCTGCCCTACAAGTTCGTGGATCACACGCACGCCGATGCGCTGCTCGCCATCACCAACACGCCCGACGGTGAACGACGCATACACGAGCTATACGGCGATGCCGTGCTGGTCATCCCCTACGTCATGCCGGGCTTCGCGCTGGCTAAGGTCTGCGCCGAGCGCCTGGCGGCGCGCGCCCACGGAGATGGCCTCGTCGGGATCGCGCTGCTGCATCATGGCCTGGTGACCTTCGGGGATACGGCGCAGCAGGCCTACGCGCGCATGATCACCTTGGTGACCCAGGCGGAAGAATACATCGCACGGCATGGCACGTGGTCCATCACCTTCCCACCGGCGCAGCGGAGCGACCACCCGGCGCGCGTGGAAATCGCCGAGCTGCGTCGGGCTGTATCTGAGGCAGCCGGCGCGCCGATGATCTTGACGGTGTACGACGACGACAAGTGCTTAGGTTTTGCCCGCCGATCCGACCTGGCCTCCATCGCACAGCGAGGGCCAGTCACGCCGGATCACGTCATCCGCACCAAGCGCTTGCCGTTAATCGGTCGCGACGTCGCGGCGTATCGCGCCGAATACGAAGCCTACTTTGCCCGCCACAGCGGGGCATCGCTCCAGCCGCTTAACATGCTCGATCCGGCGCCGCGCGTGATTTTGGACTCCGAGCTAGGCATGCTCACCGCCGGGCGCAGCGTGAAGGATGCGACGATCGCCGCCGAGATCTACGCGCAGACGATAGACACCATCCTGCGCGCGGAGTCGCTGGGAGGATGGCGCGCGTTGCCCGAGGCAGAGCTCTTCCGCGTGGAATACTGGGATCTGGAGCAGGCTAAGCTCAAGCGCATGCCCCCGCCGCAAGTATTCACCGGCGAGGTCGCGTTGGTGACCGGCGCGGCTTCCGGGATCGGCAAAGCATGCGCGCAAGCGCTGCTGAAGCGCGGCGCAGCCGTCGTCGGCCTGGACATTTCGCCGGCCATCGTGAACCTGTTTCCGCAGCCGGAGTTTCTAGGCCTCGTCGCCGACGTCGGCGACGAGGCTGCGCTGCGCGATGCCCTGGAGCGCACGACGCGACGATACGGCGGGCTAGATATGCTGGTGTTGAACGCCGGCATCTTCCCGGCCAGCCAGCATATCGCCGCGCTGGAGGCGCAGACTTGGTCGCGCACGCTGCGCGTGAACTTAGATGCGAATGCGATGCTGCTGCGCGAAGCACATCCGCTGCTGCGTCTGTCTCCGCGCGGCGGTCGAGTGGTGGTAATCGGATCGAAGAACGTGCCAGCGCCCGGGCCGGGCGCGGCTGCCTATTCGGCATCGAAGGCAGCGCTGACGCAGCTGGCGCGCGTAGCCGCGCTGGAGTGGGGCAAAGATAAGATTCGCGTCAACGTCGTCCACCCGAACGCGGTGTTCGACACCGGCCTCTGGAGCAAGGACGTGCTGGCCGCGCGCGCGCAGAGCTATGGGCTGACCGTGGAGCAGTACAAGCGCAACAATGTGCTCGGCGTCGAGGTGACCAGCCACGACGTCGGCGAGCTAGTTGCCGAGCTATGTGGCCCGGTCTTCGCCAAGACGACCGGCGCGCAGATCCCGATTGACGGCGGCAATGAGCGGGTTATTTGAATGGCGATATTCCTCAGCGCCGCATGTCGCGCAGCGCCTCGAACGCCGGGCGCGGCGCGCCGTTTTGCCGGATGATGCTGTATAGCGCCGGATCCCCGCCTGGCTCATCTGGGTTCTGGCCGATTTTTTGAATGAAGTCCAGGTTGAAAACGATACCGAAACGCACGTAGCCTAACCGTCGGAGCAACTGGAAGCCCTGTACGAGCCAAAGAGCCTGCTCTGCTTCAGTATTGTCCAGCGCGAAGTCGAAACCCGGCGCGGCACCGCGCAGCGGCGAACCATCCTTGCGCATAAGGTTCTCGGCCGATGCCCATCCGAACTCGGTGACGCACATCGGCTTGTTGGTGCGTTGGCGATAGCCTCTGATGGTGCTGATGAATGACCAAGAGTGATGCGGGTTATCAAACGGTCCGCGGAAGCGCGCCGTTGGATCGTTATAACCTTCGTCCCAGCGCTTGTTCGGCGGCATGTTATAGCCATTCAGGTGCACGCCGATGCAATCCACTAAGCTCAAGCCTCCGGCACGCACGAAGTCTTCTAGGTAGAGGAAGTCGTCCTGCGCTACGCCGGGGATGTTCACGCCGGTGGGCGAAGGCGCTGCCATGATGATAAGCAGCCTTCGGTCAACGCTGCGCAGCGCAGGCACGACTTTGCGCAGGAACGCGACGTAGTCGGCTGCGCGCAGCTCGCCCGAGGCCACGACCCATTCACGATCAAGGTTGGTCTCGTTCAGCACCTCGATGGCTTGGATGCAGCCCTTGTAGCGCGCGGCAATCAATTGGAAGAAGCGCACACCTTCTCCGGGTAGTTCCGGTGGACTAGGGCGTTGGCCGGGATTGCGCGGCGGCGTGACGCGCGTCCAGGCCGGCGGCTGCGTGATCGTTGCGACAATGTTCAGGCCTTTCCTGTTAGCGTCGGCGACGAAGGCATCGAAGAGTTGGAATTGAAAGGTGTTCGGCGCACCCGCCGCCGGCTCGAACTCATACCAGTTCACCTTAGCGCGCGTCCAGTTCATTTTCAGTTGGCCGGCCATCACGCTGTTCCAATAGCCGATGTCCCCTACCGGCCAATTGCTCTGGATACCGTAGCCGAACCGAGCCGGCATAGATCGCGGGCGCGGGCAGACAAAGTCGGCGACGCCGGGCACCCGACCGCGCGAGTCCATCGCCTGCGGCGTGCTGGCGTAGGTTGAGTCAACAGCGCTCCAAGCGAGGACACTGCTTAGCACACACGCCATGAGCGCAGAGCGGCCAATGCCCGCTCGATGGGTATTTGGGATCATCCATCCACACATGCTGCCAGGGCTGTTACATCTCAGTCAGGCACGACGCCTGGCCGTAAGTGTTGGAAGGACCTAGGCCGCGCCTGCGAAAAAAGCGGGCACCTTGATACCGGTGCCCGCCTTTCCCGAACGATCGCTTAAGCGGCAGCTCCCGCTTCTTTCGGCGCGCTGCCGGACGCCGATTGCATCGCTCCGGACGCTGTGGAAGATGCCGGCGTCAGGGCGCTCCCGACGCTCTTCAGAGCCGTTTCCGTGTTGCGAACAGCGATCTCCGTGTTGCGCATCAAGGTCTCGGTGTTCTTCATCAGCATCTCGCTGTTCTTCACAGCCGCCTCTGCCGACTTGCGACTTTGCTCGGCCACCTGCATGGCGGCGCGTGAGCTGTATTCGACGTCGGTGAGGAGGCGCAGCACGGCGCCGAACGCGATCAGCGGAATACCGTTCGCCAGCCCCAGCAGAACCGGCACCCAGCCAACCATGTTGAAGCCTTGGTTGTAACCGGGCCAGAAGTTACCGGTCAGCAGAATCAGGCCGATGATCAGCCCCAGGACGAGCACGACGATACCCGCGACCATCAGGACCGTCCCTAGGATCCTCAGTCCGCCGTATCTTCGCGGTACGCTCATAGGTGTTACCCCTTTCGCCCTCGAATGGGATTAGTTGCCCGATCCGAAGGGTAGCGGAATCCTCTGCGAGCCGGGCGCAGGTGGGAAGCGCAGCGCGATCTCGGCGTTCACACTCGACAGCGTCGGACCGAACTTCTCGACCAGCGTGTTGATCTGGCTGAACTCCGGATAGGTGTTGAGAGCGACGATCACCTCGGACGTGTTCTTGAGGCAGTTGTCGTCACACACCAGGTTGGGCAGCGGCTTGTCGTTGAAGGCCAGGGCCAAGCCATCGCCCTCGCTGCGCATCGAGATGTGCTGCACGCCGCGATCCATCAGCGCTCGGACGAAGTTCGGATCCAGCTTGACCAAAGTCAGGTCTAGGCCGAACAACTGCTCGAGCTCGCTGGCGGAGATGCCGGCGACCGACGGCACGCCGTTCTGATCGTAATCAATGACGATGCGCACCTGAACCGAATCCTCGCCGGGCGTCGCGGGCGGGGCAGGCGGCGGCGCCTTGGGGTCGCGCAGTGGAATCTCGGGCGCGCCGTTGCTCGGCACCCGAATCACCAGGCCCAAGCCGAGACTCCGAGCCAGCGGCAGGAAGCGCTTTGCCAACGTGGCATAGCCTTCAAAGCCCGGAGCAAAGATCGGCGTTACGCTCTCGGCCACATCGCCGATGCTCGACACCGATTCCTCGGTCAGCCTGATGGAGGGCAGTTGCTTGCCATTAGCGTAGATAAAAGCCCCATTGCCGTTAAAGGCAAGCTCGATGTGCTGCACACCGGTGCTCTTCAGGTAGTCCACCCAGTCCTTGCCGATCGCGAACTGCGACAGGTCAAGCTGTCCGAACGTCAATGTGTTGAGGAGTTCGGGGCTGATGCCTGCGATCGAAGGCACGCCGTTGTCGTCCAGCACGACTTCTATACGGGGCAGCGCCAGGAAGAAGTCGCTATTCCTGTCCACTTCAGCAGCAGGTGCGCCGCATGCAGAAAGCATGACTGCCAGCGCGGGGATCAATAACGAGACACGCTTTGTGAATTTCATGAGCTGTTCCCTCCGATTGAACTGTTTTTATGGCCCGCTGCCGCTTTGAGCGTCGCGGTTTCGAGCCATAGTTTTACACATGCTTACCGATTTGCGCAAATCGCTCGGAGATAAGACCTTCGAGCTGACTGCGAATCAGTCCTTAACCCAGACATCTGCGTTGGATTCTGCATGGGTAATATTAAATTTGTATGGTTACCGGCCGTCCGGATGCCGCTGCTTCGATCGCCCCGAACACCATGGCCAGGCTCTTGATGTTATCGGTGCAGACGGTCTCCGGTATTTCGCCTTCACGTATACAGCGCACGAATTGTCGAATCGCGCTAGCGTGACCTTCGCTCAATCCCGCTGTATCTATCTCGGGCAACGCGAGGTCGCGCTGCTTGTAGATCAACCCACCGGGCTCTCCCGGCGTCTGGGCTCGGAAGCCGCTGCCGCCGTCCCACGTCGCGCTGCCGTTCGCGCCGACGAAGCGCCAGTCGCTCTCCCAGCTCGTGTTCATCCCCTCGGCGCACCAGCTGCCGCGATACGTGAACACGACGTGATCATTCATTTCAAACACCGCAATGGCGGAGGCGTCGCGGTCATACCACGAGCCGCGCGGGTTCCACTCTTTGCAGAAGGCGACGCGCACGGCGTCGAGACCGGTTAAGAAGCGCGCTTGGTCGAACGTATGGATGGCCATATCCACCAACAAGACGTGGGGCATGTGGTCGCGAAAGCCGCCGAAGTGTGCGCCGATGTAAAAATCACAGTTGACCGTTGTGAGCGGACCGATCGCCCCGCTGCGCAGAAACTCGCGCACGCGGCGGATGGGCGCCGTGTAGCGGCGATTCTGCATCACGGCGTAGAGCTTGCCGGCGCGCTGCGCCGCTGCCACCATCTGCCGGGCATCCTCCATCGAGGTCGCCATCGGCTTCTCGCCCAGCACGTGGCAGCCATGCCGCAGCGCAGTCAGCGTCGTTGGAGCGTGGGCTTCGGGCACGGTCACGTCGAACACGATGTCCGGCCGAGTCACCGCGAGCATCCCGGCGAGGTCGTCGCCGGTGTATGCGTGGGTCAGACCGAACTCGTCCTTGCGCGCCCGCGCCACGTCTTCGACGATGTCCACCAGCCCCACAAGGGTCAACCCTTCGATGGCGGTGATCGCCTTCAGCCAGCCTCGACTCATGCTGCCGCAGCCGACCAATACTGCGCGTAGTGTGTCCATAGTTAGTTGAGCGAGACTAGACCTTCACTCATATGACGACTTCAGACAGCGCCTGACGCATCACATCCACCGGTGCGTCTTGGCCGGTCCAGATGGTGAAAGCAATCGCACCTTGATAGACCAACATGCCCAGCCCATCGAGCGTCTTTGCGCCTTTAGCCGCCGCTTCGATGAGGAAGCGCGTGCGCGGCGGGTTGGGCACGACGTCGCACACCAGCATCGTCGGCCGGATCGAGTCCATGTTCACGCGCGGCCGCTCATGGATGCGCGGATACAGGCCGACGTCGGTCGCGTTGATGACGATGTCGGCGTCCCTCGGCAGCGTGTAATCGCCCGACCATAGAACAAACTCGGCTTTGCCGGGCGTCTTGTCGTTGATGAGCTGGGCGAGCGCCTCGCCGCGCGACGCGGTGCGGTTAACGATGGTGATGTGGCGAGCCCCTGCTAGGGCTAGCTCCACGGCGATCGCCCGCGCTGCGCCGCCCGCGCCCAGCACCACGACGCGCCGGCCGGATGGATCGAGGTTGGCGTTGAGCTTAAGCGCCATCAAGAACCCTTTGCCATCCGTGTTGGTGCCGATCAGCATGTCGCCGTCGCGCACGACGGTGTTCACCGCGCCGATGAGCCCGGCTTCCGGCGTGATGCGGTCGAGGTAGCGCAGACCCTCGATCTTGTGAGGAAGGGTCAGGTTGATGCCACGGAAGCGCATCGCGCGCAGACCGGCCATGGCTGCCGGCAGATCAGCTGCCCGCACGTGAAAGTTCTGGTAGCGCCAGCGCAGCCCCTTCGCCTTGAAAGCAGCTTCAAACATCACGATGGTTGGGTTCTCGTCCACCGGATCGCCGAACACGCCGACGATCTCGTGGCGGTAGCTCGTCGTCATCCAGCTACCTCCCGTATGCTGCGGCGACGCCGCCGTCCACAGTCAGCATTGCCCCGGTTGTCTTGAGCGAGCGATCCGAAGCGAAGAACAACACGGCCTCAGCGACGTCCTCCGGGAAGACGTTAACCTTCAGCGTGGTGCGCGCGGCGTAATACGCCTCCAATTCCTCCGGCCGAATGCCGTAGTTCTTGGCGCGCTCTTCGCGCCAGCGGCTGCTCCAGATGCCGCTGCCCTGCAAGACGGCGTCAGGCAACACGCTATTCACACGGATGCCGCTGGCGCCGCCTTCCTCGGCCAGGCAGCGCGCCAGATGTAACTCGGCGGCCTTGGCAGCGCTGTAGGCAGCGGCATTCTTGCCGGCATACACGCTGTTCTTGCTGCAGATGAAGATGATCGAGCCGCCGCGTCCCTGCTGCTTCATCACGCGGAAGGCTTCGCGCGCCACGAGGAAGTAACCCGTCGCCAGGATGTCCATGTTGCGGTTCCAGTCGGCCAGCGTCGTCTCCTCGATCGGCGCACTGGTGGCGATGCCGGCGTTGTTCACTACGATGTCCACGCCGCCGTATTGGAGACAGGCCGTCATGAAGGCCGCGGCTACCTCGTCCTCGCGGGTGACGTTGCACGCGACCGCGATGGCGCGCTTCGAGCCGTGCGTTTGAACGATGTCATCGGCTACCTCTCGTGCGCCGGCTAAATTGATGTCCGCGATCACCACGTGCGCACCTTCTTGCGCCAGGCGTTTCGCCGTCGCGCGGCCGATGCCACTGGCCGCGCCGGTGATGAACGCCACGCGGCCGGCCAGCTCACGGTCGGGCGGGCGGAGCGTGAGCTTATACAGCTCCAGCGGCCAGTACTCGATGTCGAACGAGTCCCTCTCGTCCAGCGAGGTGAAGCGATCCACGCGCGTACACAGCTCCATCACAGCGACGGCGCGATGGTAAAGCTGGCGCGCGACGTCGGCTTGGGTCGCATCGCGGCCGGTGTTGAACATGCCCAGGCCGGGCACCAAGATCACGCGCGGGGCTGGATCGGCCATCTTGATGCCGGGGTCTCGGTTGAAGCGGTTGAAATATTCAGCGTAGCGCGCGACATACTGCGCGACGCCCTCCTTCAAGGCTGCCTTGAGTTGCTCAACGTCCTTGCCGTCCCACTCGACGAACAGCGGCACGCGCTTGGTGTGCACCAAGTGATCCGGACAAGCGGCGCCGACCTGCGAGAGTTCTTTGGCATCGTGTCGAGTCAGGAAGCGCAGGATGTCCTCGCCATCGTCGAAGGTGACGATGGCCTTGCGCTGCGCGGTCACCGCGCCCCGCAGCGTCGGCATCACGGCTGCGGCGATCGTCTCGCGGGTGTGCTTGCTGATGCCCAGGGTGAGCTTCTCTAACGCCTCGTTCACTCGCGATAAGCCGAAGACGCGCTTTTCGGCTTCGCGCAGCGCATCCTCAGCGCGCTGGATGTGCGCGATGGTGCTGTGGTAACTGCTCTTGGCGTCGTTGCCCCAGGTGATCAGCCCATGCTTGCCCATAATGACGCAGGTGGCCTCGGGGTGCGCGCGCAGCAGCAGGCCGATCCGCTTGCTGAGCGCGAAGCCCGGCCTAAGGTAGGGCGCCCACACCATCGCCTCGCCGAACACCTCGCGCGCGGCAGCTTCGCCGCGTTCGGCGCAGGCCAGCGCGATGATCGCGTCGGGGTGGGTGTGGTCTACATGAGGATGAGGCGTGAAAGCATGCAGCAGCGTCTCGATGGATTGGCGCGGCCGGTTCGGCTCGAATTGACAACGCGCGAGGTAAGCGATCATTTCCTCATCGCTCATCGCCTCGCGCTCCATCAGCGGCAGCACTTCATCCAGCTTCAGGCCGGCGAAGTCCTTGCCGGTGCAGGTGGCCATGTCGGCGCCGCTGCCTTTGACCCACAGCACGTTGACCGCGCGCCCCAGGTGGTCGCGCTCGATGGACTTGACGGATGTGTTGCCGCCGAAGATGTTCACCACGCTGCGGTCGGCGGCCAGTAACCGCGAGCGGTAGGCGAGCAGGTCGAGCGGGCTCAACCCTGCTGCGTCTTGGTCGTTCCACAGATTCTTAGGCATGTTCACACGTTAGCACGTTGGCATGTCAAGCGCGTCGGCGCACTCTCACCACTCACCACTCACTACTCACCACTCGCCACTCACTACTCGCCACTCACTACTCACCACTCACCACTCGCCACTCACCACTCGCCACTCCAACAACGAGTGTATCGCGCTTTCAAAGCCACGCCGACCGCCGTGCGATGGATGCCGGACGTAGATCGTCGGCGCGCCCAGCGTGCGCAGCGCGCGTTCGGCAGCGCGGCCAACGGCGATGACGCGCTCTGGTTGCTTCCAACTCAAGAATAGCTTAAGCACGAAGCACCCGGCGCGCAATTCTGCCGCCGAAGGTCGGCGATTCGACAGGGGCTGACCGGGCCGGTGCGGATGCCATGGGAAGGCATTCCAAAAGATCACGTCGCTGCGCGCGCCGATCGCGCGCCACAGGCAACGCGCGGAGCGCTCGTCATAGTTGCCGCGCAGGCTGGTCGTCCGGTAGCGTGTATTGCCCGACTCGCCCAGCTGCGCCTCGCAGGTGAACGGGATACCGGTGAAGCGGCAACCGCGGTAGCCGGCCGCTTCGCCGATCAGCGCGATAGGCGCCTGTCGCCGCTCGCGCAGATAGCGCGCCAAGTTCAGCAGGCGAATGCGCGGCGCACCCGGCGCGTCCAACGCAGGGTCATAGTCGGCGTATGGGTTGAACGCGCCGGTTAGCGGCGTCGGCGGATGGGTCAGCGCCGCAAGTAATGTGCGCAGGCCGGAGCGGCTCATCTCACGCCCAGGATCCACCCCTCGATGTCGGCGATGGCGCGCTCCTCCGGCGTGAGCGCCGGATGCAAGAAGGCTTCGAGCGCGCCGTTGTGCCAGGCACGTTGCAGCCATGCTGCGACCACGTAGGCGTCGTGTTGATCGGGGGTGCGCCCGTCGTTGGGCCAATCGGCACGCCACAAGCGCGGATACACCTCGGCGACGAGCGAACGATCAGACGAGACATCCCAGCCGTCGAACGGCCAGAAATGGACGCGCGGCCCGGCTCGTCGGCGCAAGTCACGCAGCCAAGGCAGCCCGGCGTGGGTGGACTTGGCCACGCTGCCTTGCACGTCGAAGTGGAAGACCGACTTGGCCGCCCCGGCGCGGATTTCGCACAATCGCCGCCAACGTCGCTCGCCCATGCGCGCGGCGCCGTTGCCGCGGCGACCTTCTCGCACGCTGTCCACATCGGTGTTGTCCTCGTCCGTCGGCCAGTGGCGCTGGAAATCGTCGAGGAAAGCCGACCAGTCCAAGGCCAGCCCATACTTCTGGAAATAGGGCAATGGGAAGGAGAAGCCATGGTCAATGCCGACCAGCGCCGGCGGCCCGGTGCGCAATTGCTCGGCCAGCCACTCTGCCAGGCCGCGCCGCGTCCAATGCTTGCGCGGGCCAACCGGCGGGCGCACTTCGATCGGCGGCTCATCGCCCTCGGCCAAATAGACGCGCAGGCCGGGCAGGCCAGCCGTCGGCGTTCGCGCGCCCGAGTAATCTATGCCGATGAAGCGCTGCGCCATGACGCTTCTGCGCTGCCCGGGTTGCATCGCGCCGGGCATGCACCCATTCAGCAGAGGATTCGGGCAATCGCCGCGAGATGATCAATCGCCCTCCGGATATCCGCCGCCCCCGCTGGTTACGCCACGCTCGGCAGCGATCTTCTTCTCGTAGCCGCTCTCGTGAAGCGCAGCGATCGGGTCGGGGTGCAGACCCATCTCCTCGCGCACCTGTGCCAGCAGCGGCCGTACGTCGGTCTCGAAGGCGTCCATCAGCACGCGGTGCGCGCCCAGCACGTCGTGTGCCGCCTGCCGCTCGCGCAGCTGGGCGCGATCCACAATGAGCGCCTTGGCGTAGGCCACTTGGATGTTGATCACCGACTGCACCATGGCCTCGATCTTCGGCTCGATTACGTGGCTCTGGTCAATCATGTAGGCCACATCCTGCGCAGCATCGCCGGCCGCCACCAACTCGTTGAAAATGAGGAACATCTCCAGCGGGTTGATCGTGCCGACGATCAGGTCATCGTCGCCGTATTTGCGGTTGTTGAAGTGGAAGCCGCCTAGCTTGCCCTCGTCGAGCAGCGTCGCGACGATGTGTTCGATGTTCACGCCCTGCGCATGGTGACCCAGGTCCACCAGCACCTGCGCCTGCGGGCCGAGCTTGAGGCACACCGCATAGGCCTGGCCCCAATCCGCGAGGTCGGTGTGATAGAAGGCCGGCTCGTAGAACTTGTATTCGATCAGCATGCGCATGTGGCCGGGCAGGGCGGCATATACCTCCTTGAGGAAGGCGATCATGCGATGGCGGCGCTCGACGAACGACTCTTGGCCGGGGTAGTTAGTGCCGTCGCCATACCATAGGCTGATAGCGCGCGAGCCGACGCGCTTGGCGATCTCGATGCATTCCAGGTGGTGATCGAGCGCGACTTTGCGGATGGCCGGATCGGCGTTAGTAATGCTGCCCCACTTGTAACGGTCGGCCTGGAAGGTGTTGGTGTTTACCGCGCCGATGGCTACGCCATGCGCCTTGGCATATTCGACCAAGTCATCCCAGTCCTTCACCTTGTCCCAGGGGATATGAATGGCGACGGTCGGACAGACGCCGGTGAGCTTGTGGACAAAACCGGCGTCCGCGATTTTCTCGTAGATGTTGCGCGCCGCGCCCGGCCAGGCATAGGTCTTGAAGCGCGTGCCAGTGTTGGCGAAGCCCCATGACGGCAGCTCGATCCTCTGCGCCTTCAGCCGGGCTTTCACCGCCTCGACGTCAATGCCCTTCGAGGTCAACTGGTCGGCGAGGATGGTGTAATTCGACATTGCCCTTGCAATCGTTTCTCAATCTGAAATGGGTGAGCGCGAGAAGAGACGCGATGGCACATCAATCCAGGTGGAACACCTCTTCCAGCATGATGAAGCTTTGATCGGCATGCTTGCCGCCGGTGTCTTCAAAGAAGTCCTTCATGTATTCCTGCCAGCGGGTGTTCACCTCTTTTTTGGCCATGCCGTCCAACGCGGCTTGAAAGTCCGGCGTTTCGACGTAGAAAAACAGCGTGCCGTCGTCGCGCATGAAGATCGAGTAGTTGTGCCAGCCGGTTTCGCGCAGAGCGTCCAGCATCTCCGGCCAGACCTCCTTATGGCGGCGCTTGTATTCCTCAATCATGTCCGGCTTGACCTTGAGCATAAAACCGACGCGTTGCATGGTGAACCTCTTGCCTCGAGTATGTGACACGAAGTTTAACCCTGCCTTTGGCGAGATGCCAATCAGCCGTGGTCGGCCCGGCCAGCGCGCAACAGGCGGATGGGCACGCCGCCGACGAAGGCGCCGGGCGGCACATCACGGTTGACCAGGCTCATCGCGCTCACCGTCGCGCCTTCGCCGACGATCACGCCGGGCAGCAGGGTGCAGTTCGCGCCGATGGTCGCGCCTTTGCAGATGCGCACCGGCCCGCGTCGCCATTCATGGCGCATGAATTCGTGAGCTAGGATCGTCGTGTTATAGCCTACCGTCGCGTCGTCTTCGATCGTGATGTCCTGCGGGAAGAAGATATCCAACGTCACGCCTAGGCCGATGGCAGCGTAGGGGGCAATCTGCGCGCCGGTCAAGCGTAGCAGCGCGCGCTTGATGCCGAAGCTGGGTGCGACGCGCGCGGCATAGATACATAGCGCATTGCGCAACACGCGCAGCGTGCCGCCGGTCAATTGCGGGAAGTACCACAGCGCAGCGCGCTCGCCGGCAGCGGGGAAGCTCTGGCAACGCGCCTTGCGCGACTCGGTGGACGGGAGTTCCTCCATGGAACTGGAATCGTACCGCTAACACTGGGGCAGCGACCGGGCGAGCGAGGGAGCGACCAACCGGCCGCGCGCTCCTCGCCAAGCTCATGCGCGCAAAGCATATAATCTTTGAGATGCAGTTCACCGGCCGCTGCTGGGTATATGGCGACGATGTGAACACCGACGTCATCTTCCCCGGCAAATACACCTACACCCTCACCGACATCAATCAGTTTGCCGCGCATGCGCTGGAAGATTTAGACCCGGACTTCGCCAAACAGGTGCAGCCGGGCGACATCATCGTCGGCGGGAAGAACTTCGGCTGCGGCTCTTCGCGCGAGCAGGCCGCCGTGTGCATCAAGATGTGCGGCGTGCGCGTCATCGTGGCCAAGTCGTTTGCCCGCATCTTCTTTCGCAATTGCGTCAACAACGGCGTGCTTCCCATTGTCTGCCCCGAAGCCGTGGACGTGATCCGCAAGGGCGACATCATTACCGTTGACCTGGAGCGGAACATCATTCGCCTCACCCCGGCCAATGCGAGCGACGCTGCCACGTTCGCCTTTCCTAGCCTCAGCCCGTCCGTCATGGCGATCATCGAGGCCAGCGGGTTAATCCCTATGCTGCGCCGCAAACTGGGCACCGAGCATCTGCCCATGCCGGAGATCAAGTTCACCGCGGAGTGACACGCCGTTCGCGCCAAACACTGGCTGCGCGTCGTCGCCGCGATCTCCCGCTAATGAGCTTGCGGGTGCGCGTGCTTCACCATGGCGCGTATGCGCGCGAAAAGCGATCGCGCAATGAGCGCCAGCCAGGTCACTGCACCCACCAATGTGAGGATTAGGCCGAGGCGCAGGCTCTGCGGCCCATAGCTGAACGTCACCTCGCGCGCGCCGACCGGCACGGTGATGGCGCGGAACAGCACGTCGGCGCAGGCGATGGGCGTCTCGATGCCGTCCACGCGGGCGATCCAGCCGGGGAAGCACGCATCGCGCAGGATGAGCCGACCATCCGTGCGGTTCGGCAGACCCGCCTGCGCGGGTTCAGGCAGACGAATGCGGATGAATTCCGGTCGCTCCTCGACGATCGTCCCGCCGATCCGTGTGATGTCAACCGGCGCACCGTCTGCGGCTTGCAGCACGACGCGCGGCGCGGGTCGCAGGTTCTCGTAAATCTTCACGTCGCCGGAGTGCACCATCCGCATCGCGTGATCGGCGACGACCGGCTGCGAAAGGAAGGTGCCATCGGCCTCGTCAATGCCGGTGATGCTGCGCAGCGTGACGCGCGCCGCCCCTGCACTTTCAACGCTGCGCAACAAGATGACGCGCGGCGTCCTGCGCTCCGCCCAGCTCAAGCGCACGCCGAAGTAAGGCGTGAGCGGTTCGCCGGCGCGGATCTCGAAGGTCTGTGCATCGCCGCGGCCAAAGCGCACTTCCGCCGTTGCGATGGCTTGGTTGACTTGAGCGCCTTCGGCGCTCAAAACCAGCCCCAGCGCCGTAGATGAGAAGTCGCGCAGCGGAACGGCGATGGTGATCGGCGTGATCGGCGCGCTGAACAACAAGTCGTAATACACACCATCTAGGAACACATCCTGGGTCTTGTCGGCGATCAAGTAGCGCACGGCCATTTGTTCTAACCATCGGTTCGCCGGCGGTCCGTCCAGAAATTCGCGCAGCCGACCGTCCACCGTGCCGGAGGGCGTCGCTGTGAATTGCCGCACGAACTCGGCATAGCGGCGCGTCGGCAATAGCCCACCGTCATAGCCATCCACGCTAGGCAGCCGGTAATACAACGACAAGTTGGGCGACATGATCTCTTTGTGTTTAGAAGCGATTAACCGGTCGTAGACTTCATCCGCGCTCAGCGATGAGCCGAAGATCAAGACTTGCTCGGCCTTATCGCCCGGGTCGAAGAAAAGCGAGGAGAGCGCTAGGATGCGTCCCGAGCGCATCGCACCGGCTTCGGCTAACAGATGGGCCGTCGCCGGGCGCAGCGAGGTGAGCGCCTGCCGGTCGGCCGCGCGCGCGTAGGGTTGAAATTGCGAGGCGGCCAGGAGTTCGAGGATGAGCACCAGGCAGAAAAGGCCGAAAAGCAAAGATCGCAGGCCGAAGGAAGCCTTGCCCCTTTGCGCATGCGCCCACCACGCACACGCAACCAGCACCGTCACCGTCCCTATTCCCGCAGCCCAGGCCGCGATCACGCCGCCGCCGGGCAGCGCGCGATATTCAGGCTCCGGCGATAGGCGCGCGCCGGCCCACAGGCCGGCCGCCCACAGCCCCAGCAGCGCCAGCCAGGCCACGAGCCAATTGCGTGCCTGCGCCGCGCTGATGCCATGGCGCAGCCGTTGGACGCCACAGCCAACCAGCAGCGCCGCGCCCAGCGCGAACACGATGAGCCAGCGCGCTTGCGCCCGGAACAGGTTGAAGCCGGGCACAAAGCGATATAGGACGCCGAACAGCGGTGTGGCGACGCCCAGCGCCAGCACGCATCCGATGACGACTAGGGCGATCGCGAGCGCCACGGTCGTGCGCAACTGTGACGCTGACTGCCGATCTGCGATCCCAAGTCCGCCGAGCAGCGCCAGCGCCAGCCCGCTTGCGCCGAGGTAGGCCACATACTCCGGGAACAGCGGGTCGCCGTAGGTGGGCATCAACGCGCGCGCGACGACCCACGGGCGCCAGGAGAACGACGCAGCCTCGTTGAACGGCAAGCCGCCGCTGCGTGCCGACTCGCGTGAAAGCTCGAGCGTGGGCAGCAACTGCACGCCGCATAGAACCGCGGCGAGAGCGGACGCCACGACGACGATGAGCAGCGGCGTCGTGGCGCGAAAGAGCTCCCGCGCGTCGCGCGGCCGGCTACGCAGTGCTCCGGCGATTGCCGACATCAGCCCGATCAGCTCCAGCGTCACCAAGCTGATGTAGAGCGATTGTGTGTGCCCGGCAGTGATTTGCAGCATGAGCACGAATGCCAAGGCCGCTACATCTCCGGCCCAGCTCACCTGATCGCTGCGGACGGCCGACCCGACGACGATCAGCGCGGCGAGCGGCAGCCATGCCAGCACCTGCAACTGGTTTAGGTGTTCGACCTGCGCGCCCAGGTAGCCGCCCAAGCCGAAAGTCGTGGCGCCGGCCAGTGCCGCCGGCCGATCCAGGGCAAATCCTCGGCGCATGAGCGCATACGCGCCCAAGGCGGCAATAGCCAAGTGCAGCGCAATGTTCCAGGACACGGCGCGTTCGACCGGCAGCCAGGCCGTGAGGACGTTGAACGGGTAGAAGAAGCCCACCTGCGAGTTGGCCAGGAACGGCGTGCCCATGAACGTGTAGGGGTTCCATAACGGCAGGCGGCCTTCGCGGATCGCCTGCGAGGCGTAATCGCGCAGAGGGTAGAAATAAAGCAGCAGATCGCCGCGCGCGATGATGCGGTCGCCCAGCGTGAGCTTCCAGGTCGCGACGAAGGTCAGCAGGACCAAGAGGCAGAGCGGTAGAAAGGCGAGCAAGGGAGCGCGCCCCACTCCCTTGTCTTCCCGTCCGCTTGCTTGGTCAGCCATGCTCACGCCTCGAGCACGTCCAGCAGCCGGTCAATCTCTTCGCGCGTGTTGTAGTGCGTCAAGCCGATGCGCACCATGCCGCCGCTCGCTTCGACGCCGAGTCGCTCGGTGAGGTTGATCGCGTAATAGTTGCCGTCCCACACACAGATGCCATGCTGTGCCAGCCGTTCGGCAGTCGCGCGCGGGTGCTCGTCCTTGTAGCGAATGGCGACGGTGGGCACGCGCTCGGTCATGCGCGCGCGCTCACGGATGCCGAAGAAGCGCACGCCGGGGATCGTCGTCACGCGCTCGATCAGATAGCCGATCAGCTCGGTCTCGTAGGTTTGTATGGCGCGCATGGCGCGATGAAGGGCTGCCGCGCGCGGGCTGCGCAGGTTAGCGTTCGACTCGGGCGCTATATCGGCCTGGGTGGCCAACCATTCCAGATACTCGATCACCCCGAGCAGCCCGGCCTGATTTTCGTGGCTCTGCGTGCCGGTCTCGAACTTACGCGGCGGCCGGTTGTCGGCCGGGCGCACCTTGTAGGCCGGCAGCCGGTCGAGCAGCTCATACCTGCCGTATAGGATGCCCTGGTGCGGCCCCCAGAACTTGTAGGTCGAGCAGGCTAGGAAGTCGGCGCCCAGGTCGCGCACGTCAATCGGCAGGTGCGGCGCGGCGGCGACGGCGTCCACGAAGACTAGCGCGCCGACGTCGTGAGCCATGTTGGCGATCTGCCGGATGGGATTGATCGTGCCGACGGCGTTGCTCACGTAGCCCACGGCGACCAGCCGTGTGCGCGCGTTGAGGTAGCGCGCGAAGTCCTCGATGACCAGCGTGCAGTCTTCGGGGCGAATATCCACCACGCGTACGCAGACTCCGCGCTCCTCGGCCATCAGCTGCCAGGGCGAGAAGTTGGCGTCATGATCCAGCCGGGTGAGGATGATCTCATCGCCGTCGCGCAGCGTGCGGCCGATGCTCCGGCTGAGCGCGAAGGTGAGGCTAGTCATGTTCTGGCCGAAGACGATCTCCTCTTTGCGCTCGGCGTTAAGCAGATCGGCGGCGGCTTCGTGCGCCGCCTCGATGAGCGCGTCGCTCTCTTGCGCAGTGATGAACGCGCCGTGTGTGTTGGCGTTGTGGCGCGTGAGGTACTCGACCATGTAGTCCAGACAGCGCCGGGTGACCTGCGTGCCACCGGGCGCGTCGAAGAAGACAAGCGGCCGGCCGGCGTGCTCCCGCGCCAAGGCCGGGAATTCGCTGCGGATTGCGGAGAGGTTGAACATGCGTGTAGGGTCAGGGTATCTCGGTATTGTTCACGAGGCTTACTTGCGCCCGAAGTCCGCCGGATTCTCGCCCCATTCATCCGTGCGCCACTTGAGTACAGCGTTGCAGTACTCGTGTTCGTCTAGCCAGCGCTCGGCGTGCGCGATGCGCTCGAACAGCGCGGCATTGCGCGGCGTGCGCGCCAGCGTCGTTTGGCAGCGCGCCTGGGCAACCCATAGGATCGCGTTGCTTGAGTCGGTGTAGATCGGCGCTCGACTGCCGCGTTCCTTCAGCCAGGCGAGCGCGTGCACTACGGCCAGAAACTCACCGACGTTGTTCGTCGCGTCCTCGAATGGACCGCCGCGGAAGATCTCCCTGCCGGTGACGATCTCGACGCAGCGATACTCCATCTGCCCGGAGCGCGCGCTCCATGCGGCGTCTACGGCGTAGCCTTGGCGCACCTTGGCCGGCAGCGCGGCGATGTTGCTCGCGGCGCCGCCCGACGCAAACGCAGCTTCGGCCTGGGCTCGGCTCGCGAAGGATCGGTAGCGCGCGCCGGTGAAGCCCTCCACCTGCGCCCGCGCTTCCGACCAACTTTCGTATACGCCCGGCCTGCGGCCCTGCCACACTACGTAGAACTTGGCCATGGCGTGCCCCGCGCACCGTCGAGACGTCGGGCGCCAGGTAAGCTTCCTAGCGCAGCAAATCCGGGATGTCCGTAGGCAGGTCGGCCATGCGAATCCCGGCCGCTTTCATCGCGGCGATCTTGCTCTCCGCTGTGCCCATGCTGCCCTCGATGATCGCGCCGGCATGACCCATGCGCTTGCCGGGTGGCGCCGAGCGTCCGGCGATGAAGCCGGCTATCGGCTTCTTCACATTGTCCTTGATCCAGGCCGCCGTCATCTCTTCGTCGCTGCCGCCGATCTCGCCGATCATCACGATTTTTTCGGTCTCCGGATCTTCGTTGAACATCTTGATGACCTCGAGGAAGCCCAAGCCGCGCACCGGATCGCCACCGATGCCGACGATGGTGCTTTGGCCCATGCCGGCCTGTGTCAGCGCGTTCACCGCTTCGTAGGTGAGCGTGCCGCTGCGCGACACCACACCCACATTGCCGGGCTTGGCGATGTTGGCAGGAATAATGCCGATCTTGGCTTGACCGGGCGTGAGCAGGCCGGGGCAGTTCGGCCCCAGGAGCAACGACTGCTTCGTGTCCAAGTAGGCGCGCACGCGGATCATGTCTATGACCGGGATGCCCTCGGTGATGCACACGATCAGCTTGATGCCGGCGTCGGCAGCTTCCATGATGGCATCGGGCGCGAAGCGGGCCGGCACGTAAATCACGCTGGCATTAGCGCCCACTTCGCGCACGGCCTGGCCAACGGTGTCAAAGACCGGCACGCCGTAATCTGTCACCATGCCGCCTTTACCGGGCGTCACGCCGCCTACGACGATGGGGCTATAGGCGTGCATCTGGCGCGCATGGAAGTCGCCTTCTCGGCCGGTGATGCCCTGCACGATCAGGCGTGTGTTTCTATCTGCGAGGATGGACATGGAAAGACCTTCCGTTGTGAGGATGTCGAGAGCGCTATATGATGCTGCGTGCGATTATAGCGACACCCTCCGGTTCAGCACTCATGTTCAACCGGCGCGCTGCCTGCGTGCTTGAGCGCAGCCCATTGATGGCCGCGCTGCTCCTGTATCTTCCAGAAGCGTCCCCCTTCTGCGCCGTGGAAAATCAAAGAGCGACATGCACCATGCCGCTCTTGACGAATGCTACCTGCTGCGCGTCGGCAGATTACTTGATGATTCCCATTCGGCGCATCCATTCGACGCGCTGCTGGATGTAATCCAGCGCAATGTGCTCCGCCTTAGCCAGAGCATGCCAATCCGGCAGGCCGAGCGGAGCCGTCTTGATGGCTTCCAGGATGGTCTTCTCCAACTTAGTGAGCTTTACCATGGCTTAGCCCTCCTCGTGACAAAATGACAGAATGACGAAATGACAGATGAATATGGCGAAATATGCAAGAGAGAGATACGGCTAGGTACCCCCGAACCTGCTCTTATTATACCTGTTTGTGAAAAAGTGCGCATGTCGGCTGCACCGCGCAGAGCTTACGCATCATCAACGTTGTGCGCAGTGCAGGCCAGGCGGCCAAAGCGAAGGCGTGGGTAGGCGAAGGCAGTGCCTTCGCCTACCCGCTCTGTTTGGCCGGCAACTTGATCGCGGGCAGCGCTCTGATGCGTAGGCCCTGGCACTACGGCATCCGGCGTCTCGAATTTCGGCTACCCCTCCTCGCGCTGTCGTAGTGCCTCATACATTGCCACTGCGCCGGCCACCGCCGCGTTCAGCGATGCCACGCGCCCGCGCATGGGTAGCCGCAGCAACAAGTCGGCCTTGTCGCGCAGCAGACGGCTCACGCCCTCGCCCTCGCTCCCGACGATGAGTGCT
>JANWVF010000011.1 GCA_025056965.1 Thermoflexales bacterium | reverse complement strand
GGAGCTGCGTAACGTGGCAGTAGCGCGCTGCGCCAGCAGAAGGGTTTTGACTCTATAATCCTGCTGGGTGTAGTACCCATGCCGTTCACCGTCTCAGACTTTCATGATCTTGTCGAGTTGCTCGAGCAGAATCCGAGCTGGCGTGCCGAGATACGGCGGCTGGTGCTGACGGACGACATTCTGCGGCTGCCAAAAACGATGGAGAGTTTGGCGGCCACCGTGGATCAATTCGCCCGCAGCACCGAAGAACGCTTTCGCCAGGTCGAGAAGATGCTAGCTGATTTGGCCGCCTCGCAGCAGCGCACCGAGCAGCGAGTGGAAGAGCTGGCCGTCATGCAGCAGCGCACGAGCACACAGGTCGCCCGCCTGGAGAACATCATCGGGGTAACTGTGGAAGAAGAAGCCGCTGCCGTGCTGCGCGCAGTGTTGGAAGAGAAAGGCTATCGCATCCTGGCCGAGACGCTGTATCTGCGCCTAAATGGAGATATAGACGTGGCGCATCAGGTGGAAGACCCGCAGGGGCGGCGCATGTGGGCCGTGCTAGAGGCCAAGGCGCGTTTGGGCTGGCAGGCGGTTGAGGCCTGGGCTAAGCGAATACGCTCGGAGAGCTTTCGCGATGCACTGCGCAGGGTTGGGGTGGAAGGACCATTTCTGGTGTATGTCTACGGAATGAGGGCGGACTTGAGCGCGCGCAAGGCCGCCGAGAAATTTGGCGTAGGGTTACTGAGCAGCCAGGGCGAGATTGTGCCGCCGGCTGGCGAAATCTAGGCGCAGCAGGGCTTCGCGCCGAGAACGTTTGGCGTGGCGCGGGCTGCATCTCGCGCTATCGCGCACTGAAACGGCGCCAAAGACGAAAACACAAAGCGATGGGGAGAACGAGAACGGATGTGGCATTGACGCATCAACGGTGCATCAGGTATGATTCAGGAGGAACAGTCGCGCTACCTTAGCTCAATCGGCAGAGCAATCGCTTCGTAAGCGATAGGTTTCGGGTTCGACTCCCGAAGGTAGCTTCCTCGCTTCATCGAAATCCGCTTCACGAAGAAGGTCAATCTGTCTGCTTATCGGGCCACCTCCCATGCTAAGTGCTGGATCTCCGGCATGATCAACTTATCCATGGCGACCTGCACGGCGTTGGGCGAACCGGGCATGGACATGATCACGCGCCCGCGATACACGCCGGCCGTTGCCCGCGAGAGCATAGCTGCTGCACCGACCTCCTGGTAGCTCAGCATGCGGAACAATTCGCCGAAGCCAGGCATCACTTTCTCCAGTTTGCGCGAGATCACGTCGTAGGTGGTGTCGCGCGGGGCGATGCCCGTGCCGCCGGTAAACAAGATGACCCGCGCGTCCGTATCGTTCACGATGCTTTCCAGCAAGGCACCAATCTGCTCCGGCTCATCCTTGACGATCGTGCGAAAGACCACCTTGTGCCCGGCGGATGTCACGCGCTCCTCGATCAAGTCGCCGCCGGTGTCGTTCTCTCGGGTGCGCGTGTCGCTCACCGTGACGATGGCAACGTGAATCGCGCCCTGCCGGGCGGCAATTTCGCGGTGTTGTTGAGTAGATGGGCTGCTCATACTTCACTCAGCCACACATTGTAGCCTGCAACGCAACGAACACGCTTAATTTGTCGAACCCCTTAGCCTCCTGGAAGAGGGTAGGTTGGGGCAATGGAGGACGTCATGATTACGATGAAACAGGTCGTCACACTCACGCTTGCATCGGCCGCGCTAGTGTCCGCCTGTGCGGCGCCGCCGGTGGCGCCGACCCGGCCTGCGGCCGAGCTGAAAACGGTGAAGTTTGGCTTCGTGCCGGTTGCGATCAATGCGCCGGTCTACGTGGCTGCCGAAAAGGGCTACTTCGCCGAGGAAGGGCTAAAGGTCGAGTTCTTGCCCATTGAAGGCGGCTCGGATGCCGTGGTACAAGTCGCCTCTGGCAACTTCGACGTAGCCGGGGGTGGCATTTCGGCCAGCATGCTCAACGCCGTCGCGCGCGGTATCGAGTTCGAGATCGCTGCGTCGCTGCACACCGAGCGGCCCCCGTTGGCCAGCCCGTTCGTGGTGAGCAAGAAGCGCTTCGAGAGCGGTGAGCTGACCAAGATGAGTGATTTGAAGGGCAAGAAGGTCGCTACGAACAATCGCGGCACTGCCACTGAGTGGTGGCTATCGGAGGCGCTCCGCCAGGGTGGGGTGGACATCACCGAAGTCGAGGTGCTGGGTTTGCCCTTCCCGCAGATTGCGCCGGCGCTGGAGAGCGGCACGCTTGATGGCGCGATCTTGACCGAGCCGTTCGCGACCGCTGCCGAAGACAAAGGGTTGATCATTCGCCTGTCCGAGGACTTCGTAGACGGCTTCAAGCCCACCTATGTCTACTTTAACAAGAGCTGGGTGACGGCTAACCCCGACCTAGCCACGCGATTCATCAAGGCATACTTGCGCGGCGCGCGCGACCTGCAGGGCGAAGCTTACTTCGACGACGCTAACGTCGCCGCCATCTCCAAATACACCAAAGTTGAACCCGAGGTAATCAAGCGCGCCCGACGACCGCACTTCGATCCCAACGGCACGGTGTCGCTGGAAGACATTCAGGCGCTGCAACGCTTCTATCGTAAGCAAGGCCTGCTTAATTACGAACAAGATTTGGACATGTCGAAGTTCGTAAACACCAAATATGCAGAGGAGGCGCTGAAAGCGCTAGGCGGCACAGTGGAGTTCAAGTGATCGTCGCTCGACAACTGACCAAGGACTTTGCGGGGCCGGAGGGCACGGTGATTCGTGCCCTCGGCCCGCTCGACTTACAGGTTGCGCCGGGCGAGTTTGTCTGCATCGTCGGACCGAGCGGCTGCGGCAAGAGCACATTGCTGCGCTTGATTGCCGGCTTGGAGCAGCCAACTGCAGGCACGCTGAGCGTCGGCAGCCAGACGCCTATCCTCGTCTTCCAGGGCGATTCCACCTTTCCCTGGCTCACCGTCTACGGCAATGTCGAATATCCGCTAAAGTTGCGTGGCCTGTCCGAGAAGGAGCGTGAGGCTGCCGTGACGCACAAGCTCGGCTTAGTAGGCCTGTCCAGGTTTGCCGAAGCGTATCCGTATCAGCTTTCGGGTGGCATGAAGCAGCGCGTCGCATTGGCGCGAGCCTGGGTCGCCGATCCAGAGATCCTATTGATGGACGAGCCGTTTGGTGCGCTCGACGAGCAGACGCGCATGGCACTGCAGCGCGAGCTGCTCCGATTGTGGGAAGGCGCGCCGACCTCGCACGATGCGCGCAAAACCGTGTTGTTCGTCACCCATTCGATTGACGAGGCGCTGACGCTGGGCGATCGTGTGCTAGTAATGTCAGCTGCGCCTGGGCGCATCATCAAAGAAGTGCGCGTGCCGTTCGCGCGCCCGCGCGAGGCTATCCAACTCAAGCGCGATCCGTCGTTTGGTGAGCTGACCTACGAGCTTTGGCAAGCCCTGGCTTAGGCAGCGTTCAATCCTGCTCGAACGGCCGACCTAATGCTGCTGGAGGTGCAGCGTGAATGGCGCGCAAGAACGCCCGTCGTGCATTCACCGGCAGATAATTCAGCAGCCGGTCCAGCCAGTCGCTCGAAGTCAGCACCAGCACCAAGATCATCAGCACGAACGGCGCGACAGTAAACATCTGCGTGGGCAGGTCGGGAATCGCACTCTGTACGACGCTGGCCAGCGATTGCAACACGCCGAACAGATACGCGCCCAATGCCACGCGCAGTGGGTTCCATCCGCCGAAGATCACAATGGCCAGTGCGATCCAGCCGTAGCCGGCGGTGTGCCGATAGCTCCATCCAGCCTTGAAGTCCAGCGAGAAGGCTGCGCCGGCAATGCCCATCAGCGCGCCGCCGATCATCGTGTAGGCGTAGCGCAGCGCAATCACGTTGTGCCCGCGCGCGAAAGCGGCGGCCGGTTGTTCGCCGATTGCCCGCAGCGTCAGCCCGCCGCGCGTGCGGTAGAAGTAAAACCACGCGGCGATGATCAGCAAGTAGCCGGCATAGACCAGGATGTCGCCTTCACGGAAGAACAGCGGCCCGATTAGCGGGATGTCCTGCAAGATGGGAATCGGGAAGCGCGGTGGTACGGTTGGGCCAGGGACGCGCACATAGGGGTTCCCCAAGTAGGCCGATAGATCGCTGCACAGTAACGCCAGCACGAAACCGATGGCGATCTGCGATTGTTTAAGCGTGATGGCACCATAGGCCACGATAAGGGCGATGAGCGCGCCGATGATCGCCGCGGCCACAAAGCCAACCCAAACGTTGTCGGTGACCTTGGCTGCGACGAACCCGACCATGGCGCACAGCATGATCGTGCCTTCCGCGGATAGGTTGATCACGCCGGCGCGCTCGGTGATCGTCTCGCCGATGCACGCGAAGACCAGCGGCGTAGCAAAGGCGATTGCTGTGGCTAGGATGACGAGTAGTGAACCGGACTCCATCGCAGTCATTCCCCCGGCTTGCGACCGTATTTTTGGGCCAACCCATGGCCGATCAGCGCGAACAGCACCAGTAAGCCCTGGATGACGCCGGCCAGCGATGACTCCAGGCCGAACGACAGCGGGAGCTGCAAGCTGCCGATGTTCAACGCGCTGAAGAAGAAGGCGACCGGCAAGATCCACAGCGGGTCGAAGTTCACCAGCATCACCACCAATAACCCCAGAAAGCCGAGGTTGCTGGAGATGTTCGGGATCAAACGATGGAACATGCCTACCACTTGTAACGCGCCGGCCACTCCGGCGAAGAGCCCACAAATAAAGAATGCGCTAAGCAGCTGGCGGCGCGCCGGAACACCCAGCACATACGCTGCGCGCAGATTGCGTCCCACGGCTCGCAAGCGCAGCCCGAAATACGTGTTGCGCATCACGATGATGGTGAAGGCGAGCGCGAGCAACCCTAACCCCAGCGCGACGGGTGTGGCTTCGGTGTTGCCGAACGTCCCCAGCCACAAGGACTCGTCGAATGGTTGTGTGCCGCTGAGCGAGGCGACGCCGGGGCGCTTCCATGGGCCGAAGATCAGGTAGATAGCGATGCCGGTCGCTGCGAAGTTCAGGCCAAGGCCGGCGAAGATCTCGCTGATGCGGCCGTAGACGTGCAACGCGCCGGCCAGCAGCCCCCAAAGCACGCCCCCGATGCCGCCAACGACGATGGCCAGCGCGATTGCCAGAGGCGGCGGCAGCAGGCTGGCTGTCGCACCTTCGGGGTAGACGACGCGCAGCAGCCAAGTGGCCGCAATGGCGCCGAATGTGATCTGGCCTTCAACGCCGAGATTGTAGAGTCCGGCGTTGAACGTATAGACCAAGCCGGCGGCGCACAGCAGCAGCGGCGACAGTGTGGCGATCACGCGGCCGATCTGGTCCGCGTTACCGAATGCGCCGCCCACCATGCTGCCGATCACCGTCACGGGCGAAGCGCCGGAGATCAAGACGATAAGTGCAATAAAGATGAGCGAGATGACAAATGCGCCGACGCGGTAGAAAGCCGGCGGCAGACCGGCGATTCTCGCCGGTGTCGTCATTGCCTGAGGTGCTGCGGTACCTTCCATCAGCTCGTTTGCAAGTCCCTAGCGATCGGTCAGAATCGCCCGCCGATCATGTGCCCCAGCGAGTCGGCCGTCAGTTCAGACGCGGCGATGGGCGGTGAGATGCGCCCGCCGCTGAACACGATGACGCGATCGCTGTATTGCACGATCTCATCTAAATCTGAAGAGGCGAACACGATTGCTGTGCCTTGGTTGCACCGTGCGATCAGTTGCTGCCATACCCAGAGCGTAGATTCGATATCTAAACCGCGCGTGGGATGCTCCATGAGCAGCACGTTCAGCGGTGAAGGCATCAACGCAAGCTGAGTGCGCTGCTGGTTGCCGCCCGAGAGTCGCTCGACCGTCGTGTCAGGTTGGCCGCGAATGTTGAACGTAGCGATTGCCCGCTCGGCCTCTTTGGCGGCAGCGGCGCGATCTATGAAGATGCCTTTGCCCGACATGCGCAGCGCCACATGCTCCTGGATGGTCAGGCCGCTGATCAGCCCGTCGCGCAGGCGGTCGGCGGGCAGATAGCACACGCCGGCTTTCACGAAGTCGGCGTAGGGCTTATGCGTGAGGTCTCGTTCGCCCACCCGAATGGAGCCCCCGGCCGGGCGTTCGAGTCCGGCGCACGTCAGCAGAAAGAGCTGCTGGCCGCTGCCCTCTAACCCGGCGATGCCGATGACCTCGCCGCGCTGAACGGACAGGTGCTCGATGGACATCTCGAGACGGTCGTTGCGCAAGATGAGGCCATCTAGGGTGAGGATCACTTCGTCTTGATGAGTCGCCGGCTTGACGGGCATCGCCAGCTCTTTGCCGAACATCATCTCGACGATGCGTGCGGCGACATTGACATGCTTGCCCGCGGGCTGGCCGTCCGCAGCGCGCTTGGTAGGGGTGTCGCGCAACGTCAATTCACCCACCACCCGCCCGCGGCGCATCACAGTGACGCAATCGCACAATTCCTCTACGTCCTCGAGCTTATGCGAGACAAAGATGATGGATTTACCCTCGCGCGCCAACCGGCGCAGCGCATCGAACAGTAGTGTCTTCTGGGATGCCGAGATGCCGGTGGTCGGCTCGTCGAGGATCAGCGTGCCGGCGCCGTTCGCCAGCAAGCGGACGATCTCCAACTGTTGACGCTCGCCGACGGTCAGATCGCCTACGCGCGCTTGCGGATCAATGTCAAAGTTGAATTGGCGGCACAGCGCAGAGAAAGTGCGCTCGGCGGCGCGCGCGTTCAGCAGTGCCGGCGTCGCCAGCGATCCGGCCATGAAGTTCTCGACCACCGTGAGCGGCGGGAAGTCGAGCGGATCCTGATGCAGCATCCCGATGCCGTAGCGCAGTGCGTCGGCCGGGGATTGAATATGTGCCGGCCGGCCATCCAAGATAATCTCGCCGCTATCGCGCGTGATGAAGCCGCTGAGGATCTTGACCAGCGTGCTCTTGCCGGCGCCGTTCTCGCCTAACAAGCCGTGGATCGTCCCGGCTTCGACGGTCAGCGATACGTCGTCGTTGGCGTGGACGTTGCCGAAATGCTTGTGGATGTGGTGGAGTTCGACTTTCACCGCGGATCAGTCGCGCGGTTGCTGGCCAGTGCGCTGCGTCACGGCGACGCACCGACCAGCGAACCGCTGGTTCAGCGCTACTGGCTTGGGCCCTCCATGCCCTCCAGCAGTTGCGGGAGGTACCAAATCTGCTGGTCGGTGGCGCGCTCGCCCTCCTTGAGGAAGACCGTGCCATCTTGGAAGTTCAGCGGGCCTTTCCACAGGTCAATGCTGCCATCGCCCAGGCCCTTGATGAACTGGTCGAGCAGCTTCTCGTTCTCTGCGCCCAGCGCATTGCCCTTGATGTAGCCGAACGATGATGTGTCGCGATTGTTCAGGTTGCTCCAGTCGGCCTCGGCCCAGGTCCATGTGCCCTTGTATGTGCCGGCCATGGCCTCTTGGATGATCTTGAGGTAGCCCGGACCCCAGTTGTAATAGTGTACGCCTAGGCAGATGTCCGGGGCCAGCTCGCAGCCGCCCTTGTAGTTGTAGTGGTGGTACTTGACCGCCTTGCCGGCTTCGGCAGCCTTCTTGCCCTGAACGGCGACCTCGGGAGTGTCAATCGCGCTCATCACCACGTCAAAACCGCCGTTGTAGAAGTCGTCCGCTACCTTTGTCGGGTCGAGCGTGACGCCTGGGATGTTGAACCAGAAGCCGATCCAGGTGATCTTGAACTGCAGCTCCTTCGGGTCGCGCTTCTTGTAGTTCTCCCAGCAGTACTTCGCACCAAGATAAGCCGAGCTCGCGTAGCGACGCGTCTCTTCGTTGATCAGCGGGCCAACTGTGCCGATCTTGCCATTCTCGCTGCCCAGCGCCGCGGCGCAGCCGGCGATCATCCAGCCGGGCTCCATCTTTGTCATCAGGTTGCCGAGGTTAGGCTGGTTCTTGTAGTTCTTGCCTTCCTTCCAGGCGTAGTCGCCGGAGGCGTGAATCACCACGACGTTCGGGTGCTTCTTGGCCGTCTCTAGGGCATCGTCCTTAAAGTCGTCCGAGTTGAAGATGACCACCTTCGCGCCCTTAGCGATGAGCTCGTCGGCTACTTGTGAGCCTTTGACGTTTGGCCGGTCGGCAGGGTTAACCTTGTCCACGAATTCGAATTTGACGTTGGGCATCTTCTCCATCACATACTGAGCGCCCAGGACGTGGGCTTCGTTCCAGCCCTTGTCATTCATCGGCCCGACGATGACCATGCCGACGATGAAGGGTTGTTCGGCGGCAGGCGCTGTCGGCTCAGCAGCGGGTGCGGTGGGTTGAGCGGGCGCCGCGGCCGGAGGCGCAGCGCAGGCGCTCGCCAGCGCGCCAACCAGCAGCAGTGCCCCCAGAACTTTGAAACGATTTGTCTTCATGTTTGATCTTCCTCCTTGGTCAAAGTGGTATGGGTAGAAAGGGTTTATCGGCGCGGATACCCCTAAATTCTCTTGCATCTATGGCATACGCGCAACCCTCTGACGGGGAGGGTCTCATCGTGGAGAGTGTGCGACGATCGCGCCTTATGCCTTGTCGGCCGGCGCGTTCACGAAGTTCATCGCGTTGTCAATCCCGTCGGTGAGCCAGCGCCGGATGCCCTCAACCGCACGATCGAGGGTGGGGTCGAGCGCGGCCATCTCGTCGGGCGTGAAATCGTCCAGCAAGAAGTCCTTCGGATCGCGCCGTCCTGGTGGTCGGCCTACGCCGATGCGCAGGCGCGGGAAGTCTTCGCTGCCTAGCCGAGCGATGATGGACTTCATGCCGTTGTGACCGCCAGAGCCACCCTTGGGTCGCATGCGCAATTGGCCTAACGGCAGGTCTAGCTCATCATATGTTACCAGCAGATCACTCGGTTCGGACTTATAGAACCTGACGATCGGCACAACTGATTCGCCGCTCAGGTTCATGAACGTCTGGGGTTTAACCAGCGCGACCTTGCATCCCTCGATCTCGCCGAGCGCGACGATGCCTTTGTGCATCATGCGTGTGAACTTCAGACCATGTCGGTCGGCCAGTCGGTCCACAGCCATGAAGCCGGCGTTGTGCCGATTGTGAGCGTATTGCTTGCCGGGGTTGCCCAATCCAACGATGATGCGGCGGCGTTCATCCATGGGAGTTAACTGAGTGCGCGGATGCGCCTATCTCCCGTAGTCCACTGGTTCCTGCTTCAAGTGCCGAATGGCGAAGAGCACAATGCGCTTCAGCGTCACATATGCGCCTAGGGCGAGGAAGCCGAGGATGGCTAGGCGAACGCCGCGCATGAACGCGTCCGGCAGCTGTGCAGCGGTGGTCACGGCCAACTGGAGTAGATTGCGCGCGGTCTGTACTTCGGCTACCACACCGGTCCTCGAACCGGTCGTATCTGTGATTACGACCGAAACGGCCGGCGTCGGTTCGGCCGCTGCGTTAGCCAGGGTCAGGTTGCGGACGATCGCCTCGTTCACGCTGCCGTCTGCGCCGAATACCTGCAGGCGTAGCGCGTACTTGCCATCGGGCAAGGGACGGGTGTTCCACGCGCCGAGCATGCCGGCTTCCACCGGCTGCACTGCGCCGCCGATCACGATCCAGTTGGCCAGGTCGGGTTCTTGAGCATAGGCCAGTTCGTAGCGCGAAAAGACCGGCGAGGTGGCACTGCCCTGGATGGTGACGTTGCCGCGCAGCGTTTGGTCACGCACCGGCGTGACGATTCGCGCCAGGGATTCACCGGGCTGAGCCCATGCAGACCCGCCGACGGCTGTGGTGATGCCCAGGATGACGAACACGACGGCGCGCAACAATGTGATGAGAATTCGGTTCATGCTCACCACTCGAAGCTCTGAAAGACCTGCACGCCGCGGCTTTCCGCTTCTTTCAAGATAGCCGGCCGCGCATAGTGTGTAATCAGCACCGGCATGATCTCTTGGTCGGGATATGCCTGGCGCACGGCGGCTACTTTGCGCTCAAGCTGGTCGAAGATCTTCTTTCGTTCGACCGCGCGTGAATCTAAACGGAGCTTCGATTCACCGACAATAAGCACCGTTTGGCCGTCCCGACGCGCTCGACCGAACAGATTGATCTCTTCGCCGTTGATTTCGGTGCGCACGAACTTCTGCTCGACGTTCAGGCCGAATCGTTGTGTGAGCAGAGCCGGCAGCAGACGGTAGGCCTCGTTCTCAAGCGAATAGCTCATGGTGCGCGATAGGCTGCCGACCTCAATGGCGAGTCCACGCACCACCTTTACCAAGCCGCGCAGCTCGGCGGCTGTTTGTCTCTGCTGTTCAGCCAGTTCGCGCTGAGCCTCGGCTAATTCGGCGACGCGCTGGTCGGTGCGTTTCTGAGCCTCGGCCAATTCGGCAAGACGCTGGTCGGTGTGTTTCTGGGCCTCGGCCAGCTCGGCGACGTGCTGGTCGGTGCGTTTCTGAGCTTCGGCCAGCTCGGCGACGATCGTCTTCAGTTCGCTGAAGTCGCTAGCCTTAACCAGTGTGTTGTAGGCATCGTGGATCACCTCTGCCAACACGCCGGCCTGCTCCGCCGAAAAGCTGCGCTCCAGGCGCCGGATCATCTCCGCTTTGTTCATAATTGACGTTTGCGCATTTGCGCGAACCTATTGTAAAGCAATCTATTGGCGGTATAATTCTCAACAGCTCGGGGATGACAGGTTTCGACGGATTGTGTCGTGTCCGAGTGGCGAGCCGAGAAGCGACTCTCGTTAAACAGTGCGCAGCACAGTAAGTGCGAAGAAGATCAACTGGAATGCCGTCCCGATGGCTGCGTAAGTCATCGGACTGCATCCGCAGCATAGCGTCTGCGGCATCGCTCATCTCCTCGCGCCGGTGGGAGATGTTGCGGTGTGATAGAGCCGGCGCGCGTTTCACCGAGGTTCGTAGGTGAGTCAACGCGGGCTGATCGCCAAACCGACGAACTGGCGTTCGGAAAACCCCGTTGCCGGGGATGCCGGACGTGAGATTCAAACGGCAACTACGCTCGTAGTCACTCGCGGCAGGCGCATTTCGGACCCGGGTTCGATTCCCGGCATCTCCACTCCACAAGATTAAGCCATTCCTCGCATCTTCTCTGCGCGGCTATCACCGTCCTCTCACCCTTCAGCCTTACGCTTGAGCCTGTGTTCGTGTAAATCGAGTCAGGAGATGTAGATCATGAAGGCTAAGCGAAGTGAACACCTTGAGACGACGTTTGGTGAGCCCCGATATGCTGTCGGCGCAGACAATGTGCAAATCGCGTATTACGTATACGGCCATGGACCTGAAGTGATGTTCTGGCAGCATGGCTTCAACTCGGATGCGGAGCACTGGGAGTACATGCTGCCGTTCTTCCCCCCGGATGAGTATCGCATCATCGCGCCGGACCTGCGCGGCTGCGCCAACTCGGATAAGCCGCAAGACGAAGGCGCCTACACCTTTGATCACCTCACGCGAGATGCGCTGGCCGTGATCCGCACCGAAGGGATTCAAGATTTCACCTTGCTCGGTCATTCGACCGGCGGGGCGATCGCGCAGTGGCTCGCCTCAGAGCTGGGCGATGCGGTTAAGTCGCTTGTCTTGATTGGGCCAGTGCCGGCGACGGGCGTGCCGGTGAACGAGGCGGCGCGCGCGCTGTTTTTGCGCGGCGCCGACGGCGACACGCGGGTCGAAGGACGCGCCCAGATCTTGCGCCTGGGCTGGTATGGCGATATGCCGCAGGAGATGTTGGATGCGCTGCTGCCCGGCGCGCTCACCTGGAGCAAAGAAGCGTTCGTCGGCGTCTTCAACACTTGGACGCGGGGCGTCAACTTTCCGGAGCGCCTCTCGCGCATCACTGCGCCCACGATCGTGATCGGCGGACAACATGAGCCGTTTCTGACCAAGGACTTTATGATGGCGACGGTGGTCGGCTTGATTCGCCATGCGCGCTATCTCACCGTCCCCGATTGTGCCCACTTCATCCACATCCAGCAGGCGGCAGTGACCGCCGGCATCGTGCGCGGTTTCGTGGCAGCTCAAGCCTCGCGGAATTGATGGTGCGCTTATGATCGAGGTTTCATTCACCCTGCCCGACGGTCGCAGCTTTGGCGGCCAAATGCCGCGCGACAAGGTCGTGCATCAAGCGCTGCACGCCTTCCTCCCCCATGAGGTGATGCACCGGCATCGCTTGCGCATCACGCTGCCGAACGGCGAGCTGATCTTCCCGGATATGTGGTTGTATGAGATCCATGATCATTACGGCCACTGCAACTTCCTGCTGCAGGCCACTCCGCTGCACGGGCGCCGATCGGAGTTCACTAACTTCGGCTTTGACCATCTGGCGCTGGCCACGACGGATCGCGAAGCGTGCCGGCGCTTCTTCCAGGATGGCCTGAAGATGAAGAATGTGCGAGATGACGAGCATCTGCTCGTGCTCACCACCGGCATCAATGCCTTGTTCTTCTTCAAGGCCGAGCCGGGGCAGCCGCTCAGCGATGGGTTACCCTCGCGCATCCATCATCTCGGCTTTGTGGTGGATGACCTGGAGGCGGCGTATGCGCACCTGAGCGCGACTTGCCCAGAGTACGTCAGCGACTTTACGCTGCTAGAGCGCGCCGAGCGCCTCTCGCTCTACGGCACGGTCGAACTGGGCGGCATTCGCTTCATGATCCAGCTCAGCCAGATAAAGCCGGAATACAAAGGTCTCCGGGGCGAAAGTGCCGCGCCAATCCGCGAGTTCTACGACTACGCCTCGCGCGACTATGGCATCCGGCTGGCGTGATTGCGCGGATTGAATGTAAGATTCGCCATGCCATGCACAAGCCTGATTGGAGAGAATGGATGAAGCAGCCGCTCATCTGGACGGAGCGGATTCGTTCGCGCGCATTGGTGTGGACGCCGGACGCGCATTGGTTCATCAACGACCCGCTCGGCCCGCTGCCGCACGCGCATGATGACGCCTCGGAGATCATCTACATCGCTGCCGGCCAGATGGACATCCAAGTCGGCGCAAGCAAGCAGCGCGTCGGCCCCGGCGAGCTGCTGTTCATGCCGCCGGATCGCTATCACAACTACTGGTTGGTCGGGGACGAGACGGTATGCCTCTACGTCCTGGTGACGCCGAACCACAAGCATGCGCGTTGGCGCTACAAGGACTTTAAGCCCGGTGCGTTTGAGGGCCATGCGCCTTTGAAGAGCGCCTTCGCCCCCGATGCGACCGAGTCCATGCCGTCTGATGAGCGGATCACCACGCACGTGCGCGTGCTGCCGGTCGGCGCTGCCACCGACGTGATGGTCGAGAGCGTCAAGGAGAAGATGATCTACATCCTCGACGGCGAGGCGCGCATCGAGATCGAGCGGCTGAGCGGCGTCATGCACCCGAACGATTACCAGCACGTGCCTGCGACGCACCATCACCGCATCATCAACATCGGCGCGACGCCGCTGCGCTACTTCGAGTTCATCTGCTTCGACCCTACCGCGCCAGCCGTCATTCGCCCCGAAGATATGCACCTGGTGAAGGAATGACGCGGCACGAGGGATGTGGCCCTTTGCCGTAGGCTGGCCGACCGACGCGCACCAAGCGCGACAGACAGGAGAAAGCGATGCAATCGAACGGCGGCTCGTTCTGGACACGTCCCTATGCGTCGGTGATCGTTGCAGCTGCCGCCGCCCTGGCTATCATCGTCATCGGCGCGGCAGCTGCGCTGCTCATCATCTCGCAGCCGGCGTCGCCGACCGCCGTTGTGGCCGAACGGCCGACGGTGATCAAGACCGTCGAGAAGATCATCATCATCACTGCCACGCCTGTCCCGACCGAGCCGCCTACCCCCTCGCCGCTACCTACCGCCACACCAACGCCTACGCCCACGCCAACACCGCAGCCGACGCCGACGCCGACACCCACGCCGACGCCATTGCCTCCGCCGAAGTGGAGCGCGCTCAGCGACCTGAGCGTGATCGAATATACCGCCTCCACGGTCATCGAGCGATCGCGGTCGCGCGGCGGGATCGGCGACATCTTGTTGGGCACCGACCGAGTTGTGCTCATGGCTCTAGGCCGCGTGCGTGTCGGCGTAGACCTGAGCAAGATCAAACCGACGCACGTGCAGATCAACGGCCGGCGCATCAAACTCAAGATCCCTCGCGCTCAGGTGCTCGCCGTTGAGCTTTTGCCCGAAGCATCGCGCGTGTTCGACAGCCAGCGCAGCTGGTTGTTCTCGGAGTACGAAGGCTTGGAGTTGGAAGCGCTGGATGAAGCGCGGCGCAAATTGTGGACCGAAGCCGAGCGCAACGCTGAAATGCTCGAGATCGCCGAGACGATGGCCCGGCTACAGCTGACCGAGTTCCTGCGCAAGGCCGGCTTTGAACAGGTCGAGATTGAGTTCGAGTGAACTCCGCGCTGCCCTTTGTTGCCTGTCGCGCTCTCTGAGCGCGGCCAAATCGCTAACCCGGAGACACTGCAACACCCATGGAATTCCATATCTCCCGCGCCGCCCGCGAGCGATACGACTTCGATCAGTCCATCTATCAGTTCACCGGCAACGCCGTCCTTGCCGACCTGCGCGCCGCGCGCGAGTTCGCGCAGCGCATGAACGACCGACGCGACGCGGCTCGCAACCCTGAGCGCGCCGTGCGCGCCGGCGACTTGAACGCGATGGGGCTGCTCGACGAGCTTTCGCATCTCGTCGTTCGGCTCTACGAAGCAGAACTGCGCCGGCGCGGACGGATCACGCCCAGCCAGCGCATCTTCGGCGACGCGCTCGACTATGCCAGCCGGAAAGTCGGCCCAGAAGCAGTCTATGCGACGCTGGCGCGTTTCACCGACTGCTTCCCTCCGCTGCCGGTGTATCGCCGCGAGATGGACTCGGCGACTTACCTGGCCCTTCACAGCGTAGACGCCCTCGAGGAGTTGCTCATGCTGTGGCTGGAGAATGAAAACCCGGCTTTTCAGCCTTTTGACGAGCTGTTCGATGACGCCGAAGTCGCCGACGGCACGCCCTATCGCCAGGTGATCGCAGCGATTCGCGAGTTCTTCGACCAGCAGCCGCCCTTCGGTCCGGACAACCAGACCTTGGTGGAGATGTTGCAAGCTCCGGCGCGCGCCGCGCCCGGATCGTTGCAGGGGCAGTTGGAGTTCATTCGGCAACGTTGGGCGCCGTATTTCGGCGAGGCGTTCAGCCGCTTCCTCACGCGCCTGCTGATCGGCTTCGACTTAATTCGCGAAGAGGAGAAAGCTGCCTTTGGATGGGGTGGGCCGGGTCCGGCGCTTGTGCCGACGATCGAAGATTTGCGCGGCGTCGGCGCCGCGCCCGCGAGCGACATTACCGTTATCGAGTACGAGGCCTACACCGCTGACACCGACTGGATGCCGCGCCTGGTGCTGCTGGCCAAGAACACCTACGTCTGGCTCGACCAGCTTTCGCGCAAATATCAACGTGCCATCACTCGGCTCGACCAGGTGCCGGATGAGGAACTGGCGCAGCTGGCGCGCTGGGGCATCACCGGCCTATGGCTGATCGGCTTGTGGGAGCGCAGCAGGGCGTCGCGGCGCATCAAGCAGATCATGGGCGCGCACGACGCCGTGGCCTCGGCCTATTCGCTCTACGACTACGTGATCGCCGAGGACCTGGGCGGCGAAGCCGCGCTCGATCACCTCAGGGCTCAGGCCTGGCGCTATGGCATTCGCCTGGCCAGCGACATGGTGCCCAACCACATGGGCATTGACTCGAAGTGGGTGATCGAGCGGCCGGACTACTTCCTCTCGCTCGACTACCCACCCTTTCCGTCGTACACATTCAACGGGCCGGATCTCTCCGATGATCCGCGCGTCGGCATCTTCCTCGAGGACCACTACTACACGCGCACCGACGCAGCGGTTGTCTTCAAGCGCCTCGATCGCCAAACGGGCGACGTGCGCTACATCTACCACGGCAACGACGGCACGTCCTTCCCGTGGAACGACACGGCGCAGATCAACTACCTCAACCCTCAGGCGCGCGAGGCGGTGATCCAGACCATCCTGCGCGTGGCGCGTCGCTTCCCCATCATCCGCTTCGACGCGGCCATGACGTTGGCCAAGCGACACATTCGGCGCCTGTGGTTCCCGGGGCCGGGCGAGGGTGGGGCGATCCCGTCGCGCGCCGGCCATGGCATGACCGCCGAGGAGTTTGACGCGCTGATGCCGAACGAGTTCTGGCGCGAGGTGGTGGATCGCGCAGCGGTGGAAGCGCCCGACACGCTGCTGCTGGCCGAGGCATTCTGGATGCTGGAGGGCTACTTCGTCCGCACGCTCGGCATGCACCGCGTTTACAACAGCGCCTTCATGAACATGCTGCGCGACGAGAAGAACGACGAGTATCGCCAGCTCATCAAGAACACCATCGAGTTTGACCCGGAAATCCTGCGCCGCTACGTCAACTTCCAGAACAACCCGGATGAGAAGACAGCCGTCGAGCAGTTCGGCAAGGGGGATAAGTACTTCGGCGTGTGCGTGATGATGTGCACCATGCCCGGCTTGCCGATGTTCGGGCACGGCCAGATCGAGGGTTACACCGAGAAATACGGCATGGAATTCCGCTACCCCAAACTATGGGAGTGGCCGGATCAGGAACTCGTGGCGCGCCATGAGCGCGAGATCTTCCCGCTGTTGAAGAAGCGCTACCTGTTCGCCGGGGTGGATCAGTTCCGGCTGTTCGACTTCTACGCGCTGGATGGCCGCGTGAACGAAGACGTCTTCGCCTATTCCAACGCCTATGGCGATGAGAGGACGCTGGTGCTGTATCACAATAAGTTTGCCGAGGCGCGCGGGTGGATTCGCGTGTCGGCCGCGTATGCCGTCAAGCGCGGCAATGAAAAGGTCCTTGCGCAGTCCACGCTCGCCGAGGCGCTTGGCCTGCACGACGACGAAACCTGCTTCGTCGTGTTCCACGATGCCATCAGCGGCCTCGAGTTCATCCGCAGCAGCCGTGAGCTGTGCGCGCGCGGCCTCTACATGGAGCTGCGCGCCTACGAGTACCACGTGTTTGACCGCATCCGCGAGGTGCGCGACGACGCGGCGCACCCGTACGCCGAGCTGCACGCCCGGCTGCAAGGGCGCTGGGTAGCAAGCATCGCAGAAGAGTTAGAGATCGTGCGGCTGACGCCGGTGGCGCGCGCCTATCGGCGACTGGTGGCGGCCGAGACGATGCAGAGGCTGATCGGCTCGGCAGCTTCGGACGTGACCGAACCCCTCCGGCTCCTCGAAGCGCGCACGCAGGAGGTGTTAGAAGCGGTTCGACGCCACGTGCGGCCAGACTCCGAGCCGGATGTCGAATCTTGCCGCGCCGCTGCGCGTGCCGTGCGCGAGGACGCGCGCCGATTCCTGGACCTGCGCGCGCAGGGCCGCCTGCCGCAAGACCCGGCGACGCTCGCGGCAACGTTGGGCTGGCTGCTCTCGCGGCGCATCGGCGAAGTAGCCGAGGCATCCAGGGCGGCGAATGGCGCGGCGTCGGACGCGACCGATCCCGGATCAGCCGCTCGCGTCTGGCTCACCCGCTGGCGCTTGGGTGACGAGTTGCAGGCCGCCCTGCGCGATTTGGGCCTGGACGACCGCCAAGCGTGGCAGGCCGTGATGCAGGTCAAGCTGGCTATGACGCATCATCGCATGTTCTCGCCACCTGCGGATGTGCCGGACTCCGCCGCCCGCGATGCCGCACCTCGCTCTCCGCTCCCCATCGCCGCGCTCCGCGCCCTGTTCGATGATGCGGACGCCCAGGCCTTGCTGCGGGTGAACGTGCATGACGGCGTGACCTACTTCAACCGCGAGGCCTTCGAGGCGCTGGTCGTCGTGTTGAGCGCGGTGGCAGCGCTGGAATGGCCGCAACGGGACGCGCGCCCGCAAGCTCAGGCCTTGATCGCGGCGGCCGAAGCGGCCGGATACCGCGTGGCGGCGCTGCTGGCCGAGCCGACGTCGCCGGATGCTCGGCCGGCAGGCGCGTGACGCACATCGCGGCTGAAGGATCGAAGCTGGTAGATTACGGGGCGTATGAACGTATCCCGCACTTTTCGCGCGTCGTCGCTTGTTGCGACGCTTGCGCTCGCCTCGTTCGTCGCATGGCAACCGGCCATCGCCAACCAGCCCGCGGCCGATCCTGCCCAGTCGGCTGCGGCGACGCCACGCCCTACTGCAACCCCTAGCAGGCTGCGCATGGTCACGCCGTCCACACCGCGCCCGACGCCGACGGCTGCCCTGCCGCCCGGCATCACCGTCCGCCCGATCAACAAGGCCGCCGGCGTCAAGTCCTACAAGACGGTAGTGACGATGAAACTCGACGGCCGCAGCGCCGGCAAGGTGGCCAAAGGTGACTTTAACGCCGAGGTGCAGGCCGATCTGGTCAACCGACGCCAGGTCATCGGCATCGGCGGCGGCTTAGTGCCGGTGTTGCTGGGGCGCTACTTGCAAGGCCTGCCGGTCAGTGGATTGACTCTTTATCTCATGGACGGCAAGCCCTACGTGGTCGCCCAAGCGCTAATCTTGCGCGTATGTGCCGTGCCCGGTGCGCGCATCGCCGGCCTCGATCAGCTGAGCGCCGGGTTTTCGGCAGATGCTTTTCTCTCCCAGCTAACCGGCAGCGACAAAATCTACGGCACATGGCTGGGCAACGAGACCGTCAACGGCATCCCGACCAAGCGCTATAGGCTCGACGTCAAAACCATCAACGCGCTGGCCAGGCAACGCCGGGCGACGGCTCAGCTCAAGAGCGGCGACGTGTGGATTGCCACGCGCGGCGACTACGTCGTGCGCCTGGTGGTGGACGGGTCGGGCAACTTGGCTGCTGGCACGGGCGTGGATTTCAGCGGTAACGTCAACCTCACGCTGAACGTCTCGGATGTGAATCGCGTCCCTCCCGTTCAGCTGCCGAGCCAGTGCAATAACCCGATGCGCCTGCCGGCGTGATGCCCAATTGCTCGCGCCGGCTTTCTACACTGCGCCGAGCACCATGGCCAGCAGCGCCATGCGCACGAACACGCCGTAGCGCGCCTGCCGGAAGTAGGCCGCGTTGGGCAGCCTGTCAACGTCCGGGCTGATCTCATCCACCCGTGGCAGCGGGTGCATGACGACGATGCCTGGCTTGGCCGCCCGCACGGCCGGCTCGGTGAGCACGTATATGCCCTTGTAGCGCATGTATTCCTCGACCGTCTCGAAGCGCTCCTGCTGGATGCGCGTGACGTAGACCACGTCGGCCTGGGCGAGCGCGGCGCCCATGTTCTCCGTCTCGATCACGATCAAGCCCTGGCCGCGCAGCTCGGCGATCAGGTCGTCCGGCATGGCCAGCGCCTGCGGCGCGCAGAGGAGCAGCTTGGGCTTCCAATGCGCCAGCGCTTTGGCCAACGAGTGCACTGTGCGGCCGTGCTTCAAGTCGCCCGCCATGACGACCGTCAGCCCGTCGAGCGTGCCTCTCTCCCGCTCGATGGTGTAAAGGTCTAGCAGCGCCTGTGTAGGGTGCTCGCCGATGCCGTCGCCGGCGTTGATGACCGGCACATCGGCGGCGTCGGCCAGCGCGCGCGCCGAGCCGACGGCCGGATGGCGCTGCACGATCACATCGGCGTAGCTCTCCAGCATCTTGCCCGAGTCGTAGATGGATTCGCCCTTGGCCGCGCTGCTGCTGGTGCGCGCGTCGGCCACGCTGATGACCGAGCCGCCCAGCCGGTGCATAGCGCTCTCGAAGGAGAGGCGCGTGCGCGTGCTCGGCTCATAAAAAACGGTCGCCAGAATGCGACCGTTCAACAGGGGGATGATGGGCGCGCCTTTAAGTTGCTCCTCGAAGCGCCGCGCTTGATCGAGCACGGCGCAGATCTCGGCTTGGGTGAGGTCGGAGATGCTGATGATGTCCCGCCCGATGAGTGGGTTGCTGCTGTTCATCGGGCGGTCATTCTAATCCTTGACGCAACCCTTTCGTCTCGTATAATTGCAGTCGGTTAAAACAGGGTGTCACCAGGACGTGACGTTCCGCGAAGGGGCGTCACGTCTTAACTTTTCCACCCCCGAACGAAGGAGCATTGCCAAATCATGACAACAGAATTGAGAGACTTCCTGCGACTCTCGTACGCCGAACTGGAGGAGCTGAACCTGCAGGCCAAAGCGCAGCGCATGGCGCGCACGCCGATGCACCAGCTTCGCGAAGAACGCCTGAAATACCTGACCGATGAGAAGCGGATCAAGGCCGTCACGGTCTTGTTCTCCGACCTCGAGGGACGGTTGCACATGCTCGACTACGACAAGAAGTTCCTGCTGAAGGCGCATGACAACCTGACCTTCGACGGTTCGTCCATCCGCGGCTTCACGGCGCAGCGCGAATCCGACCTGCGATTGGGGATTGACTGGTCGGCTTTCTACTGGGCGCCGGCCGACGTCTTCGGCCCAGGCAAGGTGCTCGTCTTCGGCGAGGTGTTGGAGCGCGATGGCCGGCCCTACATCGCCGACACCCGCAGCATCCTCAAGAACTTCGCCCAGAAGATGTATGACGAGAAGGGCTACACGATGAACGCCGCGAACGAGATCGAAGGATTCTTGTTCAAGGGGCTAAACGCCGAGCGCGAATATTACAAGACCGGCCAGTTCGAGTTCGTCAACACCGGCGGTTACTATCACTCCCTGCCCGGCGATCCGCTGCGCCAGTTCATTGATACCGTGGCCGAAGTGCAGCGCGCCATGGGCTTTCAAAACGAGAAGGATCACCCCGAAGTCGCGCCATCGCAGTTCGAGATCAACTACGGCTACACCGAGGTGGTCGCCGCCGCCGACACGATCCAGCTCTACAAGTTGATCTGCCGCCAGGTGGCCTCGCTACAGGGCCTGACGGCCAGCTTCCTGCCCAAGCCGGTGGTCGGCGTCAACGGCAGCGGCATGCACACGAACATCTCGATCAGCCAGAACGGCAAGAACCTGTTCTGGGACCCGAACGGCGAGGAGTGCCTGAGCGACTTCGCTTGGAAGTTCGTGGATCGCATCCTGACGCACGCGAACGACATTTGTTTGCTGCTCAACGCGAGTGTGAACGCCTATCGCCGACTCGACCCCCACTTCGAGGCGCCGAACCAGATCATCGCCTCGCCGGTGGACCGCGGCTCGATGGTGCGCATCCCGATCGGCAACGAGCGCAGCGCGCGCATCGAAGTGCGCTCGGTCGGCCCAGACGCCAACCCCTACCTGGTGATGTATTCCCTCTTCCGCACCGGCCTGGAGGGCCATATCAGCGACGAGCCCGGCCTGCGCCAGGCGCAGCGCTTCCTGCCCGACAACATCTACGATGCCATCGCCAACTTCCGCGCGGCGGAATGGACCTCCGTCTTGCTGGGCGACGACGTGAAGGCGCGCTACGCCGACCTGAAGCAGGCCGCCGCCGACCGCTGCCCGCGCCTGCTCGGCACGTTCGTCAAAGGGCCGGAGGTGCAGTATCACCACGAGGTCTACAATCAGTACTTGTGGAACTTGTTCTGAGCCGGTCGTCGCGGCCTGCCTCCCTCCGCGCCGCCGCGCTCGACAAGCCAAAAAGAAACCAGGTTTCTCATCGAAACCTGGTTTCTTTATTTGTGCAGCGCGATGGGGTTAGCGCCGCCCGCAGGCGCAGCTGCCGCCGCACCCGCAGCCGTCGGCTGCGGCCTGGCCGCGCGATGCGCCGGCCGCAGTGAAGCGCGAGATCAGCCGCCGCACGCGCCGCTCGCCGCACTCCGGGCAGGTGACTCGGCGCTCCTCGTCCGTGCTGCGAATGAGGCGCTCGAACGTCGCGCCGCACTTAGCGCAGCGATACTCGCGTAGCGCCATTAGTCTCTCCAGTTGCCGGTCTCCCACTTCTTCAGGAACACGTCGGCCTCCTCCGGCGTGCGCACCAGGTCGAAGCCGGTGTCCACGAAGGGCGGGAACTGCTTCTTGTTCACCACGATGTCGTATAGGATGCCGACGGCGTCGTAGCCCCAGCCGTAGAACTTCTGGCCGATCAGCGCGTGCACCAAGCCC
>JANWVF010000054.1 GCA_025056965.1 Thermoflexales bacterium | reverse complement strand
GCCCGCCTTTCTTGTGAATCATTCGCAACCGGTGCGACGGCGCGGAAGCGCCGCGTGTTCGAGATCGGGTCGCATTTGTTCTGCAGAGTGGCCTTATGGCGACCGTGCGCGATACAGCTCCCAGATGCGCCGATCGCTGCGCGTGAGCGCGAGTCGTTCGACTTCTTCGGGCGCGGCCCAGATCAACCGTTCATAGCCGTTCACCTGCCGAGGTTGCGCCCCCGGCGACGGCAGCCGGATGAGCCATACCTGGCGGGTCAGTTTGAAGTGTGTGAAGGCATGCTTGACGACGCCGAGCCGAGCGGCTCGGCGCGGCGTAACCTTTAAGCCGGTTCTGTGGAAGATCAGTTCGGCCAGGTCGGGCGCGTCGTCGGTGAAAGCACGTGCAGCGGTTGGGCGGATGGGTTGGTAGGCTCGGCTCAGCTGTCCATCTGCGGTTGGTGCGCGCAGCTCAGAGCTGAGGAACTCCCAGAGGCCGCCGAGCAGCCCGTGACGCGGACGCCGGCCTAGCAGCACTCGGCCGGCCTCGTCCACCAGCAGCACGGTCAGCGCCCGATAGCTCGGCGTCGCCCGCTTGGCCGGCTTGGCCGGATAGGCTTCGGGATTACCCTCGCTATAGGCGCGGCACATGGCGCGCAGCGGGCAGGTCGGACACTGCGGGGCGCGCGGCGCGCAGACCGTCGCGCCCAGCTCCATCAACGCCTCGTTGAACGCCCCGGCGCGGCGATGCGGCAAGAGCGACTCGGCCAGCGCCCACAGCTCGGCCTGGGTTGGCCGGCGTAGCCCGAAGACGCGGCTGAGCACGCGCCGGACGTTGCCGTCGAGCGCAGGCACGCGCGCGCCGAAAGCCAAGCTGGCGATCGCGCCTGCCGTGTAGCGTCCGATCCCCGGCAGCGCCATCAGTGCCTCAACCGTCTCAGGCAGGCGTCCCCCATGGTCGCGCGCGATGATCTGCGCGGTAGCGTGAAGGTTGCGCGCGCGGGCGTAATACCCCAGCCCCTCCCATAGCTTCAGCACCTCGTCGAGCGGTGCTGCGGCCAGCGCCTCGAGGGTCGGGAAGCGCCGCAGCCAGCGCTCGAAATAGGGGATGACCGTGGTCACCTGCGTCTGTTGCAGCATTACCTCGGAGAGCCAGACGTGATACGGATCGCGCGGCTCACGGCGCCAGGGCAGGTCGCGCTTGTTCCGGTCGAACCAATGCAGCAATCGGGAGGCCAGCGTTGCGCGAGACATCGGCGCGCCGTTCTAGAGCGATCGCGTGAAAAGGTAGGCCGTCGCGACCAAGCCCATGACCACGACGAAGGCATGCAGATAGCGCTGGTCCACGCGCTTGGCGTAGCGGGCGCCGAGGTAGCCGCCGAGCAAGCCGCCGCTGCCCATGAGGAAAGCCAGCGGCCAATTCACGATGCCGCTGACCGCGAAGAAGGCCAGCGCTACGCCGTTGATGATGAACGCCAAAGCAGTCTTCAACCCGTTCATGCGGTGAATGTCCTGCAGGCCCATCAGGCTGAGCGAGGCCAGCATGAGGATGCCGATGCCGGCGCCGAAGTAGCCGCCGTAGGTGGCCACGAAGAGCTGAAACAGGATGCCCCAGATGCGCGCGCCGAGCGACACATGACCTTCGTCGGCGCGGCGCATGGCTTCCAGGCTGCGCGCGGCGATGCGGTTGAAGGCATCGCGCGCCGCGAAGATCAGCGTGGCGAACAGCACCAGCAGCGGCACGATGCGCCCAAACAGCTCCGGCGGCGTGCGCGTGAGCAGCAGCGCGCCGAGCAGCCCGCCGACGAGGCTGGGCAGCATCAGCAGGACCAGCAGGTTGACCAGCGGCTTGAGATCCTCGCGATAGGCCCACGCGCTGCCGACCGTGCCTGGCCAGAGCGCGGCGGTGTTGGTGGCATTGGCGATGATTTTGTCTATGCCGAACACCACCAGGGCAGGGAAGGCGATCAGGCTGCCGCCGCCGGCCACCGAATTGATCGCGCCGCCGATGAACGCCGCGACGAACAGGAAGGCGAGTCCGATGAGGGGCTCGATGAAGGTCATCGTGAGTTGTCGCCCGTAGGGTCGGTCAGATGAGGAATTGCCCGTTGCGGTAGAACACCTCGCCGTCGGCGCTGATCTCGGCGTCGTGCGCGCTGGCGATCATGTCCCAGTGCACGGCACTGGTGTTGGTCGAGCCGGTGTCGGGATAGCCGGCGCCGACTGCGATGTGGAAGGTGCCGCCGATCTTCTCGTCGAATAGGATGTTGCGCGAGAAGCGAGTGATGCCGTAGTTCGTGCCGATGGCGAACTCGCCCACGTAGCGCGCGCCGGGGTCGGTGTTGAGCACCTGGTGCAGGAAGTCCTCGTTCTTATCCGCCGTCGCTTTCACCACACGGCCGTTCTCGAACCAGAGTTGAATGCCGCTCACCTCGCGGCCTTGGTAGATCGCCGGATACGAGTAGCGCACCCAGCCGTTGACCGAGTCTTCGTGCGGGCCGGTGAAGATCTCGCCGTCCGGGAAGTTGCGCTTGCCCTGGCTGTTCTTCCAGGTGCGCCCCTCGATGCGCAGGGTCAGGTCGGCATTTGCGCCCTGTACGCGCAGCACTTTCTTGTCGCTCAGGAAGTCCACGTAGCGCTGCTGGTTCGCGCCGACCTCGCGCCAGCGGGCAATTGGGTCGGGGTCGTTGAGCAAGCACGCGCTGAATACAAACTCGGTGTACTCGGCCAGGCTCATGTCGGCGTCCATCGCGTAGGCCTCGGTGGGGAACTGCGTCACGCACCAGTTGTAGTTGCCCTGGGCGCTGCGCCGCATGCGCTTGGCCAGGATCGGGCTCATCGCAGCCTGATGGCGCTGAATCTTGGCCGGGTCGGCGTTGGAGAGCCGCCGCGTGTTGGTCTCGGCACCGATGCGAATGTAGGCGTCGAACTCGCCTTCCTCGACCGAGATGCGATCTACCGGCGAGATGAAATCGAGCTGCGCGTTTTGCGCGTGCGCGTAGAAAATCTCCTGGGCGCCGGGCAGATCGGCGCGCAGGAAAGCATGGCCGCCGGCCTTCAAAATCTCGCGGTAGATCTCCAGCATCAAGGGCGCGGCCGTCGTTTGGCTCCAGACATAGACCACTTGGTCGGGTTGGACTTCGATCGAATAATTGACGATGACTTGCGCCATTTTGTTGAATCGAGGATCGTACATGTGCCGGATTGTAGTCGGGTGGGCGTTTGGCTGGCGCGCGTCAAGCGCGCCAAACTGCCGCCTGTCGGTGAGGTGTTTGTAAAATGCGCATGTCATGCCCAAGTCGCATCGCTTCCTGACTTCACGCGCGCAGACGACCCGCCGGCGCAACCATCGCATTCGTCCCTCGGTCGTCTTTCACCCTAATCTCCTCGACGGCATTAACTTGCTCGCCGAAGCTGTGAAGCCAACGCTCGGCCCGCTGCCGCGCCACGTCGGCATCGAAGCCATGATGCGCAGCCGCCCGCCGGAGTTACTCGACGATGCCGCGACCATTGCCCGCCGCATCATCGAGATTGCCGATCCGACCGCGGACGTCGGCTTGATGATGATGCGTCATGCGCTTTGGCGCATGTATCAGACCTGCGGCGATGGGTCGGCCACCATGGCGACGATTGCCCAGGCGCTGGTGCAGCAAGCGGTGCGCGCCATCGCCGCCGGCGCGCATCCGGCGCTGTTGCGCAAGGGCATTGAACAGGGTGTAGCGCGGGCATCCGCGCTGCTGCGCACATTCACGCTGCGTCCGACGAGCGGACGGCGCAACCGCGAGATGCTAGCGGCCTTGGCCAAGTCGGTCTGCCACGACGCCGAGCTGCGCGATATGTTGGTGGAGGTAGTGGAGATTCTCGGCCCGGATGGTGCGATTCACGTCGTCAACAACGAGGCGCGCCGCATAGATCGCGAATACATCGAGGGCGCGATGTGGGACGCGCCGTGGTTGGCAGCTGGCTTTGCCACCGACCCTGCGCAGTCCGTGGCCCGCATCTTCGATGCTGCCGTGATCTTGCTGGACGGCAAGCTTGACGCGGCGGTGGATGTGCTGGAGGGCTTGCGGCGTCTCTACAATTTCGGCCACCGCAGCGCGCTCATCGTGGCCGGCGACCTGAGCGACGAGGCCAAAGCCGTGCTGATCCAGGCTAAGTTGAGCGGCGCGCTGAGCGTCCTGCCGGTCAAGGCGCCGGGCTTCGACGCCAAGCGCGCCATCGCCCTGCAAGATCTGTCGGCCCTTACCGGCGCGCGCATTCTGATGGGCAACTCGGCCGCGCTCGCCAAATTGACGCCGGAGGATGTCGGCAATGTGCGGCGAGCCTGGGCAACGGCGCGCCAGTTCGGGATCATCGGCGGCAAACGCGATCCGATCGCGCTGCGCGATGCAATTGCCTCGGTGCGCCGGAAGATTGACGAAACCCGAGACCTGGAAGAGGTTGCCGAGCTGCGCATGCGCCTCGGTCGGCTGTGCGGCGGGCTGGCCATCCTGCGGGTCGGCGCAGCGACCAATAAGCTGCAGGAGAGCCGCCGCGACGAGGCGGTGCGCCTATCCCGATCGCTGCAGATGGCCGCCGGGCGCGGCTACGTAGCCGGCGGCGGCGCGGCACTCTTCAAAGCTGCCCAGGCGTTATTGAGCAACCACGAGCGAAAGGATGACGACGTCGCCTTCGGCATGCGCTGCCTAGCCCTTGCTCTCGAAGCGCCGCTGATGACGATCGCCGCAAATGCCGGCTTCGATCCCTCCGACGTCGCCGGTCAGGTGCGCGCGGCGCTAGATGCCGATGCGCGCGCGCATGCGGGATTCGACGTGCGGAGCGGCCGCGTCGTGGACATGTTGGCCGCAGGCATCGTAGACTCGGCAGAGGTGATCGAGCGCGCGGTGCGCGTGGCCGGCAGCATGGCGGCGACCGTGATCACGACCGACGCTGTGGTGCACCACCGCAAGCCGGCCACTGCGACTCACCCTTGAGGTCGCTAGTCGTGTCCAACTCCTCCTTTCTTGCGACCGAGTTGAAGGCTGCGCTCGTAGGCGGCCCACACCGCTTTCGAGATTACCGTGCGGAAAGCGCCTTTCTCGAGCTGGTAGAGCGCGGCGGCCGTTGTGCCGCCCGGCGAGGTGACCTGGTTGCGCAGTTGCGCGGCGTGCAGCTTGGAGACGGCCGCATATTCGATGCTGCCCCGGATGGTCTGGATCACTAGCCGCTCGGCGATGGGGCGCGAGAAGCCCATGTGAACGCCGGCGTCTATCAACGCTTCCATGAACAGGAAGACATAGGCCGGGCCGGTGCCGCTGAGGGCCGTCGCCATGTCGAGATACTCCTCGTCTTCCACGAAGATCTCGTCGCCCATGGCCTTCAGGATGAGGATGGCCTGCTCGCGCTGCACGTCGGTGACCGCATCGGTGCAAGTCCAAACCGAGATGCCTTGACCGATCTGCGCCGGCGTATTGGGCATGACGCGCACGATGCGGTCGTGGCCGCCTAGACCTTCGCGCAGTGTGGCGATCGAAATGCCGGCTGCGATTGAGAAGACCAGCGCGTCCGGGCGAATCGCCCCGCGCAAGTCTTCCAGCACCCGATCCATCACCTGGGGCTTGACGGCCAGCACGATCACGTCAGCCTGCTGCGCGCAGCTGGCATTGTCGGCGTAGGCGTGCACGCCGTATTGATCGCTGACCAAGCTGCGCCGGTCGGTGTTCGGTTCGGAGAGCGTAATCTGCTCGGGCTGCAATGTGCCGGAGCGCAGTAGGCTTTTGATCATGGCCTCACCCATGACGCCACCGCCGATGAACGCGACTTGTGAATTGAAGAGCATAGTCCTGTGAATCTCCTGTGGATAACTTGTCATCCGACAAATGCCCAAAGGAACGTTTGCCGAGGATAAGTTTGGCCGGACGCGCGTTTCCCGACTGTGCTGGCCGTCGGCAGCGCAGTCCTCTAGGCCGCGTCCCATGTTCACACGCGCCGGCTCCCGGCAAAACGCACCGATCTTAGGGCTTTTGCGGCGGGTCAACTATAATATAGAGGTAGATGCGTTGAACATCCCGGAATCGCGCAGCGATTCTAAATGCGCCTGAGGCTGCTGCCCGGACGAACGATGGACGGGGATAGCCCACTGCGAGAACGCGGTGTGCTGTTACCTAGCCTTCCCCCATTGAAGAGGGTTGAGCGTAGGTGAATCGAATCGAGATGGACGACGAGCGCAGGCGTGAGATGCGCGTATCCTCCCTGTGATGAAGAAATCGAGAGAGGAGCGTAAGGGAGAGGGCTCAATATGTGTTTAACGCTTAAGGGCACCCTAGTAGGTGAGGACTGAGACATGCCGAGCATCATAGACAGGTTTCTCGGGCTGTTTTCGCTCGACTTAGGAATTGACCTAGGCACGGCCAATACGCTGGTCGCCGTGCGCGGCAAGGGGATTGTGATCAACGAGCCGTCATGGGTTGCCATCAACCGCAAGACGCGCCAAGTGCTCGCGGTCGGCGCTGAGGCCAAGGAAATGGTGGGACGTACGCCTGCCAAGATCGTCGCCATCCGTCCGCTGCGTGATGGTGTGATCTCCGACTTTGAAATCACCGAGGCGATGCTCGATTACTTCATCCGCAAGGCGCACAGCCGCAACCTGTTCAACGTGCCTCGGCCACGGGTGGTAATCGGCATCCCCTCCGGCGTGACAGAAGTGGAAAAGCGGGCAGTTTACGATGCGGCGCTTTCTGCCGGTGCGCGCGAAGTGTATCTGATCGAGGAGCCGATGGCAGCGGCCATCGGCGCCGGCTTGCCGGTGACCGAGGCGCACGGCTCGATGGTGGTGGACATCGGCGGCGGCACAACCGAGGTGGCCGTGTTCGCCCTGGGCGGCATCGTAGTCAGCCGCTCGATCCGCGTTGCCGGCGACGAGATGGATGAGGACATCATCAACTACGCGCGCCAAAAGTACAACTTGCTGATCGGCGAGCGCATGGCAGAGAAGATCAAGATCGCCATCGGATCGGCCTTCGCGTTGCCCGAGGAGAAGACCATGACGCTGCGCGGTCGCAACCTGGTGACGGGGCTGCCGGAATCGGTCGAGGTGTCTTCGATTGAGATTCGCGAGGCGCTCTCGAACTCGGTCAACACGATCGTCGAGACGGTGCGCAGCACGCTGGATGAGACGCCGCCGGAATTGGTGGCCGACCTGATGGAGACCGGCATCGCGCTGGCCGGCGGCGGCGCGCTATTGCAGGGGCTGGTCGAGCGCATCGCCGACGAGACCAACATTCACACCTGGGTCGCCGAAGACGCCCTTACGTGCGTGGCGCGTGGCGCAGAGGTCGTGCTGTCGAACCTCGATGAGTTGCGCCCCGTTTTGATCGGCCTGGAGCGCAACAGCACCTCCCAAGCGGCGACAGGCGGTTTGCGGCGCGTCGCCTAAATGCGACGATCGCGAGAGTTGATGCTCGGCTGTGCCGGCCGGTGCTTAATCCCTTAGCCCTATGGGTCGTCCTCGCTCGGCGTCTCCGATCCTGGTTAGCTTGCTTCTGGCGATCAGCGTGATCTTGCTCATGCTGAACTTTCTATCGCGCACGCCGATCACCCAAGGGCCGCTCTCCATCGTCGTCGGGCCGCTCCAACGTGCCGTCAGCGACGTCGCGCGCGCCTTCAACAACTTCTTCCGCTCCGCGGAGGGGTTGGTGGACTTGCGCGCCCGCACCGAGGCGCTCCAGCGCGAAGTGAGCGCGCTGCGGGCAGAGAATATTCGTTTGCGCGAATTCCAGGCTGAGGTTCGACAATATCGCGACCTGCTGAAGTTTGCCAACGACAACCCTGCCTACGAGCTGGTGGGCGCTGATGTAATCGGCATCGGTGACGCCATCCGCTGCAAGGACACGCCGCCCACGGCGTCGGATGCCGGCAAGTGCGCCAACGTGATCGCCGGTGAGGTCAGCCCATTCCTGCGCTACGTGACCATAGACGTAGGCGAGCGCGACGGCATCCGCATCGGTATGCCGGTGGTCGCGGGGGGCGGGGCGCTGGTGGGGCGCATTGGCGAGGTAAGCTACGCTACATCGCAGGTGCAACTGCTCACCGATCCGGCGTCGTTTATTAACGTCCGCTTGGTCGAGTCGCGCGCCTCGGGCACAGTAGCCGGCACCAGCGAAGGAGTCTTGCTATTGCAGAACGTTCTACAGACCGAGGAGTTGAAGCCGGGCGACTTGATCGTGACCAGCGGGCTGGGCGGCACTTTGCCTCAGGCTTTGCCGGTAGGCGTCGTTGAGCGCGTGATTAGCCAGGATGTCGAGACATCGCGCCAAGCGATCGTGCGCCCGGGCGTGGATTTCGACAAGCTTGAGACCGTCCTGGTCATCACGCGACCGCTCGCCTCACAAGCGACCCCGCCGATCTCGACGGCGCCGTAGCTGCTGTTGTGAAGCGGCGCAATCGAGCAAGTGACCGTTCCGAGCGCAAATATGTCGGCGCCCGGAACGGCGAATTAAGACGAGCGAGGGGGCACTTAGCTCAAATGCGGGCGAATCTTGGCCATGAGCTGTTCCTTGGGGCGATAGCCGACGAGGCGCTCTACCGGCTCACCATCCTTAAAGAGGATCAGCGTCGGGATGCTCATCACGCCAAACTTCATTGCGGTCTCGCTGTTCGCGTCCACGTCGAGCTTGCCGACGACGAGTTTGCCTTCGTTCTCTTCGGCGATCTGCTCGACGATCGGTGCGATCATCTTGCAAGGGCCGCACCATTCAGCCCAAAAGTCCACGAGCGTTACACCCTTGCTCTTCTCCACTACATCCTCAAAGGTGGCGTCGGTCAGAACGATTGGTTTTGCCATGATCCTTTCTCCTCAGTTGAATTCATTAGCCCGGGGCGACCCGGCCATTCTTTCTAGAATCGTGATCATACCGCGGTGAGATTACCGGAGCATAAGAGAGGGCGCTGAAGTACGGCTCACGCTATAGTAGCTGGCTGGCGAATAAAGTATGGATGTAAATCCCATCACACTACACTGCGGTTCGGCGCGCATCCACTTGCTGAGCGATGGCACATCCTACTGGGATGGCGGTGGCACATTCGGCCTGGTGCCGCGCACTCGATGGATGAAACTGCTACCGCCCGATGAGCTCAATCGCGTCCCGCAGGAGCTGCGCTGTGTGTTAATCGAGGCCGACGGTCAGCGCATCCTGGTGGACTGCGGGGTGGGCGACAAACCGAACGACCTGATCGCGACGCAGTATGACGTGCGCCGGCCTCGCGGCACGCTCCTCGATGACCTCGCGCGGTGCGGCCTGGGCCCAGAAGACATTGACATCGTGATTTTCACCCACCTGCACGGCGACCATTCCGGCTGGGCGACTACGCTCTGCCAAGATACGCAGTCATCTCGTCCCGCTGTTGTGCCGACGTTCCCCCGGGCGCGCTACTATGTGCAGAGCCGGGAGTATGAGGATGCGACACATCCGAACGAGCGCACGCGCAACACCTACTTTGCCGAGAACTTCGTTCCGCTCATGCAGCATGGCGTCTTGACCCTGCTGGACGGTGAGGCGTGCATCACTCCCTGCGTGCGCGTCGTGCCCACGCCCGGTCACACTGCCGGCCACCAAAGCGTGATCGTCGCGCCTCCCACCGATGAGGGAACCACTCCGCCGGTGTTCCTCTTGGGCGATCTCGCCCCTTACATGATTCATTTCGAGCGCCTACCGTGGGTCACGGCCTACGACGTGTTGCCGATGGTGACCATCGAGACCAAGCGCCGGTGGCAGCTCTGGGCGTTCCAGCAGGGCGCAACACTGGTCTCTTGCCATGATACGCTTCGGCCGGTGGGCCGCCTGGCGCGCAACGACAAAGGGTTGTTCTCGGTTGTCTCGCCAGAAGACGGAGGCACGTTAGCATGAGCAGCGCCGTCAAGCGCCGGCTCGCGTGCATGCTGGCCATGATCGGCGCGCTCGCCCTTCCTGCATGCGCCGACCCTTGGCCGCGCCGCGTGATCGTGGCATGGCACACGCTGAGCGAGGCGCGCGAACGCGCCTTGCTTCAGCTCGTGGATCGCTGGAACCAGACGAATGACGAAGGCGTTATCGTCATCGCCGAACGGCGTGAGCCTGCCGCGCAGCATCGCGCGTTGTTGGCGGGCGCGACGACCGGTCTGCTGCCCGATCTTGCCCTCGTCCTGCCGGAAGAAGCCGCGCTCTATGCCCGGCGCGCCTTGCTCTCTCCGCTTGACCTTTACGCCGATAGCGACGATCCGACGGTGAACTGGGATGCCGGCGACCGAGCGGATCTGTTCCCGTTCGTTCAGCAGGCAGGGCGCACGCCGCAGGGCCAACTGCTCGGCGTGCCGTTCGGTGGCGTGACGCAGGTGTTGCTGGGCAACCGCGACTGGCTGAATTCCCTAGGCCAGGCCGACATGCCGACGAACTGGGAAGCCTTCGACAAGGTGTGTGAAGACGCGACCGATCGGATTCTCGGCACGGCATGCTATGGGTTTAACCCCAACGACGGCTCGGCTATAGATTGGCTGTATGCCCGCGGCGCGCCGATCTACGACCCGGCTACGACGCAACTCCAAATTCCCTCCTCGGCCACCGTGTCGGCGCTGACGTCGCTGCTGGATGATCTGCAATCCGGTCAGGCATATCTCATCATCTCAACGGAACGCAGCCGCGATGATTTCGCCGCGGCACGTGTGCTGTTCGCCTTTGTCTCCACCGACCAGCTCGGCGACTTTGCGCGCGCCGTGCAAGCGCGCGCGAACTTTGAGTTGGACGTAGGGACGTTGCCTGCGATGACGAACACGCCGGCTGCCTCGATTCGCGCGCCGCTGTGGGTGGTGCCAAAGCGCACTCGCGATCGCCAGCGCGTCGCATGGAAATTCCTGCGCTGGTTGCTGGAGCCGCAGCAGACGGCATACTGGGCCACCGAAACCGGAGAGATCCCGGCACGCCTCTCCGCGCTCGCCCTGATGCGGCCGAATCCGGAACAGCCGCTCGACGCGCTGCGCGCCAAGCTGCTGCAGCGCGGCGCGGCGCTTGCCCGTCCGGTGCCTCTGTTCAGCGGTTGGCCGTGCGTGCAGGCCGAACTGTCCGGCGCGCTGCGTCGGATCATCGAAGGCCAGCCGCTTGAGGATACGCTTCTGGTGGCCCAGACTCAGGCCCAGAATCTCCTGGATGCCGACTGCACGCTGCGATGATCGGCGCTTGCCGAGCTGCGGATGCAAGCCCGGGCCATACATCGGACTCCGTATGCTTGCTTGCGCGATTAACCGGCCTGGCGCACAATCGAACTCATGAATGTCGTCGTCTTTGCCGGTGGTGTGGGTGGTGCGAAGCTGGCCGACGGTATGACGCGCAGCACGGATGACGCGTCGCTCACCATCATCGTCAACACCGCCGATGACTTTGAGTTGTACGGCCTGTATATCTCTCCCGATCTAGACACGGTGATGTATACGCTGGCCGGCATTGCTAATCCCGAGACTGGGTGGGGAATCGCGGGGGACACCTTTCAAAACTTCGAGATGCTTGCGCGCTACGGCGTGTCGCCGTGGTTTCGCATCGGCGATCGAGACATGGCGACCCATCTGCTGCGCACGCAGATGTTGCGCAACGGCGCTACCCTCGCCGAAGTGACGCATACGCTGTCCCGACGCCTAGGTGTGAAGGCGCGCATCTTGCCGATGACCAATGATCGCGTGCGCACCGTAGTGGATACCGACGAGGGGCTCTATGCCTTCCAGGAATACTTCGTCAAGCTGAAGTGGCAACCGGAGGTGCGCAGCTTGATCTACGAAGGCGCCGAGGAAGCGGAGCCTCTGCCGGACGCGCTGCGGGCTATCGAGACCGCCGACACAATCGTCATTGCTCCGTCCAACCTGTACCTCAGCATAGACCCGATCCTGGCCATCCCGGGCATGCGCGATGCCGTGATGAACGCAAGCGCGCCCATCATCGCTGTCACACCGATCATCGCCGGCGAGGCGGTGAAAGGTCCGGCTGCCAAGTTAATGCGCGAGCTCGGCAGCGAGGCCTCGGCGGCGGCAGTCGCGCAGCACTACGCCGAGTTCCTCAACGGCTTCGTGCTCGATGAGCGGGATGCCGAATTTCAACCCCGCATCGAAGCGATGGGCATAGGAGTGTTACTGGCTGACACGCTCATGCGGGACGCCGACGACCGCGCGCGCTTGGCCTGTGAGGTCATCACTTTTGCCGATCGCTTGCGTCCCGAGAAGATGGGTGGCTGCAAGCTGAATGCGCCCACGCCCGCGCAATCACCCTCCAGCCAACCGACCCATGCAGACCGATGACGCCACCTGCGATGAAGTCGGCTTCAGCGTCACGGCCTTCATTCCGGTCAAGCCGCTGATCCACGCCAAGTCTCGCTTAAAGGAGCAGCTCGACCTGGCGCGCCGAGTCGAGCTGACGCATGACTCGCTTCGGCACATCGTATACACGTTGCGAGCTGTTCCGGGCGTCGCTGATATCGTCATCATCAGCCGCGATGCGCAAGTAGCGGCATGGGCTGCGTGTTGGCGGGTGGCACACCTGCGCGAGCACCGGCGCGGCTTGAACGCGGCGCTGCGCGAGGCTCGCGCGCAATATGCGCACGCTGCGGCGGTGTTAGTGTTGCCTTCCGACCTGGCTGCGCTGAGCACCGCGGATGTGCAGGCGATCGTGTCGGCTGCTCGGCAGGCCGACGGGCGCTGCGTCGTGATCGCGCCCGACCGCCACGGCCGCGGCACCAACGCGCTCTTGCTCAAGCCGCCCGACGTGATTGACTTCGGGTTCGGAGCGAACAGTGCGCTGCGGCACGCCCGGCGCGCTCTGGCCCGCGGCATTCAACCGATCTGGTTTCGCTCCGACTCGATCTGTCTCGACCTGGATCTGCCCGATGATCTAGAGCTGTATTTGGGGCAGTGGTGACCGGCGTGAGCCGTTCGGTGTTAGCGCTCGGATCTTGAACGTTCCAGGGCTTGCCGATATGCTTCAGGTGTGTCTACGTCCAGCAGCACGGCGTCGGTGTTGACCAGGATATGCGCTACTGCTTGTGGATGGTCGCGCAGCAGCGCGCGCATCTGCGCGCCTTCGGGCAGCGCGCGCGCAGCCGGCCACCATTGCCGTCCGATGAGCACCGGATGCCCTCGTCGCTCGCCAAACTTCGGTGCGATGATCGCGCCGCAGCCTTGCTCGAAGGCTTGTCGCATGCGCCGGAAGAGCCAGGCCGGCAACAACGGTTGATCGCCGGGCGTGATGAACGCTGCCTGGACGTCGCTCCCTTCCAAGTAAGCCAAGCCGGCCTTGACGGAAGAGAGCATCTCGCCCTCAAGGTAGTGCGAGTTGTGCACGAACGTCACCGGCAGCGTTCGTAACTCCGCCTCGATGCGTTCGCGCTCATGACCGGTGACGACTACGAGGTGCGCTATGCCGGCGTCGTGAGCGGCCTGAACCGTGTTGCGGATCACCGTGCTGCCCTTGAAGGGTAGCAATAGCTTATTCGCACCCTGATAGCGCGATGAGGTGCCGGCAGCTAGGACAATCGCCGCAATGGGCTTGAATGGCATTGTGCTAAGCCGAATTCTATAGAATCGGCAGCCTGCCGACGGCTAAGCCGAGGTGAACTCGGCGCGATGCGAGGCTGGGAACATCAAGGATGCTCGACCTCCACAAACTACAAATCTTCGCGCAGGTGGCGCAAGCAGGCAGCTTTAGCGCAGCAGCTGCGCGCTTGCTGATGTCGCAGCCGGCCGTCAGCCAGCACATTCGTGAGCTAGAGGACGCATTAGGCGTTCGACTGTTCCGGCGCGGGCGGCGCGGTGTCGCGCTCACTGCTGAAGGGCGCACCCTACTCGATTACACACAGCGCATCTTCGCGCTGGTCGCCGAGGCGAAAAGCGCCGTGCTCAACGTGGCGAACCTCGCCGGCGGCCAACTGAACATCGGCGCGACCCCCGGCGTCAGCGCATACCTGCTGCCCGACTGGATCCGCGACTTTCAGGAGCGCTACCCGCAACTTGTTGTGACGGCACAGACGGCGACGACCCCCGGTATTGCCGCGCAGTTGGCTGCTCGCCTGCTAGACCTGGGCTTTGTTGAAGGGGACTTGGACGCCGCCGATGCCGCGCGGCTAGATGCCGAGGTGTTGTGCGAGGTGCCGCAGTATGTCCTGGTCGGGCCTAAACATGCGTTCTGGGCGCGTGAGTCGGTCGCGCTGCACGAGCTGGACGGCCAGGCATTCGTGATGCGCCAACCCGGCAGTCAGTCGCGTCTCTGGTTGGATCATGTCCTAGAGGCGCACGGCGCACGCCCGCGCGTGGCTGCCGAGTTCGATAACCTCGAGGCGATCAAGCGTTCGGTGATCGGCAGCGCAGCGCTCGCCGTCTTGCCGGCCTATGCCGTGCGCGCCGAGTTACAGGCCGGTTCGCTGCGGGCGTTGCACACGGATGTCCTGCTCACGCGCGCGCTCCGGGCGGTGTGGGACAAGTCGTCGCCGCTCTCGCCGATCGCGCGTGCCTTCCTGACCTTTGCCGATGCTTGCGTGCACGATGCGCACGCGCGCCGGCCTCATCCCAGCGCGCGCAGATATGCCCGTGCGACCACGCGATAGGCCGGACGATATGCGTGCACGTAGACGTCTGAATGGTGGATGGCCGGGAAGCCCTGCGCCGCCAATCCTCGGCTCAGCTCGCGCAGATGCCTCGCGTCGCATGGCAGCACTCTAGCTTCGGCCAGCGCGATCGCCTCCTCCAGCGCGCGCTCTAGCTCGTCGCGTGGCCCGCGATAGTGGTTGGCGGTGCGCACGAACGCTTCTAAAAGATGCGCCGGATCGAGGCCGGCGGCCACATAGGGGCGCAAGTGTATGCGCACGATACGCCCGTCGGGCGAGATAGGATCAATCAGGGGGTCATCCGGGCCTGTGTCCATCTCTGCCAGCTCGCGCGTCAGCCAGCGCCGGACGCCGTCTAAATCCTGCACGGCATGCTCGCTGCCCAGACATGCCTGGTGCAGCAGTTTGTAGATGTCTTCCGCCTGCATTAGGGGATAGCGCTGTATATGGTCACCTAGGATCGCCCTAAAGCTCGTGGTCATCTTTGGATCAAGCGTTGCCGTTAACTCGCATGGGCTATGCCGCACCAGCGCGCAGCGAAAATCGCCAGGGTTCGCGTGACCTCAATCACTGAGTCCAGTTCGACGTATTCGTTCGCCCCATGTAGGCCGGCGCCGTCCGGTCCCCAGGCCAGAGCCGGCACACCGAACTGGCCGGCGAAGCGGGTGTCCAGCCCGGCGGTGATGCCGGCGATGATTGGCGGTGGCCGGCCGACCGAGCGGCGCATCTCGCGCACGCACTCGGCGAACGCCTGGACGAACGGGTGGCGTTCGTCCTGCAACCACGGATCGGTGTGCCAGCCAAAGAACTCGATGCGCGGCGGATGGTCGCGCAGCCAAGCGCTGCGCTGCGCGACCGCGCCGACCCGTTCGGCAATCTCGCGCTTAATGCTCGCCTCGGTCTCGCCGGGGATGAACGACATGCGCACCTCGATCTCGGCGCGCCCGGGCACCGTCGAAGGCCAGTCCCCGGCGCGCACTACGCCTACGTTCAGGTGGCAAGAGCGCCGGGCAGTGGGATCGAGCCGCTCGAATAGCTCGTGGTGCCGGGTGGCGGCGCGCTCGCGGTCCCACTCGCCCAACATGCTGATGATCGGCGCCATCTCAACGGCGGCGTTCACGCCGTGGTGCGCTCGGCCGGCGTGAGCGCTCCGGCCTTCGACTACGACGCGGAAGTACAGGATGCCGGGGTGAGCGATGGCGATGTCGTGCCAGTGCGGCTCGGTCGCGATGAAGCCGTCGGCCAAGTAGCCGCGCACGAAGCACGCCAGCGTGCCGCCGCCACCGCCGGCCTCCTCTTCAATCGTGCTCTGGAGGATCAAGTCGCCCTGCAGGCGGACGCCGATTTCCTTCAGCGCGCGCACCGCGAACAAATTGGCGACCAGCCCACTCTTCATGTCCTGCGCGCCGCGACCGTATAGACGGCCATAGCTGCCCACCGATGACCCCGCAACTTGCGACGACCCGTCGGCGGGAAGGATTCGCCCGGCAAACGGATCTACCAGCCAAGCGCTCAGCGGTTCGGGGGAGACGACGTCGCTGTGACCGTTGAGGATGAGCGACCGCCCGCCGCCCGCGCCGGCCCATATGCCAACCACGTTCGGCCGTCCATCGAAGGGCAAACCCGAATCCACGAATGCCGGATGCCGGCGCAGCACTTCGCGGTCTGCCTCGAAGACGTCCACATCCAGCCCGGCTGCCGAGTAGCGATCCTGCATGAAGGCCTGGGCCTCGGCCTCGTGGCCGACGACGCTGGGAATGCTCACGAGCGCGCTGAGCGTCTCGATCAGCTCTTCGGTGTGCGCGTCGAGCCAGGCATCAACGCGCTCGATCAACAACCTTTCTTCCATAAAAGTTACAGGCTCGCCTTTTGCTGCCGGCAGCCCTAGGCAATGTGCGCCCGTCGCGTCGCCGCAGGCTATAGGAACAGGCGCATGGCTTGATTGCTGATGAACCGCCTGCGCTCTGTCAGGCGGATGCGTTCGTCGGTCACTTCCAGCAGGCCTAACGCGACACCTTGCTCCAGCGCGGACGCATAGAAGTGAGCGATCGGCGCGCCGTAGCGTGCGGCGAAGCGCGCCTGATCCACACCTTCGTTGAGCAAGCGCAGCCCGAGCATCATCGTCTCGCCGCGCGAGGTCGCTTCGTCAATCTCTTCGCTGCCCAGCTCAACCGGCGCGCCCTGCATGACGCGCGCGATGTAGTCGGCCGGCCGCTTGACCTTCCAGTAGCGCCGTCTGATCGTCGAGCCATGCGCCCCAGCGCCCAAGCCGTAGTATGGCTCGTTGCGCCAGTAGATCAGGTTGTGCGCGCATGCGCGGCCGGGCTTGCACCAGTTCGAGATCTCGTAGTGCTCGAAGCCGGCCGTGCCCAAGGCCTGTTCGGCAAACGCATACATGTCGGCGGCTAGGTCTGGGTCGGGCAGGGGAACCTCACCGCGGCGCGTCCAATCGTGCATCGGCGTGCCGACCTCGATGGTGAGGGCGTAGAGCGAGATGTGATCGGGGGCCAGTTCGAGCGCTGCCTCGACCGTGCGCTGCCAAGACTCAAGCGATTGGTATGGCAGGCCGAAGATCAAGTCGAGGTTGACGTTGTCGAAACCGGCTGCGCGTGCAGCTGCGATCGCCGCGCATACTTCATCCCAGCCGTGCTCACGGCCAAGCAGGCGCAGCTCGTCGGGGTCGGCGCTCTGTGCGCCAAAGCTCAGGCGATTGACGCCCTCGACGCGCAGGGCGCATAAGTAGTCCACGCTCACCGTGCCGGGGTTGCACTCTACCGTAATTTCACCATGCTCGGGCAAGTCGAAGGTCTCGCGGCAGGCGCGTATCAAGTCGCCGATCTGGCTGGCGCTCAAGAGCGAAGGCGTGCCGCCGCCGAAGAAGATCGTGCTGGCCGGCGGGCGAGCCCGCGTCCCGCCTGCCTCAGCCTGAGCGCGAATCTCCTGTTGCAACGCGCGGACGTACGGCTCGAACAGCGCTTCCAAGCCGACGTAGGTGTTGAAGTCGCAATAGCTGCACCGCGCGCGGCAAAAAGGGATGTGCAGGTAAATGCCGGTGTTCATCGCAGATTGAGCCGGGTGAACGATGTTCATTCTATCGTCATGCGCTGCTTCGCTATCGTGAGTGACGCCTGCGCCGATTTATGGTTTACTTGAGCCGGGTAGAGCCGACATGATCATTGGAATCGTCGGGGTATTGATTTCCTTTATTTTGCTCGTCAACGGCTTCGCGGCATTGCGCCGGCCGTTGGACGAGCTGGTGAAATACGATCCGCTGGGCAAACGCCTGCTCGAGCGGCGCGGCGAGAAGTTCACCTTGCGCCTATATCGCCTCTTTGGCTTAGCGATGCTGGCGCTCGGGTTGGTGGCCGGCTATGCATCGGCTTATCGGCTGATGGGTGATTAATCGCCGCATTCGCGGTATAGTCGCTTTCCATCCAGAAACATGCGCGAGATCAAGACCGAGCTGATTCATGGCGATTGCCTCGAGGTGCTGCGGTCATTCGCCGACGAGTCCTTTGACCTGATCATCACTTCGCCGCCGTATGCGGACAGCAGGGCCAGGACATACGGCGGCATTCATCCAGATGCGTATGTGGATTGGTTCCTCCCGCGCGCCGAACAGTTCATGCGCGTGCTCAAGCCGAGCGGCACATTCATCCTGAACATCAAAGAGAAGGTTGTGAACGGCGAGCGGCATACGTATGTGCTGGAGCTGATCTTGGCTTTGCGTCGTCAAGGCTGGTTGTGGACCGAGGAATACATCTGGCACAAAAAGAATTGCTATCCCGGTAAATGGCCGAATCGCTTTCGGGATGCCTGGGAACGCTGCCTCCAATTCAACAAGCAGAAGAAGTTCAAGATGTTCCAGGATGCCGTCCGCGTCCCGATGGGCGAATGGGCGGAGACGCGCCTGAAGTCGCTCGGCAAGAACGACGTCGTGCGCTTCGACTCGCGAGTAGGCAGCGGCTTCGGCAAGAACATTGCTAACTGGCTCAATCGCGACCTCGCCTATCCGACCAACGTCCTCCACCTCGCTACGGAGACGGGGAATAAAAATCACAGCGCTGCCTTTCCCTTGGCTCTACCGGAATGGTTTATCAAGCTCTTCACCGAGGCAGGGGACTGGGTGCTCGATCCTTTCGTCGGCTCAGGCACAACCTGCGAAGCCGCTCAGAAGCTGGGGCGCAATTCGGTGGGGATTGATATCAAGCAGGAGTATGTGAGCTTGGCGCGGTCGCGCCTTAGCTCTTCCAAATTGGCCCTCTTAGAACCCAGTGAACAGTATGTCGCCGATAACGGTAGATCAGCTCACCAAATACATAGAGCCGAACATCCGTAAGTTTCATCAGGCGCGCATGGATCGTTTGTCGCGACTAAAGCTGCAGGATATCCTGCTGCGGAAGAATCCCTATTTGTATCGGGCAAAGGACATACAGACTGCTGAGCCATTTGTAAGGAGCATACTCGACGCTTATCTTTCTTCCCAGGAAGAGGGAATGTTCGGCACCTTCCTCGAAGGTTTGGCTATCTATGTTTGTAACTTGGCCTATGGTGGGCGTAAGTCGGCAGCTGCCGGTATTGACCTAGAGTTTGAACGAGATAATGTGTATTACATAGTTGCTATCAAGTCAGGACCTAACTGGGGCAACAGCCAGCAGATCGCTCGCATGCTCGACAACTTTAAGAAGGCGAAAGCAGTGTTGCGTACGAACGCACCACGACGCATGATTGAAGCCGTGAATGGCTGCTGCTATGGACGTGAGATCAACGAAGACAAGGGTGATTACCGCAAACTTTGCGGCCAGGCATTCTGGCACTTTATTTCGGGTGTTGATTCGCTTTACGCCGACATTATCGAGCCACTTGGCCAACAGGCTCACCAACCTAATCAGGAATTCCAGCAACTCTATAGCAGTCTGGTTAACAAGTTTACGAAGGAGTTACTGGACAAGTTCTGTGAATCTGACGGGCGTCTAAACTGGCGCAGAATCTTGGAATACAACTCTGCTAGAAGTCTTCCGCAGCCAATGAGGGGTTAGGGCTTAATATGCTCCACGTCCGGATAGCACATATGGAATGGTGCGCAACATGATCTTGAGGTCGAGCGAGGGCGACCAGTTCTCGATGTAATACACGTCCAACAGGCACATCTCGTCGAACGACAGTTCGCTGCGTCCGCTGATCTGCCACAGGCCGGTGATGCCGGGCTGCACGCGCAACCGCTCGCGATGCCAATCGGCATACTGCGCCACCTCGGACGGCAGCGCGGGGCGTGGCCCGACGATGCTCATGTCGCCTTTCAACACGTTCCAGAACTGCGGCAATTCATCTATGCTCAACTTGCGCAGCACGCGACCGACCCTTGTCCGACGCGGATCATCCTTGATCTTGAAGAGCGGCCCGCGGGCTTCGTTCATCGCCATCAATTGCTCACGCATCTGGTCTGCGTCTTTGTACATCGAGCGCAGCTTATAGAGTTTGAACGGCTTGCCGTTCTTGCCAGCGCGCACTTGTGTAAAGATGACCGGCCCCGGCGATTCCAGCCGGATGGCCAGGCAGGCAATGCCGATGACGGGCAGGCCGAGCAGCAGGAACAGTCCGCCGAACACGAGATCCATGCCGCGCTTGATTACCCAGTTCACGCCGCCGATGCCATCTTGGGCGTCGCGCGGGCTGAGCATGGGGATGCCGCCGAAGTCATCCACGTCCAGGTTGCGCAGATTGATCTGCAACAGCGACGGCACGACGCGCGCCCGCACGCGATGCGCCCGGCAGACCTCGATCAGCTCTAGGATTTTCGGCTGTGCCGACCACGGCAGCGTGATCACCACTTCATCCACCTGGTAGCGCTGCAGCAGATCCGGCAGCATGCTGACCTCGCCCAGCGCCGGGAAGCGCCCGATGTCGGTGTGGCCGCGCTGCGGATCGTCATCTACGAAGCCGATGCAACGATACCCAAGCTCCGGCCGGGCGAACAGCGTGCGCATGACGGCTCGGCCCAGCTCGCCGGCGCCGACGATCAGCACGTTCGCGACGCCGATGCCTTGCGCGCGCCGCCGCGCCTCGTAGGCATTTTTGATGGCGCGCGAGACGCCGAGCATAGCGACTAAGAAAACCCCAGCCTCGGCGATCAGCAGACGGGAGTACACAGCCGGACCGTAGATGAAGATCGCCACCCACACGATGAACATCGCTTTCAGCACGCTGCCGGTGATCGTCCAGATCTGATCGAGCCAGGAGAGCGCGCGATGCGGCGCATACACGCCGTCTAACCAGAAAAACGCCAGCACCGCAAGCATGAACAGCACCTGGATCGGCCAGTAGTCACCGAGGGTGGCGTTGTATTCAATGTCTCGGAAGAGCTGCCAATGGTAGCGCGCCACGTAGCCCAGCACGAACGCGACGTTGATCAGCACGACGTCACTGAGGAAGACCAGCAGCCTGCGCAGTCCGGTGCGCGCCTTGCGGCGCGACTGCGCAGCCTCGTCTGGCCTGCGCGAAGCGGCCTCAACCGATGGGGAGATCATAGATGCGATAAGTCTTGTAAACCGTTGCGCCGACTTCGGCGATGATCCGGTTCATCGCGTCGTTCGTCTCCAGAATCCACGACATCTCGCCGCCGATATACCCCTTGGCGATGCCGGTCTGCAACATGCGCAGCATCAGCACAGCTTCGATGCCGGACGCGCGGTATTCCTTGAGCACCCCGACCAAGATCACGCGCACCGCGTTCACCATCTTGCGGCGATAGTAGAGGAACTTGAGCAACGTCCACCATTCCGGCGTGCGCGGGTGAGGATACGCTTTGCGCAGCGGGCGATTGACGTTGGGCAGCGCGATGCCGATGCCAACCGGTCTGCCCTGCGACTCGACGATCAGGATGAAATCGGGGTCGGCGAATTGCTTCAGGTTGTTGACCACGTGATCGAGTTCGTGATCGGTCATCGGCACGTGGCCCCAGTTCTCGCGCCACGCGCCGGATTCGCTGGCGTAAACTGCCTTGAGGGCTTGTACCTCGCGCGCCAGGTGATTGAAATCCGCCGTGCGCACGGTGAAGCGACCGCGCCTCTCAACCAGCTTGGTCAGTCGCTCCAGCCGCTCGCCGATGATCCGCTGCGCCGTCTCGGTGGAGACCCACCATGCCCATAAGTCCATCGCCTTTCGGAAGCCGTAGCGTTCGATCAGCGCAGCATAGTAGGGCGGATTGTATGGCATCAACACCATCGGCTCACTGTCGAAGCCGTCCACCAGCAAGCCACACTCATCGTTCAGGCTGAGCGTGGCCGGACCGCGCAGCACGTTCATGCCGCGCGCTTTTGCCCAATCGCGCGCCGCGTCGAAGAGCGCAGCAGCCACTTCGTAATCGTTGATCGCCTCGAAACCGCCGAAGAAGCCGGTCTGCTCGTTATGGAAAGTGTTGTGTCGGTTGTTCTGAATCGCGACGATGGTGCCGACGATGCGCCCGGCGCGCTGCGCGACGAACATGGCGGCGTCGGAGTGCTCAAAGAAAGGGTTCTTCGTCTTGTCGTAAAACGCCATGCGCTCGCTCAGCAGGGGCGGCACCCAATACGGGTTGTCCTTATAAATCTCCCATTGGAACTCGATGAACTGTCGGCGCTCGCGGGGCGTGCGACACTCTGAGATGACGATGGAACTGCTCATAGGCGGATGAAAGGGCGACGAAACCGACGATCGTGGCGATTGTAAATCAAACCCGACTCGTGATATATTATCCAGCCTGTTCACGGCCGCACGAACGTCTCGATGCGACCGGCTTTCCGCTCTTGCAACGGCGATCTATGCCGCGAAACAAGGGCAGCTATCCCGAGGAAAGGAGCAACACATACGATTCAATATGCGCAAGTATGAACTGACCTACATCGCGAAACCGGATCTCGATGCGAACGCGCTGGCCGCATTGATCGAACGCATTAACAGCTTCGTGACGGCCGAAGGTGGCGCCGTGGTGGAAACGACGCAATGGGGCCTGCGTCCGTTGTCTTATCCGATCCGCAAATATCGCGAGGGACACTACATCTTCACCATCGTCAAGCTTGAAGCGTCAAGCCTGGCGCGCATCGAACAGCGGCTGCGCTTGACCGAAGACGTCATCCGCTATCTGCTCGTGCGCGCTGATGAGCGCGACAGTGCAGAGGCGGATGCGCCCGACATCATGGGCGGCGCAGAAGTCGAGGCCACAAACGCCAGCGAATCCGGCCAACCATCGGCTGCGTCGGAAGCGCGCCCCGACGCGCCCGCAGCGATGACGACGCCTTGACGACCGGTGTGACGTGCGACGGATGACGCGGAACGACGCAGGTCAGATGCGCGTAGGTGGAGTGCGAGCAGGATGCGCGGACTGAATAAAGTCATGATCATCGGTCACTTAGGACGTGACCCCGAAATTCGATACACGCCTAGCGGCAAGGCTGTGACTTCGTTCGCCATAGAGACGCGCCGGGATTGGACGACACCGGACGGACAGCGGCACGAAGAGACCGAATGGTTCAACGTGATCGCTTGGGGCAGCCTGGCCGAGATTTGTAAACAGCATCTCTCGCGCGGCCAACAGGTATACATCGAAGGCCGGCTGCAAACGCGCGGTTGGGAAGACAGCGAGGGCAGGCGCCACTACCGCACTGAGATCGTTGCGAATGAGATGCTGGTGCTGGGCGATCGCCGGTCACACCACGATAATCATCCGAACTCCGAAGCGACCGACGAGGAGTCGCTCTCTTTCTGAACGCTGCCCCGCGCGTGCCCTACCGTCCACCTTCTTGAAGTATGAACAAGAGAAGCGAACCGATCGGCGCGCGCCTCATGCGAACGCCGATGTCCCGCTATGAGCGCGAGCGCCGTCAGCGCCAAATCATCATCGTCGGTAGCCTCCTGCTCGCGCTGGTGACCGTCGTGCTGGTCGCCGCTGCGCTAGTGGACATCTTCATCGTCCAACCTCAGCGCGCGGTCGCCAGCGTTGGCGATCAGGTGATCAGCGTCCAGCAATTGCAGAAGCGCATGCGTTACGATCAGGCGCAGTTGATCGGGCGCTTCAATCAGCTTCAGCAGGAGGTCGCACAATTCCAGCAAAACAACGATCCCAGCGCGTCGTTCTTCCAGCAGTTCTATCAACAACAGCTCCAACAGATCGTCCAAGAGAGCAGCGCCGAACGAATTGCGCAAGAAGCGCTGAGCGCGCTGATTGATGACCTGCTCATACGTCAAGAAGCGAGCCGACGTGGTATTACCGTCTCGCCAGACGAGGTAACCGAGGAGCTGGAGCGCGGCTTCGGTTTCTACCGCAAGACGCTGACGCCTTTCCCGACCTATACGCCGGTAACCCCCGACACGCCTGCGCCCACCCCCACCGCCGCGGCTACCGTGACCTCGGAGACCGGCATCACGCCGACCGTCGCCCCTACGCCAACGCCGATCCTCCCCACGGCGACGCCGCGTCTCCAACCGACGTCTATCACCGAGGGCGACTTCCGCCTGCTCCTGCAGAACACGCTCGCCGATTACCAACCTCTTGGCATCACCGAACAGGACCTGCGCGAGTTGATTGCCGCCGGTTTATACCGCCGACGGCTGCAAGAGGCTTTTGCCCAGGAAGTGCCGAAGCGTGCCCTCCATTACAAATTCGACTACGTCCGCTTCAACTCATTGGATGAAGCGCAGAAAGCGGCCGATCGCTTGGCGCGCGGGGAACTCGACTTTACGACGTTGATCTCGCAGACCAACGCAATCACTCAGCCCGCGCCGATCGGCAATGGCGCGAGCGTAGACTGGATCAGCCGGCCGAGCGTCCAGGACCGCTTCGGTGCAGACATCGCCGACCGGTTGACCGACGCACCGCTCGGCACGCCAACGCCGATCATCACGTCGGCCTTCGGCAGCTTCTATATCTTGTTCCCGCTCGGTCGAGAGGATCGGCCGCTCTCCGAAGGTGAACTCGTCAACGAGCAGCGCCGCGCCTTTGATCGGTGGCTAAGTGACGCGCGGGAGAACACCGCCTTGGTGAAACGGTTGATTGACCCTACTACGCTCATCCCGCAAGCGGTGCGCGACATAGCAAGGAACTTCGTGGCGCAATACGGCGGAGGCTAGGACGCTCAGGCGCAGATCATCTGCATCCCGTAAAATCGGGCAATGCTGTCGTTCGGCCAGCCGATCTTTCTGATCCTGCTGGCGCTTCTGCCGATCAGTGCGCTGATTGCGTTGCCGCGCCTGGTGACACGGCGCAGGGTGGCTGGCGAGCGTTTGGCTTGGAGGCGGCGGCTGGATAAGTCGGCGCTTGCCGCGCTTGGGGTGCGCTGGGCGCTGCTCACTTCGCTGATCTTCGCCCTCGCCGGTGCGCAGGCTGTTCAGTTCACCGGCAAGCTGGCTGTGGTCTTCCTGATTGATGCCTCGGACAGCGTCGGGCCAGCGGGCGTAGAACAGGCTGCGCAGTTCGTGCGCGAGGCGCTGCGTCACATGCGCGCCGACGGCAACGACCAAGCCGCCGTAGTCGTCTTCGGCGCCGACGCTCACATCGAACGCGCCATGTCCGACCTGCGCGACTTGTCGCCAATCAGTGCGCAGGTGCGGTCGGGCGGCACCAACGTGGAAGGAGCCATTCGGCTGGGCATGTCGCTCTTGCCGTCTGACGCTGCCAAGCGCATCGTGCTGCTGAGCGATGGCAAGCAGAACATCGGCGATGCCGAGTCTGCTGCCCGCCTGGTGCGCGCTGCTGGCATTCGGCTGGACGTTGTGCCGCTGCCGTCGGTGCAGGGGCCGGACGCTGCCGTTGAGCGTGTGGATGCGCCGCAGCGCGCCTCGGCCGGCCAGATCATCCCACTGCAAGTGGTCGTGCGCGCCAACCAGGCCATGCGCGCACAGCTCACTGTGCTCTCTGGGCCGGATGTCGTGGCGCAGGAAGTCGTCAACCTCACTCCTGGGCTCAACGAGTTCAGCGTGCGCGCCAACGCGACGCGCACCGGCTTCGGCGTCTTCCGCGCTCAAATTGCGCCAGAAGCCGACGTGCGCCCGCAAAACAACGCGCTGTCATCGGCTGTGATCATCGGCGGGCCGCCGCGCGTTTTGCTCGTCGCGACGCCGCCCGAATTCTCTTCTGCCGGCGTGGACGAAGTAGGCGCGCTGAAGGAGGCGCTCGCCGCCGCCGGCATCGAGTATGACGTGGTCTCGCCGCGCGCGATGCCCAGCGAGATCCAGTCGCTGGCCGGCTATCAGGCCGTAGTTTTGGTCAACGTTCCGGCGCGCGAGCTCTCGCTGCGCGCCATGTATTCGCTGCAGAGCTACGTCCGCGACATCGGCGGCGGCTTGGTGGTCATCGGTGGCCCGAATAGCTACGGCGTCGGCGGCTACTTCAAGACGCCGTTGGAAGAGACGCTGCCCGTGGAGATGCAAGTCAAAGACCCTAAGCGCTTCCCCTCGGTGTCCATCGTAGTAGTGATGGACAAAAGCGGCAGCATGAGCGCCATCGAGAACGGCGTGACCAAGATGCGCTTGGCAGCCGAAGCCGCCGCGCGCGTCGCCGAGTTAGTGAATGACGATGACGAGGTGACCGTGATCGGCTTCGACACCGAGCTGGTGGACCTGATCGGGCCGTTCCAGGGACGCGACAAGAATAAGTACATCAACCAGATCCTGAGCATCGCGCCGGGCGGCGGCGGCATCTACGTCTATGAATCCCTGCTGGAGGCGGAGAAAATCGTCGCCCGCTCCAGTAAGCTGTCTAAGTTCATCATCCTATTGGCCGACGGCAACGATGCGGAGCGCCAGGAGGGTGTCCCGGAACTGGTGCAGAGGATGCGCGACAAGTACAACACGACGCTGAGCGTCGTGGCCTTCGGCGACGGAACCGACGTTCCCTTCCTCAAGCGCATCGCGGCCATCGGCAAGGGCCGCTACCACTTCACCGACAAGGCTGCCAACCTGCCGACCATCTTCACCGAGGAAGCTGCTCTCGCGCAGCGCAGCTACATCGTCGAGCAGCCATTCTTCCCTAAACTGGGCATGGCCAGCCCGATCCTGAGCGGCATCAGCGAAGTGCCTGCCCTGCAGGGCTATGTCGCCAGCGTGGCCAAGCCGGCTGCGCAGGTCATCCTGCGCGCCAACGAGAGCGATCCACTGCTCGCAGCCTGGCAATACGGCCTGGGTCGGGCCGTGGCATTCACCTCAGATGCAACCGGCCGTTGGGCCAAGAACTGGGTGCGCTGGAACGGCTTCCCCAAATTCTGGGCACAGGCCATCCGTTGGACGATCCTGGAGCGCGGTTCATCATCCATCCAGGTGAACGTGCAGCAGCGCGATGAGCGCACCGTCATCGTCGCCGACGTGCCGGAGGCTCAGATCGCCGAAGACTTGAAGCTGACGGCGACCGTGATTGATGGCGACGGCCTGACGCGCGAGCTTGCGCTGACGCAGATCGCGCCGGGCCGCTACGAGGCAGAGACTTACCTCGAGCAGGCCGGCGCGTACTTCGTGCGCGTCGCCCCGACCGTGACGGCGGTGGATGAGCGTCGGCCATCGGACGGCTTGGCCGAGGCGGTCATCGCCTACGTGCGGCCATATTCGCCGGAGTACGCGCAGGTGGAGGGTGGCGAGGAGAACCTGCGTGACTGGGCGCTGCTCGGCGGCGGCGAAGCATTGGCCGCGCCGTCCCAGGCCTTCGCTCTGAATGCACCGGTTGTGGCCTCGCGCGCCGACCTTTTCCCACTGCTGTTGGCGCTGGCAGCCTTGCTGCTGCCTTTCGACGTCGGCGTGCGGCGAATCGTGTTTGGCCTTCGTCGGCTATTCGGTGCATCCACCGAGAAGTTGATGCCGGCCGGCAGCTTGGAATCGCGCGCGCGCGTGGAACAACTGCTGCGCGCCAAGGCGCGCGTCACCCGCGAGCCGGGGGCGCAGATCGCATCGCGCCGGTCGGCGCAGACGCCGTCATCTTCATCTCAGGCCGCCGGGACGCAGCCGCCTGCATCGCAGCAGGCCACCGCTACCGCCTCGGAGTTGCTGCGCCGACGCAGACAGCGCGCTCAGACCGAAGGCGCGGCCAAAGCTGCCGACGACAAGGCGGAATAGCCGCGCCCTCACCTCTCAGCCTTAGCCCTTTCTCCCCCTTTTGGGAGAAGAGGCCGGGAAGGTCACTTATGGCTTGCGCGTAACAGGCATGTGGACCAGCCAGCCGGGCGGTGACCAAAAGCCGCCCTGCAGGACATACGTTCCCCCGCTTGCCTGTGGCTGCGCATCGGCTTGGCCAATCGTCCCACCTAGGCTATACGTTCCGCCGGTGCTGAAGGTCGCCCCGCCACCGTCCACCGTGTTCCACGTTAAGTTGTAGCTGCCACCGACTTGCGCAGTGGCGGCGCTCGCGCCCAGCCACAGCGCGGCTGCGATCAGAATGACAAGCCGCTTCATCGCTGCCCTCCTGCAATGTGCTGCTCTAGCGCCGCCAGGCGCGCCTCTAGGACGGCGAGCTTGGCTTGGAGCGCAGCGTTTTGCGCTTGTAGGCTGGCCATCTGGGCGTCTTTCTCCTGCACAAGCTGGTGCAAGCCTTGAATGGCCGCCAGCGCTACGCCGTCGGCATCCACTGTGGCGATATGCTTATCGTCCGCGCCCACGCTGAATGCGGCGTAGAAGTCTTGTGCCGTCGGTCCGATGTGGCGAATCGTGTCGCTCTCGACGGTGTAGTTCCACGTCTGAATCGGCAGGCTGATCACGCCGGACAGGATGCGGCGCGCATCTACAATTGCGAAGTTCTCCTTGATCGCCCTGTCGCTGGCGTTGACCCACGCTCCGCCGTTAGTCAGGTGCGCGCCGGTCCACGTATCAATGTATTTACCGGATGATGCGCCGGTGCAGGTGATGCACTTGCCGAAGAAGATGCCGTTGGAAGCGCGCACGATGAAAGAGTTAGGGGCGCTGCCGGAGAAATTCTCGTCGTGGCTGTCGGCCCATACGAACATGCCGGCGGCCAGCGCGATTGCCCTTCTGCCAGCGGCAAAGCTGTAATCACCGTCGGCTCTGTTCTCGACGCCACCGGGCACAGTAGCATAGTCACCGTCTGCCGTGTTCGTGCTGCCCCCGCCGATGAAAGCAGTATGGCCGCCCGCGGAATTGTAAAAGCCGCCGCCCACTGTGGCATAGCTACCCCTGGCGAGATTGGATCGCCCACCACCGACGGTGGCATACCATGCGTCCGACAATGACCCTGAGGCATTGCCTGCCCGATTGCTCGTGCCGCCTCCTACCGTGCCGTACTCGTCGGTGACCTGGTTGAGTCCTCCGTTTGTGCCTCCACCGCTGATCGTCGCGCCGACCACCCCATTCGCTACCTGGTTATCCGTGTATCCTCCAATGATGTTGGGACTAGTGATGTTTGGCCGAGTCCAAAAGCCCGGTAGGGCTAAGGCATGCGGCGTCGGCGTCAGCCTTTGGCGCGGATTCAGTGGGGTGTAGCTTCCGCTGCCCGTTGGGCAGCGCACGGCGATCGCCAGCCAGCGTGGCTGGCCGGTAATGCTACCCGCCCCAAAATTTAGGTCCGGCACGGTGAAGTAACCGCCCGTCACGGTCACAGTGAGCGTCTGTGTTGTGCCGATCTGTGTGCTGAGAGTGCTGTTGTCCCATAGGCCAAACTGAAAGTCACACGTCTCGTTCACCGGCACGCCGTTGTTGGTCAGCCGGCCCTGATAGCTGAATGTATTGAACTGTGCCATCAATTGGCCAGACGAGAGCATCAGCGTTAACCCTGCTGCTAATGCAGATGCGATCAGCGCCCTAGTGGTGCGGCTCATTTCTTTCCTCCTCGTGAATATCGGCCTGTTCTTTGTGAAGGTGGCTTCGACCTCTTGTTGAAGTGCGGATGAGACTTGCGGAGCACAGTATATGTAAAGAACGGCGCAATCGGAGCTGCCGACGCGATGGACGACCGCTCACGGGCAGCTAATGCGATAATCCGGCCAACCGGTCCACATCATGAAGTTCGCCCGCATGCTCGTCCTCGCGCCCACCTTGATCCTCGCTCTCGTGGCGTCGTTGATCGCCGATCGGCGAACGGCGCGCGCCGAAGTGCCGATCCTAGAGACCAATGCGCCGGGCGGCGACTATGGCCTGTTCGAGGAAGGCCAGTATGTATCGGAGCCGTGGTTCATGTGGTTCGTGCTGGGCGAGCTATCGTCGGCGGACGACGTGGACATGACCCGGTTCGACTACAAGGCTGGCGATCGCTTCAAGGCCGAGATCTTCATTCCGGGCCACGAAGAGCTGCGCGCGTTCAACCCCACCATCGCGCTGATCGGCCCTGGCCTGCCTCGGCCGGCCGAGCAGCTCCCGTTCGAGATCCCCGAAGGGATGGGCGCCGTCATCGCTACCAGCGACGGCACGTTCGACTATTTCGATATCTTCACCCAGATGGTGTATTTCCCGCGCGCCAAGATCGAGGTGGTCATGCCGCAGACCGGGCGCTACTATGTGGCGGTGTGGGGCGAGCCGGTGGGCATAGCGCGCTATGCGCTCGACATCGGCATCATGGAGAACTTCGCCCCGCACGTGCTGGCGCGCTATCCGATCAATTGGTGGGAGGTGCGCGACTATTTGCAATGGGGCCACTGGCCGGCGCTGCTCGTGCCGCCGCTGATCGCCGTTGCACTGCTTTGGCTGATGCGCCGGTTAGCTCGGCGCAGGCCGATCCGCCAATACGAACAGATCACCGTCGCGATTGCGCTAACCGGCTTGACCGCGACGTTCGTTGTTTTGGTGGCCCAGCAGACCACCGGCTATGGCCCGCAGATTGCGATGACTTTCTCGATCGCTGGCGTCGTTGCGCTGGCGCTGGCCGGCGCAGTGGTGTGGGGCGCATACATCCTAACGCCGCTGCGCGAGCGCCTGAACCTGCGCGAGTTCGCCAGCGACGATCAATTCGTGTGGGTGAATGGCTACGCCGTCCACTATACCGATGACGGGCCGCACGACGCACCGGTCGTCGTCCTGATCCACGGCTTCGCCGCCTCGGTCTTCACCTGGCGGCATGTCAAGGCGGCGCTGCTTGCCGCCGGCTACCGCGTGATCGCCGTGGATCAACTCGGCTACGGCGCATCGGCCCGCCCGGCCGAACCGATCTACACGACGCAGACGCAGGCCGAGCTGATCCTGGGCGTGCTGGATGCGCTGGGCGTGCGACGTGCCCACTTCGTCGGGCATTCGTTCGGCGGGCGCGTCGCTATGCAGGTCGCCATCCTTGCGCCGGAGCGCGTGCGATCGTTGGTTGCGCTGGCTCCAGAAGCCTTCGCGACTGGCCGGCCCGGCATCGCGCGCTGGGTGCGCTTGCCTGTCCTCGGCTACGTGCTGGCCTTTTATTCCACATCGCCCTGGCTGGTGCGACCGGGCCTGCGTTTTGTCTCGGCCAAGCATAACTGGATCACCCCCGCGGTGGTGAAAGGCTACGCCGGCCCGCTGCACGTGCGCGGCTCGGCGCTGGCTCAGGTGTGGCAGGCGCGCTCGCCCAAGGACGGTATTCAGCCGGTGCCGCACAACCTCGCCGCGATTGACCACCCCACGCTGTTGCTTTGGGGCGAGCGTGACCCGGTCTTCCCGGTCGGCGACGGCCACAGGCTGGCGCACATCCTGCCTGCCGCCCGCTTGTGTGTGCTCACCGGCGCCGGTCATCTCGTCCACGAGGAATGCCCCGCAGAGACTCAGCGCGCTATCCTAGACTTTCTGGCCGACTTGACGGGTGCTCACGCCGATTTCGACTCACGAGCGCATCGTCAAGCAAGGGCTTCCAAGTCTTCACCGCCCTCGGATGGTTGAGTCATGCGCACCAAGAGCGGCGCTTACTATGAGCTGGTCGAAGCTATGTCCCAGCCGGGCTGCCCGATCTGCCGGCTGGTGGATCGCGCCGTGCGGCAGTATGTGGACGTGTTCTTCTACGAGAACATCACCAACGTCGAGCGGCGCGCGGAGATTCGCGCAGCGCGCGGTTATTGCTCGGCGCACGGTGCGTTGCTGGCCGGCCATGCCCGCATGCTCGGCGTCGCCATCGTCCAACACGACGTGATCAACGACGTGCTGCGCGAGATGAATCGCCTCCTGCCCGAGGCGCATGCCCGGCGACTCTGGCTCATCGGCGCGTCCTTGCGCCGTGCCGTGTTGGACGCTATCCGGCCGAAGCGCATCTGCCCGCTGTGCGAATACGAGCGCGATCAGGAACGTGTGCTGCTGCATGCCTTGACCGACGCCATTCACGACGAATTGCTGCGCCGAGCTTTCGCAGGCTCGTCGGGGTTGTGCTTGCCCCACGTGCAGATCCTGCTCCAGATGCGCGGCCTGTCAACCGATCGCCTGCGCCTGCTCTTGCAGATCGAGCGGGACATCCTGACGACGCTGAAGGCCGACCTAGAGGAATATCTGGCCAAGAGCAACGGTTCATACGACTACCGAGGCATGGGCAAGGAAGCCGATTCACCGCTGCGCGCGATCAAGCTCGTCTCCGGGCGTGTGCTGGGGCGGCGGTGATCTCAGGGCTCACACATGCAGTTTCCCACTCTATTGAGCTCCTTGCCAGACTACATTTAAACCCGGGTTAAGGAGCGTGAGGATGGCGCTGTCGAGTCGTCCCTAAGCATAGTCAGCTTTAGACAACAGCGTCTGAAGGGAATCGCTGAGATCAATCGGGGATCCGGTGGTAGCGGCTTCGGGATAAAGGCAGAGTAGCCAGCCAGCGACTCGTGAGTGTCACGAGCAGTATCCCAAGACCATGTTTCGGGCGTTGGAGGGTCCAAGTTAAGTCTTGCCTTCGCACTACGAGGCTTGCGCTGTAGCAGGGCAGACGTGCTTGCCCTTGTGCACACATCGCCACTATGAAAAGTGCCAAAGTCTAGGACCGGGCAGAGCCCGGTGGTACGAGCCGTCCTGTCCTGCCGACCTCGGGTCGGTGCATGTGCATGCCGGGCAGAGCCTGACCACACGTGCCGACCTCGGGTCAGTGACCGGGCGGAGCCCGGTGGTACGAGCCGTCCTGTCCCGCCGACCTCGGGTCGGTGCATGTGCATGCCGGGCAGAGCCCGACCGTACTTGCCGACCTTAGGTCAGTGACCGGGCGGAGCCCGGTGGTACGAGCCGTCCTGTCCCGCCGACCTCGGGTCGGCGAACAGGCAGGCCCGGTGGGCTGTCTTTGGCCGTCTTCTCTAGCTTGAGCAAGTTCAACACAACATGTCTCACTACGGCAAAGTTCGCGGCCTGAAAGCCCACTTGCGCAATAGCAGGTATTGCTTGCCGCGATCTCGGCGGGGGCCTGTTAGCTCGTCCGGGTAGCTTTCCAAGCCTGTGCAGATCGGAGTCATGCCCCAATGATTAGCCTACTCGTAAGCTTAAATTACTTCGTGCGTTTCCCCTATGCGCTGCAGGGCTTATGCATCAGAGCGCTGCTCGCGATCAAGTTGTCGGCCAAACGGAGCGGGTAGGCGAAGGCACTGCCTTCGCCTACCCACGCCTTCGCTTTAGCCGCCTGGCCTGCACTGCGTACAACCTTTGCGTAAGCCCTGGTCCCTGCGCCAGGGGAAACGCATCACTCATTTTAAGGTCGCGCCCGCTTGGAGCACTTTGAGCAGGTAGTCGTTGTCCCACCCCGCACGCTGTCGCTTCCCCGCCAAGCTGTCTTTGGCCGTCTTCTCCAGCTTGAGCAAGTTCAACG
>JANWVF010000142.1 GCA_025056965.1 Thermoflexales bacterium | reverse complement strand
CCTGGGGACGACCGACTCGCGCCACCCCCTTGTGTCGGAGATGACCCGCTGGGGCAAGGTGTACATCTCCGGTTCGCTCCAGGTGCTTAACCTGCCGCGGGCCTACGATTTCGTCGAGCTGCGGCGCACGCCGGCCCAGGTACGCGCTGCTCTGGCGCGCATGGGTAACCCGCGCGTCGTGGCCTTCCAGACGCGCAACCCGCTGCACCGCGCGCACGAGGAGCTGACCAAGCGCGCCGCCGCCAGCGTCAACGGCAGCTTGCTCATCCACCCGGTGGTCGGCCTGACCAAGCCAGGCGACGTGGATCATTACAGCCGCGTGCGCATCTACAAGACGCTGGTGGAAAGCTACTACGACCCGAGCCGCACCCTGCTCAGCTTGCTGCCGTTAGCCATGCGCATGGCCGGCCCACGCGAGGCGCTCTGGCATGCCATCATTCGCCGCAACTACGGCGCGACGCACTTCATCGTCGGGCGCGACCATGCCGGCCCGGGCAATGACAGCACCGGCAAGCCTTTCTATGGGCCATACGATGCACAGGCGCTGGTGCAGCGCTACGCCGACGAGATCGGCGTACACATGATCCCCTTTCAAGAATTGGTCTACCTGGAAGACCGCGACGAGTACGTCGAGCTGGATAAGGTGCCGGCTGGCGCGCGCATCGCGTCTATCTCCGGCACGCAGGTGCGCAACGACTTCCTGGCCAAGGGCCGTCCGCTGCCCGAATGGTTCACCCGTAAGGAGACGGCCGAAATTCTGGCCGGCGTTTTCCCACCGCGCCACAAACAGGGCTTTTGTGTGTGGTTCACCGGCCTCAGCGGCGCCGGCAAGTCCACCGTCGCCGAGGCGCTGATCTCGATGCTGATGGAACGCGGCCGCCAGGTCACCCTGCTAGACGGTGACATCGTGCGCACCCACCTCTCGAAGGGTCTGGGCTTCAGCCGAGAAGACCGGGACACCAACATCCTACGCATCGGCTTCGTTGCCGGCGAGGTGGTGCGCCACAACGGCATCGCGGTCTGCGCGGCCATCAGCCCTTACCGCGCCGCGCGCGACGCCGTGCGCCGCATGATCGAGGAGATCGGCGAAGGCCGCTTCATCGAGGTATTCGTGGATACACCAATCGAGGTGTGCGAGCAGCGCGACGCCAAAGGCATGTATGCCAAAGCGCGACGCGGCGAGATCAAAGGGTTCACCGGCGTAGACGATCCCTACGAACGCCCGCTTAACCCGGAGATCACGCTCGACACCGTGCGCGAGTCGCCGGAGCAGTGCGCGTCGCGGATCATCGCCCACCTGGTGCGGGCCGGCTTTTTGTTGGCATAACTCTTCCCCGAGAGCCGTCAGACGCCATTCACACGGTGCGCCGTGTTTTAATGCGCCTCTTTTGCGGATGCCTACAATAGCAGGCAGTAATAGTCACGCCGGCGAGAGCGCCGCAGAGTATTAGGCGCGTTCACTGTGCGCATGCGTGACTTTTCTATCCGGAGGTGATTCAGATGTCCGAACAGACTAACCCGCAGTCGGCGATCGAGCGAGAGCTGAACAGGCTCGGCGAGAACCTGGGCAATCTGTGCCGCGCGATGTGGGAATCCGAGGAGCGCAAGAGCATCGAGCGCGAGATCACGGCCAACTTGGAGCGCCTAAACGCGCGCATCAACGAGCTCGTGGAGAAGATCCGCGCGGATCGGACGGCAGCCAACTTCAAACAAAGCTTGAAGGAAGCCTGGGAAACGGCGCATGGCCCGCAAATCCTGAACGAGGTGCAGGCTGGGATCGCCGACACTTTGCGCAAGCTGAACGAGGAACTTGCCAAGCGCGTGCAGCCGGCTCAAGAGGTGCGGCCGGACGAAGCCGCTGCGCGCCAGACCGCCGACGGCGAACCGGTCGGCGCGGGCAGCACCAAACCCGAGTGAGGCGCGCGCCAAACGAACCGTGAGGCGGAGAGGGGCTTCCCTGCTCCGCCTTACATCCGTCGCCTGTACCTAAGGCGTAAACACCTCATGGCGCAGCGTGATCCTGCGCAGGCGCTCCGGCACGACATTGACGCCGAGGCCGAGGCCGGTCGGCACGCTCAGCGTCCCGTCCTTGTTGATCTCGAATGGCGGCTCGATCACGTCCGGGTTGTAATAGCGATTGCTCGCGCTCAGATCGCTGGGAAGGGTGAAATTAGGCAGCGCAGCCAGCGCTAAGTTGAGCGCGCGTCCGATGCCGGTCTCGAGCATGCCGCCGCACCAAACCGGCACGCCGTGCGCTTCACAGATGTCATGGAGCGCAATGGCATGCGTCAGCCCCCCTACCCGCCCCTGCTTGATGTTGATGATCTTGCATGCGCCCAGCTCAATGGCCAAGCGAGCGTGATCGGGCGTGTGAATGCTCTCGTCTAGGCAGATCGGAGTCCTGAGCTGAGGTTGGAGCTTGCTGTGCTCGTAGATGTCATCGTAGCCCAGCGGTTGTTCGATCATCAACAGGTTCAGGTCGTCCATCTGTTTGAATAGATTGGCATCGCGGAGCGTGTAGGCGCTATTGGCGTCCACCATCAGCATGCGATCGGGGAAGGCGGCGCGCACGGCACGCGCATCGTTCAGGTCTCGGCCCGGCTTGATCTTGATCTTGATGCGCAAGTAGCCGTACTGGAGAAACTGCTCGATCCGCTCCAGCAGCTTTTCGGTCGTTGGCTGGATGCCGATGCTGACGCCGACGACGACGCGGTCTTTCATCGGCCGGCCGGTCAGCTTGCCGATGTAATCGCGCAGGCTCAGGCCGGCCTGTTGCGCGGCGATATCCCACAGCGCGGCTTCCAACGCAGCCTTCGCCATATTGTGGCCGCGCACCCGATCGAAGCGCGCCGGCGCCTCGCGCGGATCGCCGATCGGCGCGCGGAACAGCGACGGGATCAGGTAGTCGGTCATCACGTGCCAGTTGGTCGCGACGGTTTCGTATGAGTAGCCGGGGTCGGCCTCGGCCACGCTCTCGCCCCAGCCGATCACGCCATCGGCGGCGATCTTCACCAAGACGCTCTCGCGCTCAGCAGTCACGCCGAAGCTCGTCTCGAACGGGGCGACGAGAGGGATGCGGATGTGGAAGAGTTCGATGCGTTCGATGTTCATGCCTAGTTGTTCGGTCACCTTCTGGCCGGCGTCAGCGGGTTCTTCAACGGCTCGCCGCGTAGGGCGCGCGCCACTTCCTCCGCTGCGTTCGTCTGAAGCTGGATCAGCGCCTCTTCGGAATACCAAGCGGCATGGGGATGAAGGATGGTGTTGGGCGCATTGCGGATGGGATGATCGGCCGGCAGCGGCTCTTGCTCGAACACGTCGAGCGCCGCACCGGCGATCCTGCCTGCCCGCAATGCGTCCGCTAAGGCCAGCGTATCTACGATTGCCCCGCGGGCGACGTTGATCAGATAGGCGCTGGGCTTCATCTTGGCGATCGCCTCGGCATTGATCAGGTGGCGCGTCTCTGGCGTGAGCGGCGTGTGGATGGAGACGAAGTCAGATTCACGCAGCAGGACATCGAGTTCCACAGGGGTTGCGCCGGCTTCCCGCGCCTGCTCCGGCGACAGGTATTTATCGTACGCAAGGACGCGCAGGCCGAAGCCGAGCGCTCGCCGCACCACCGCCCGACCGATGCGTCCCATGCCGATCAGGCCGAGCGTCCGGCCTTCGATGCGATGGATCGGCTTAGCCGTCCTCACTGCTGCCCACTCGCCGCGCCGCATGCCGGCATCCAGCGGGACGACCTTGCGCGCCAGCGCCAGCAACAGCGCCATGGCATGATCGGCCACCTCGGGAATGCAATAGTCGGGCACGTTGGCCACTTGAATGCCGCGCGCGGCGGCGGCATCCACGTCAATCGTGTCGTAGCCGACGCCATAGCGCACTATGCAGCGCAGCTGCGGCAGGGCGTCCATCACGCGCGCGGTGATCGGCACAAAGCTGATGATCAACGCATCGGCGTCATGCGCGGCGCCGATCACCTCATCTTCAGTGCGCAACGGGCTGCGATCTATCACTTCGGCGAGGCCGCTCAGCACGGCGCGTTCGGGATCGAGCGAGGGGAAGGCGTGGTCGGTGACGATGACTTTGTACATGGGTGATTCTCAAGGCCGGGTCGATTCGTCAAGTCGAGCAGCGCCCTTATATTAACCTATGCCAAGCAAAGAGGAAGGGAGCTAAATCCAAATACTAGCGTAGTCCCGCGGATGGCTCTTATAACCCGGATGCACTTGCTTGAACAGCTGCCGCCGATTCCAGCATTGCACAAACAACGCAACCGACCACCGCAGCACTTCCACATACCGCGAAAAGCACCGCGTCCGTCGGCCTAAGCGGGCTAGAGCGCCCCGCAACTCGGCGAGACTTGCTTCAACCGAATCGGTCTGCGACTTGCCCGGCGCAACCAGAGACATCCGCCACGGTAGTCCAAAGCGGCATACCCACTGAAGCCGTCGGTGCAATACTGAAATGCCCGTGGCGCTTGATCCACCACCGCCTGTAACACCGCTTCATCGTGGGATATAGAGTATCTAGCAGCTCATCACGCAGCGCGCCGGCGCTCGACCTGCGTGATGAGATAGACGCTTTTTTACTCCCGACGAGTGTGAACAGCTCATCGAGCTCGACGATGGGTTAGTCGTCGGTTGGGGGATGTGGGATAGGGGCAGCCAAGGCACGCTCACCAGCGCACTTGACACGCAGATCGCGCCCGATGCGTCGGAAGCTGTGGCCATCTAGATACATCTCGACGGCTTGGCGACGGATGTCAAGCGGGTAGCCGATTGGGTTGGGCTGAGGGGTGAAATGACGATTGCAGGCCTTGCACAGGTAGCGCTGGCTGCCGCTGTGATTCTTGCCTCACTTGACCACTGATTCGCTTTGGCATCTCGGACACTTTGTGTATCCAGTTTTGTTCACTCCCGCTATCGTATAATTGCCGATAGCAGTTCTAGCTGGTGACTTGAATTCAGCCATCACCCTTTATGCGGATAGCGAATTACACGCGCGCATCCGGAAACCCCACATCAGACACGACTCCGACGACAGATCGCATAAATGAGAACAGCAATCCCCAAACTCGTGCGCTGGTTCAGAAGCGCACTTTTTTCTGCCCTGCCGGATAAAGCTACAACTGTAAGGTATGCATATAGGCTCGTCCTCGGGCGCGAGCCGAGCGCAGCGGAAGTGCTAGCCCATCTAGGTCACCCCGATTTGCAGGCTCTTCGTCGGTCATTTTTTGAATCCCAGGAATTCCGCTTAAACCATCGCTGGTTGTGTGGTGCAACACTCTCTGGCCATGAACCCGCACTATCCGTCCAGGATCGCGTTGACCCGGATGTCATAGAACGCTTATTTGCCCACATCCAGGCCAGTTGGTGTGCGATGGGCGAGCAAGAACCATACTGGTCGGTGCTCAGTGCAGACGAGTACAAACTGGTGAACATTCAGGGAAGGCTGGAGAAGTTTTATGAGTCTGGCTGGGAGAGTTTTCATCTCCTCATGGACACGCTGCAGCGAAACGGTTTGGACAAGAAGCTGGAGGATAAGACTCTACTTGAGTATGGCTGCGGCGTAGGCAGGGTGACGAATGTGCTCGCGCAGAAGTTCAAGAGGGTACATGCTTACGACGTCTCTACACCTCATTTGGCACTAGCAAGGCAAGTCACTAACTCACTAGGTCTGGCAAATGTTGATTACGTGGCTGTGCAATCTCTGCGCGATATGCAAGAGCTGCCTCAGATTGACATGGCCTACTCGATCATTGTGCTCCAGCATAACCCGCCGCCGATCATTCGTCTGATTCTGGAATCTATGCTGGATGCACTCAAGCCGGGCGGAATAGCGCTGTTTCAGCTCTTGACCTATCAAGAGGGCTATTCCTTCCAGGCGGATGAGTACCTTTCCTCGAAGCGTCCGACTCAGATCGAGATGCACGTTCTACCCCAGCAGCGCGTCTTCGAGATCATTGCAGATAAAGGGTGTCAGGTATTGGAGGTACTAGACGATGCACTCGCCGGATACCGCAAAGGGCAACTGTCTAACACATTCCTCGTGCAAAAGCGGTGAGAGCAGTGAGATAGGATTGCTGAGGGTCTTAACGACAATAAGTTGACACCATGAGCGAGCGTATCTACAAAGCAATCTGCACCATCTTTGCTAAGAACTACTTGCCGCAGGTACGAATCCTCACCGAGTCCTATCTCGCTTATCATTCCGATGGACAAGTTTTTGGATTGCTGTGTGATCACCTGGAGGGCTGCTACGACCCGGCTCGTGAGCCATTCGTCACGGTCTTGGTGGAGGAGGTTGATATCCCGCGCTTCACCGAGCTATCGCTGAAATATTCGATTGTCGAGTTGCTTACGGCAGTCAAGCCCTTCTTCTTAAGATACTTGTTTGAGCGCTATCACTTCGAGCAACTGTGTTATTTTGACCCCGACATCCTGTTTCTGTCGCCAACGAGTGAAATCTGGGAGAAGCTCAAAACTTACAACGTCGTGCTCACACCACACATGGTCGAGCCTCAGCGAGTCGAGCGCATCCCTAGAGAACAGACTATGCTCATCTCTGGGGCGTACAATCTCGGGTTTATCGGCTTGCGCCGAAGCCCTGAGACAGATCGCTTGCTGAACTGGTGGGGGAACAAGCTGCTGGATCAAGGATTCTCAGATTCGGGAGCTGGGCTGTTCGTGGATCAGCGTTGGATGGACCTGGCTCCGGGCATGTTTGAAGGGGTATATATCCACCGCGACCCTGGGTGCAACGTTGCATACTGGAACCTGACCGAGCGTCCGATCGTCCAAAGGAATGGGCATTTCTACGCAGCGGGACGGCCGATCGTGTTCTTTCACTTTAGCGGCTACTCCCACAAAACGCCGGAGCGCATTACCCGACATGTGCCATCCCAGTTCGAGAAGCTGCGCATGAGCGATCTGGGCGATGGGGCGTTGCTCTTTTCTCGCTACCGTGATCTGCTTATTCGCCATGGGGCAAGTGAAGCTGAGAAGTGGCCCTATGCCTTTGGCAAGTTGCCCGGCGACATACCTATCCCTCAGGTCGCGCGGCGCGTTTGGCGTGAGGGTATCGAGAGCGGTGCGCTCGCAGAGGTGCAGGCCACTCCCGAAGCATACCTTGCCTTCTTGAATGAGCCGATTGACGCTCGACGGCCGTTGATCAGCCGTTTAGCAGACTGGATATACCGCAACCGTGTTGACCTGAGACAAGCCTTTCCAGATGCGCGCGGGCTTCACCGCCGGCAATTTGTGCGCTGGTTTGTTGAAACGGGATGTAAAGAGCACGAAATCCCGCCTGCGATGTATGCCGATATGCAACGCTCGCTGATCGAAGCAGCGTCTCGCGTGGAGCGCCGCCGACAAGTCGCGCGACTGTTGCTAGCCAAGCTGAGGAACAGCCGCATGTTGCGCTCGGTAGCGAGCGCAAGGCCTGTGCAAATGGCTCGTTCTTGGTTACATCGCGCCACGAGCAAAGACGCTCGCTCTAGCCCCAACTCAAGCACATGTCTGCCAGAAGGTCTAAACGTCATCGGCTATCTCAGCGCAGAGACGGGATCAGGTGAAATCCCACGCGGTCTGATTCGTGCCCTGCAGACTTTTGGATATCCGCTGGCCATCACTCACTTGGACAACCTAGACGGCGCTCGGCGCAACGATCGTTCGGTTTTGTCGCTGGTTGAGGGGACACCTTTCAGGACGAACTTCATTGCCGTCAACGCCGACTCGTGGTTGCTCACCCGCCATCAGCTCGGCACAGCTGTGTTGAGAGGACGAAGGAATATCGCCTACTGGGCATGGGAACTGCCTCGACTCCCTGAGATTTGGCGAGACCGTTTCGTTGACTTGCACGAAATCTGGGTGGGCAGCGCCTTTGTGCAGCAAGCAGTCGCACCCTTATCACCGATTCCGGTGCTGGTGATGGGTGCGCCCATTGTTCTGAGCGAAGCTTCGCCGCTCACCCGCGCCGACCTCGGCCTCCCGGAAGAGCGATTCACCTTTCTCTACGCCTTCGACATGCTCAGCATTCCAGAACGCAAGAACCCGCTCGCCGTTGTTGAAGCCTATCGCCTTGCGTTCGAGCCGCATTTTGAAGGCGTGCATCTCGTCCTTAAGGCAAATCATCTCCATCGCTTTCCCGAATGGCAGGCGCGGCTGCGCGCTGCGGTTCACGAAGTGAATGGCACGCTCATTGAGGAGACGCTAGATCGTCCGCATGTCAACGCGCTCTTCCGGCTCGCCGATGCCTACGTCTCTTTGCATCGCAGCGAAGGATTCGGGCTAACAGTTGCCGAAACTATGAGAATGGGAAAGCCCGTCATCGCCACCGACTTCGGCGGCGTGCGTGACTACTTGAACCAGAGCAACGGTTACCCCGTTCGCTGTCGCCTGGTCGAGTTAGAGCGGGATTACGGTCCCTACCAAGCCGGCAACGTCTGGGCCGATCCAGACATTGAGCACGCGGCCGAACTGATGCGCTGGGTGCTCAACCACCCGGAAGACCGTGCCCGCAAAGGACAGCAAGCCGCTCAGGACATCGAGCAGCGTTATGGAGCGCAGATCTTCGGACAGCGGATTATCGAGAGGCTGCGGATGGGCAGAGTGTTATGATTCCGCGCATCAGCCGACCGGCAAACATGATCTGGACAAGCCATGTATCCCGATAGCGAGATCCTCTTTCCCGCCCGCTCGATTCCCGAGATTCGCGACGCACGACCCGGAGTAGCTTGGCGCAAGCTGATTGACAAGCTCAGCAAGTCGCCGGAAACCAGCGAAGACGTGCTAGCCTTCTCTTTGATGATGATCAAGCTGGGG
>JANWVF010000089.1 GCA_025056965.1 Thermoflexales bacterium | reverse complement strand
GCTACTCCGTGCGAAGCCTTAATCCGGCTTCGCCTGTTTTACCCATTGGCGTCTCTCGACGTTTCCGGGCGGCAGCTTGTGTTCAACCAGGAGCCTCACCTAACGAGCTATTCAGTTTCGCCGGGCATCATAGTAACGCATGCAAGTGGTGTCAAGATGAGCGACCTTAAAATTTCTTCGACGAGGGGAGCCGCGCCTGCCCTCCACTTAAGTCCGCGCAGCCGAATCATCCGACACGTCGTCGCGCTGGTGCACATGGCGCGCCCGCTCATGCTCGCGGCAGGCATCTTGGTGTATGCGCTAGGCGTGAGCATGGGCGCACCCAGCATCGGCGAGATCCGCTGGACGCCGGTCGTCGCCGGTTTGATCGCCTTTTTGGCGGCTAACCTGTGCGCGCACTTCGCCGATGAGTACGCTGATCGAGACACGGACGCCTTGAATCGGCGCACGTGGTTCTCGGGCGGCAGCGGCGTGTTGCCCGCCGGCTTGGTCACACCGGCCTTCGCGTTGCGCGCTGCCCTGATCGCTGCAGCTTGCGCGTTGCTGACTAGCGTGGCATTTGTCGCGCTGGGCTGGCTTTCATACAGCGCGCTCGGCCTCATCTGGCTGGGGTTGGTCGGAGGCTGGTGCTACTCCATGCCGCCGCTCGCGCTGGAAAGGCGGGGTTGGGGCGAGATCACGAACGCCCTGCTCGGCGCGCTGCTGATCCCGCTGCTGGGCTTCACCAGCCAGCGAGGCGCGCCGACGTTGGATAGCCTCTTGGCGCTGACGCCGGTGTTCACCATCACGATGGTCAACCTGCTGGGCGTACATTGGGCCGATCGTCACGCCGATGCTGCCGTGGGCAAGCGCACGTTGGTCGTCATCTTAGGCAAACGCACCTTGCACCTGCACCGCGCCCTCGTCGTGCTGACCTACGGGCTGACTTGGCTGCTGGCCGATGTCGTGCTGCCGCTCAGCGTCGCCGTCGCCATCACGCTCACGCTGCCCATCAGCATGTGGGCGACGGGAACTTTCACCCGCCGGGAACGCGACGGGACGAGTTCGATTGCTATGGCCGCGCTGATGATTGCCGCGAGCGTGGGCTGGCTGCTTGAGTGACGCCTGTGACGGATGTTTAGAATAGGCGCATGACCCGTCGCGGCTTCGCCAGCGATAACAACGCAGGCATCCACCCAGAGATCCTCCAGGCCATCGCCGCCGCCAACCAGGGCCACGTCCTAGCCTACGGCGACGATCCGTATACCCAGCGTGCCGTTGATGCCTTCAAGCGACACTTCGGCGACGACATCGCCGTTTACTTCGTGTTCAACGGCACGGCTGCCAACACGCTCGGCCTGGCGGCCGTGATGCGCAGCTATCAAGCGGTGATCTGCGCGTCAACCGCGCACATCCACTGTGACGAATGCGGCGCGCCGGAGAAGTTCGCCGGCGTCAAGCTGCTGACGTGCATGACCCCTCACGGCAAGCTCAGCGTCGAACACGTGCGCCAGCACATGCACGGCCTGGGCGACGAACATCGCGCCCAGCCTGGCGCGATCTCGATCACCCAGAGCACCGAGCTAGGCACCGTATACACGCCAGATGAGATTCGCGCGCTGGCCGATTACGCTCATGCCCACGGCCTGCTTTTGCACATGGACGGCGCGCGGATCTGCAACGCCGCGGCCGCGCTCGACTTGCCCTTGCGCGCCTTGACGCGGGATGCAGGTGTGGATGTGCTATCGTTCGGCGGCACGAAGAACGGGCTGCTCGGGGGCGAAGCAGTCATCTTCTTCCCGCCGCGCGCCCTGGCTGCCGACTTCAAGTTCATCCGCAAACAGGGCATGCAGCTGGCCTCCAAGATGCGTTTCATCGGCGCGCAGTTCGAGGCGCTGCTGTGCGGTGACCTATGGCAGCGCAACGCTGCCAACGCGAACGCCATGGCGCGGCGTCTGGCCGACCGCGTGCGCGGCATCGTCGAGATCGCCTACCCCGTTCAAGCCAACGCCGTGTTTGCCATCGTGCCGAAGCGCCGGATTGCCGACCTGCGCGCCTATAGCTTCTTTTACGAGTGGGCCGACCTAGACGGAGAGCGCGCGATAGTGCGTTGGATGTGCGCATGGGACACGACCGCCGAAGACGTGGACGGGTTCGCTGCGCACATCGCCGAGGTGTTGCGCGAGGCATAGCGCGATGCCCGCGTAGGCCATGCGTCTGCCAACCATGCGCAGCGCAGGGTCGGCGATTTCGTCTCAAAGACGGGTGTAATGCCAGCCGGTCGGGCGGCCGCCTTCATACGGCATCACGCCGTGGAACGGGCGCGGGTCGTCGTCGAAGACGAGCGGCAGGAAATACCGGTCGCCCGGCCACATGGGGAGCGCAGCGCGATCGCGCGTCTCCGGGTTGGCGGAACACGCGTCCAGCAGGCGCCGCAGCGGCGTCCACTCCAAGCTGCCTTCGTGGTTGCGCGCGACCGGCTCGCCCACGAAACCGGTGATGAGGAACACGAAGCCGAGCCAGTCTTCGCCGTTGGCGCCAAAGCCCGGCCAACTGATCGTGCCGCGCAGTTGCATCGCGGTGACTTCGACGCCGGCTTCTTCGCGAATCTCGCGCTTCATGCCGGCGGCTACGTCCTCGTCACGCTCCATCTTGCCACCCAGGCCGTTGTATTTGCCGAAAGCCGGGTCGTCCGGGCGGGCGTTGCGATGGATCATCAGCACGTGCTGACGATCCGACGAGAGGATGTAGCCGAGTGTGCCGATGATCGGAGTGTAGGGCATGTCACGGCTATTTGCGCGCCGTTGCGGCCTCAGGGTGTGGCCGAGCGCAGCGGGAATTCAAATTTCTTCTGCTTGCTTTCCAAGTCAACGGCCGTGACTTTGATGTCACCGTCGAAGAGCGGCACAAGCAGCGCGCCGTTCACAGGCGCCGGCGTCGAGAGCAGGCGACGCACCAAACCGTTCTCCAGCACACGGGTGGGCGGGACGTAGCCGCTGGCGTCGGCCACGGGCCGGCGGTCGAAGCTGTAAAGGTAAGTGTCGCTCGACACGACGTAGAGCTTATCCCCCACAATCACCGGCCGCGCGCGGATCGCGCCGCCTACCTGCGATCGCCACAGCACCTTGCCGGTGCGCCGGTCGAGCGCGTATACCCCTCCTTTGACGTCGCCAACGAAGATCTCGTCGCCGTCGAGCAACGGATCGCACCAAATCCACCCCCCGAGGCGCTCCGGCGAGCGCCAGACTTGCGCGCCGGTCTCGGCATCAACGGCATACATGTGCTGGTCAAACGAGCCGAAGTACAGCACGCCGTCGGCAATCGCCGGATGCGAGGCGATCGAGGCGCCTGTGCTGAAAGTCCAAAGAAGTTGACCCGTCGCCGCGTCAAGTGCATAGAGGTTGTGATCAAGCGACGGTTGGAAGACTTTGCCGTTCGCCACCTGAGGTCGCACCCACAGCTTGTTCTGTGCGGTGAACTTCCAGGCCACCTTGGGCTCGCCGCCTTCGAGCCGCGATGGGTCGAGCGCGTAGAGCGTGTTGTCGCCGTTCGGCGCAAAGATCAACTTGCCGTCGGTGCTCGCGCCGTCGGTGTATTCGCGCTGACCGCCGGAGAATCGCCATAGCTCGACGCCGTTGCTGGCGGAGAGCGCGTAAAGGCGATGCAAGGTGCGCCCGCTCATGTCCAACGTCTCGCCGACGATAATCGCATCACCGAACTTCAGCGGCGGGCCGGCGAACGGCCCTGGCCGCTGGCCACCGTTCTGCTCTGCGGCAGGAAAGATCCACGCTTGTGCGCCGGTAGTCGAGTCGAATTTATACACATGCAGGTTGCTGGCCAGATAAGCGTCTTTGCCGTCGAGCGTCAAGCCGGGGAAGGAGGTAGGGGTAATTTCGCCGCCGCACGCGCCGAGCGTCAGCACCGTAAAAGCGGCCAACAATGAAATGCGGAATGTCCTTTTCATGTTCTAGCTAAGGCACCGGGTCGTATCCGCCTGGGTGGAAGGGATGGCAGCGCGCGATGCGCTTAATACCGAGCCACAGCCCTTTCAGTGCCCCGTATTTAGCGATGGCTTGCAGCGTGTATTCGCTGCACGAGGGGTAGAAGCGGCAAGCCGGCGGCAGCCCCGGCGAGATGACTACTTGGTAGAAGCGAATCGCGCCGATCATCAGCCGGTCAAGTAGGGCTTGCTTTGCCCGGGCACGCCGAGAGTAGCCCGCCAGCGTCACTTCGCGGTAGGCGCCGTCGGCGTCATGAGATGGGCTTTGCTCAGCAGACACAACAAGTCCTCCTGCACCTGCTGCATGCGCGCCGACTCGGTGACAATGGTAGGCTGCGCGATCAGCACGATGTCCCAGCCCGGGGCGATTGAAGCCGATAGGTGGCGCAGCGCCTCACGCAACAGCCGCCGCGCGCGATTGCGCTTCACCGCTTTGCCCAGCGATCGGCCAGCGATATAGCCGACCCGAGTCTGCGGCGTCGCGGGTTCGTCTGTTTTGGCCGGCCGGCGCGCCGCGCTCAGCACACAATATTTGCCGCGCCACCGCGCGCCCTCGCGACGCACTCGCTCAAAATCCTCCTTCTTCGCCAGCCGCTCCAACTCCTACTTCTTCTTGCTGCCCTCGGTGCCGCGCTTGCTCTTCGCCGGGGAATACACGGCGTTCCAGTTGACCTTTTTAACGTGATTGTTGGCCGATACAGTCAGCACTTTGCGCCCCTTCGCACGACGCGCGGCGAGCACTTTACGTCCGCTTCTGGTGGCCATGCGCGCCCGAAAGCCGTGCACGCGCACGCGGCGGCGCTTCTTCGGTTGATACGTTCGCTTTGGCATCTCGTCACTACTCCTCTTGCCTCTTTATCTCAGTCGTTCAAACCTCACCGAGGGCGTGCGGCAGATGCCCACCCTTGGCAATAATCCCGGAATTAAGCGGGCGGATTATACCGAAGTTGAGCCGGATGGCGCTTTCAGCCGCGCGACGGTGTGATGAGGGTCGTCCAGCACGCTCGGGCAAGGCGCGCCGGTAAACGCCGCGCACACCGCCGATGGGTCAGGCAGCTGCGGCAGCAGGGCGCGCAGGTGGCACAGGGCAAGGCCGACGACGTTGAGCGGGCAACCGCGAATCTGTGCGATGGGCTGGAAGGATGGATGCTGCGCGGCATACCCGCCAGCTTTGTCAAACGGGTCGCCGGTCGCAATGTAGGCCTCGATCTCGTCGTCGCCGTAGTCGCGCATCTCGACCTGTGACGAGACGACGTCCACGCACTCGTGCTCTCCTTGGCGCACGACGATGGCCGATTGCACCTCGTGCGCGCGCCCGCGCAAGCTGTAGAGCATCCTGCGCGCCTCGTCGGCGTCGGCCGGCTTGTTCAACATTTCGCCGTCCAGCAGCACGGTCGTGTCGCAGGCGATGATGATTGGATCGGCCGTCGGCGAAGGGCTACCCTGAGCAGCGCAACCGCCAACGGCCAACCGCTGCTGCGCGGCGCGGGCCTTCTCGCGCGTGATGCGGTGCTGTGTCTGCAGGGGAGTTTCATCCGGCAGGGGCGACTCGTCTACGTTAGCCGGGCAGACTTGAAACTTCACACCCAGCCGGGCCAGCAGCTCTCGCCGACGAGGCGAGGCCGAGGCCAAGACCAGAGGCGTTTCGGGATGCGGGGCAGGGATGCGCACTTAGTTGACGAACTCCGTGCGCTTGAGCACCTCGATGTTTTCGAGGGCACGGCCGGTGCCGAGCGCCACACAAGCCATCGGCGCATCGGCGACGTAGGCGGGGATGCCGGTCTCACGGGTGAGGTACTCATCTAGCTTGTGCAGCAGCGCCGTGCCGCCGGTCAGCGCCATGCCGCGATCAATGATGTCGGCTGCCAGTTCAGGCGGCGTGCGTTCCAGGACCGACTTCACACACGCAGAGATTTGAGCTAGGGGCTCTTGCAGTGCCTCGACAATCTCATTAGTAGAGACCTCAATGGTGCGCGGCAAGCCAGTCACCTGGTCGCGGCCTTGCACCTGCATGTACATCTCTTCCTCCAAGGGGAGTGCGCTGCCGATGTTGATCTTGATCTCTTCGGCAGTCGGCTCGCCGATGGCCAGGTTGTACTTGCGGCGGATGAAGTTCTGGATGGCGGCATCTAGCTTGAGACCGCCGACGCGCACAGAGTTGGCGACGACGATGCCGTTCATCGAGACCACAGCCGCCTCGGCAGTGCCGCCGCCGATGTCCACGACTAGGTTGCCGGTGGCGGTGTCCACGGGCAGGCCGGCGCCGTATGCGGCGGCCAGCGGTTCGCGAATCGAATAGACCTCGCCGGCGCCGGCGCCAATGGCTGCCTCGCGCACCGCGCGACGTTCAACGCTGGTCACCCCGTAGGGCACACCGATGACCACGCGCGGTGGCAGCAGGCTAAAGCCCTTGGCCTTGTTGACGAAGTGCTGGAGCATTCGCTGGGTCACTTGGTAATCAGCGATCACGCCGTCGCGCAGCGGTCGGGCAACTTCGATCTCATCCGGCGTGCGGCCATACATCTGGCGCGCCTCTTCACCGACTTCCACAACGGTCTCCTCGCGCGAGAGAATAGCTACGACGGCAGGCTCTTGAATGACGATGCCCTTGCCTCGCACGTATACCAGGACGTTGACGGTGCCTAGATCTATGCCGATCTCTGCCCGCAGAATGCCCATAACGCTTTAGCGATCAACGATTGTGCGGCCAGCGCTCCCGGACTGTCCACCGGGGGTATGATGCGCGCCTCAATTGTGCGACTCGCCGCGATGGCTGCGGCGGCGCGCGGCCACGTTCAAGCGCACCGTGCTCCGGCGCAGCGCCATCTCAAGTTTGAACAGGTCTTCCTTGTTCGGCGGTGGATTCTTCAGCAGTTCCTCTGCGCGCGCACGGGCCGCTTCGGCTCGCGCGATGTCAATCTCATCGGCGCGCTCGGCGCTGTCGGCCAAGATGATCACGCGGTTGTCGTGAATATCCACGAAGCCGCCGCCGATGGCGAATTCCTGCACTTCGTCGCCGATCTTGATCCGCAGTTCCCCTGGCTTCAGCGTAGAAAGCACCGGCGCATGATGGGGCAACACCCCCATCACGCCGCCGGCGCCGGGAACCGTGACCATGTCTACATCCCCGCTGAATACGGTGCGTTCGCTGGTGACGATCTCAAGATGCAACGGCATAGGTAGATCGAGAGCCGGGCATATCGGCAGAATGCCTATGCCCTGCGAACCGGTTGCTCATTTCTGCTCGGCGCGGGCCTTCTCGTACTCCTCCCAGACCTCGTCAATCTTGCCCTTCATCAGGAAGAAGCTCTCGGGCACTTCGTCCAACTCGCCCTTGAGGATGCGGTCGAAGCCGTCTACGGTGTCCTTGATCTTGACGTAGCGGCCATCGCGGCCGGTGAAGGCCTTGGCCACGAACATGGGCTGGCTGAAGAAGCGCTCGATCTTGCGCGCGCGCGAGACGAGGATCTTATCGTCTTCGCTCAGCTCGTCTACGCCGAGGATGGCGATAATGTCTTGCAAGTCCTTGTAACGCTGCAGCGTGCGCTGCACTTCGCGCGCCACGCGATAGTGATCCGGCCCAACGATGTTGGGGTCGAGGATGCGGCTGGTGCTGGCCAACGGATCTACGGCCGGGAAGATGCCCTTCTCGGCGATAGAGCGCTCCAAGTTGACCGTGGCATCGAGGTGGGCGAAGGTCGCCACCGGCGCCGGGTCGGAGTAGTCATCGGCGGGCACGTAGACCGCTTGCATCGAGGTAATCGAACCGCGCTTGGTCGAGGTGATGCGCTCCTGCAACTGGCCCATCTCGGTCGCCAAGGTCGGCTGGTAACCTACGGCCGAGGGCATGCGACCGAGCAGCGCCGAAACTTCCGAACCGCTCATCACGAAGCGGAAGATGTTGTCAATGAACAGTAGCACATCGCGCCCCTCGTCGCGGAAGTACTCGGCCATGGTTAGGCCGGTGAGGGCCACGCGCAATCGCACGCCGGCCGGCTCGTTCATCTGGCCGAAGACCATCACCAGCGAGTCAATCACGCCGGCCTCGTTCATTTCCTTGTAGAGCTGTGTGCCCTCGCGGGTGCGCTCGCCCACGCCGGCGAACACCGAGTAGCCGTTGTGGAACTTGGCGATGGAGTTGATCAGCTCTTGGATCGTCACCGTCTTGCCCACGCCGGCGCCGCCGAAGATGCCCGTCTTGCCGCCCTTCGTGAAGGGCGCGATCAGGTCAATGACCTTGATGCCGGTCTCGAGCATCTCGACCGAGCCCTTCTGCTCCTCGAACGAAGGCGGCGGGCGATGGATTGGATATCTCAACTCCGTCTGGGGTGCGGGTCGGCCATCAATTGGGTCGCCCAGCACGTTGAAGATGCGCCCCAGCGTAGCCGGGCCGACGGGCACGCTGATCGGCCCACCGAGCGCGCGTACTGTCTCGCCGCGGCGCAGGCCGTCGGTCGTGTCCATCGCTACGGTGCGCACCACGTCATCGCCCAAATGCTGCTGCACTTCCAAGACCAGTCGGCCTTGGGGGCGCTCGATCTCCAGGGCATCGTAGATCTCAGGAAGATGCTCCGGCGGGAACTTGACGTCCACCACGCCGCCACGAATGGCAATTACTTTGCCGATGACCGTTCCGTTGCCGCTTCCATTCTGTTTCGACATGCTTTCTGCTCCGCTTAGTGTTTCGATCGCTTCTCGTTACCTGGCCTCTAGCACGACGTACACAGGCAGGCCACTCTTCTCATGCGCGATGAAGGTTTCAACGACCTGCCGGCCCATCCGATTCGCGATTTCGGTGAAGTCTTGTCGGCGATTATAAACGGCAAATCGCTCCCAAAGCACAATGTAGCGCCGACTGGGATCCTGTAGCATCTCGGCTGCGCGCCGACGGAAGCCCTCATCAGCCTGCTCGGAGAAGCCGAAGATCTCCACCGGCCGCACACGATCCGCCGTCAGCACGCGCAGGTTCTTCTCGATGCCCCAATCCAAGGCGACCGGCTGATGCACGCCGTTGGCGTCTAGCCAATCAGCCAGCTTGTAGATCGCATCGGAGAAGCGCCCCGATCCACCGGTGCGCGCCAACGTAGCGTGATGCTGCTCGTTCACCCATATATCGCGGCTGAAGGGCAGCCCGAGGAGCAGGGCGACCAGCGCCAGCGACGCCAAGGTGCGGAGAGGATAGCGCTCCCCCGACTCGGTTGCGCCTCGCCCGATCGCGCGGTTCGTGATGGACTCTGCCAGCCATACCGCCGTGCAGGCCACCACTAACTGCGGCAGGGGCAGCATGATGAACTGGTGAGTGGACCACAAACCGGAGACCGTAAACGCGCCCAGCACGACGAGCGTGGCGATGCCCGCCAGGATCGCAAAGAATCGGCGCGCCTCATCGCGCTTGCCCTGCTGCGCCGGTTGCAAATCGCCCAACCCGCGCCCGCGAATGATGGCCATCCCCCCGCCGACGATCGCGCTACCGATCAGCGTCGGCACGGCATAGACGTTGCTGAACGGGATGCCGTTGTACCAGAAATAGCTGCCGTCCACGAACACACGCGCGTCGTCCACGGCCTTCCGGATGTTGTGGAAGAAATCCAGGTTATTTACGCCGAACTGCTGCGTTGGGCGGGTGAGCGAATCGAGCAGGAGCGTGATCGTCCACGCTTGGCCGTCGCGCAACAGGCCGACCAGGTTGTAGTAGATCAGCGGCGAGGCGCCGATCGTTATGCCGATCACAACGCATAGCAGCGCCGGCGCCAGCGCAATCAGGTGTTCCCGCTGCCCCTGGATGCGCCGGGCGGCGCGGCTGCGCGTGAGCAGGAACAGCGCGCCGATGATGACCAACACGATCATCCAGCGCAGAAACAGCAGCTTGGCCCACAACCCCAAGCCGATCAACACACCGGCGATCAACGCTAGGACCCGGCCTCGCACCCGAGTCGCGTGCGTTACGTCGGCCGATTCTCCGCTCTCGATGCGGATGACCTCGTCGAGCAGCAGCAGCGCGCCGATCGAGAACACGGTCATCACGCTCGTCACGCTGATGCCCTGCCGGCTGAACCAGATGAACGACGGGTTGACCGCCAGCAGCAGCACGGCGACGCCGGCGACGCCGTAGCCAAACCATCGGCGCGCTAGCAGCCAGGCCAGCACGATCGTGACGCAAGAGAAGAAGATGGGCTGAGCGCGCGCCGCCACGTAACCCGGCCCAAACAGCCCCATGAAGGGCAGCGTCAGATAACCGCCCAGGCTACCCATGTAGTCCAGCAACATGACCGGGAAGCGGCCGACGCCGATGCCGCGCAGCAGCTCCGGCGGCCGACCGCTCATCACGTCCAGCATAGGCGCTAGATCGAGGGCTTCGTCGTAGTAGAAACCCGGCAGATGCAGTTGGTGGAGCGAAAAGACCAGAAAGATGACCAGCGCGGCAGCAAGCGGGATATATCGCGCGATGCGCATCGCGGCGAGCGCACCTTTGGCCGGTTGGACGGGCGTAGGCGTAGACTGAGTCTGCGCAAGGTTCATCGGTAATGCAACCGGTAGGCTTGCATCATAAACGAAACGCCGCGACCGGCGCATGAGGGAGCGTCGGCGAGCAGAGACATAAAAATTGTGGGCGAAAAGGCACCACCTTCGCCCACACGCCCGCGCGACTAACTGGTGAGGCCGAACTCCCGCAGCAGCGGGGAGTAGCGCACTGTGACTTTCAGCCGACCTAAAGGTCTAGGGACAATCGGCGCCGACGTTGCGCTACCCTGACATAGCAGCTTCAGCCCTGGCCGCTTCCATGGCCTGGCGCAGCGCCTCGGCGCCGCCGGCGATGTCAAGCAGCTCGTTGGTGATGCCTGCCTGGCGCGCCTTGTTGTAGTTCAACGTGTAGGCCAAGATCAGATCCGAAGCGTTGTCGGTAGCGTTGCGCATGGCGATGCGCTGCGCCGTGTAGAAGCTGGCCAGCGATTCGAGCACCGCCTGATATACCTGCATCTCGGTCAGGCGAGGAAGAAGCGTGTTGAGGATTTCGGCCGGCCCCGGCTCGAACTCGTAGGCCGGGCGCGGACCGGCGTGCGCCTTGTCCGGGGCAATTGCCTCGGGCGCCAGCGGCAGGAGACGCTTGATCACCGGCTTCTGCTGCGTCGGGCTTATGAACTCGGTGTAGATGAGATACACCTCATCGGCGGCGCCGCTGAGGAAGTCGTCAATCGCGGCGCGCGTCGCCGGCGTCGTATCGAGCAGCGTCGGGCGCGCCGGCATGCCGGAGAAGTCGGCGGCAATTTTGCCGCCGCGGCGATAGATGAAGTCGCGCCCCTTCTTACCGATGGTGATGTAGCGCACCGGCTTGCCATAGTCGCGCGCGAAGTTGAACGCGGTGCGCGAGACGTTACTGTTGAACGCGCCGGCCAAGCCGCGGTCGCCGGAGATCAGGATGACGACCGCGCTGTTGACCTGCTCGCGCTGGGTGAGCAGCGGGTGGCGAGTCTCGCCGCCGGCGAGCGACGCAACGCTGGCCAGCAAGTCGCGCGCGCGCTGCGAATAGGGGCGCGTCGCCTCAACCATCTGCTGCGCGCGCCGCACGCGACCGGCTGCCACGCTCTCCAGCGCCTTGGTGATCTGCCGAACATTCTTGACGCTGCGGATGCGCCGCTTAATTTCTCGTGCTGTAGCCATTGTTTGTGTATGCGGCCGTCGGTTCGGAGCTTAGTCGGAGCTTTGATTGAGCTCTAGCTGAAGGTGCGGTTGAACAGCTCGATCGCGCTGCGCAGCTTGGCGATGTTCTCATCGCTGATGCGCTTCTCGGTCATGATGGCGTTCACCAAGTCGGGGTAGCTCATCTCGATGTACTTGATGAATTGTTGCTCCCAGTCCTGGATGCGGTTCACCGGGATTTTGTCGAGATAGCCGTTAGTGCCGGCGAAGATGGCTACCACCTGCGCCCAAAGCGGGCGGGGATCATATTGCTTCTGCTTGAGCAGCTCGGTCATGCGGCGGCCGCGCTCCAACAGTTGCAGCGTGGTCTTATCCACGTCGCTGCCGAAGGTGGCAAACGCCTGAAGCTCGCGGAACTGCGCCAGGTCGAGCTTGAGACGGCTGGCCACCTGCTTCATTGCGCGGGTTTGCGCGTCGCCGCCGACTCGGCTGACGCTGATGCCGACGTTGATGGCCGGGCGAATGCCGGCGTTGAATAGGTCGGTCTCCAAGAAGAGCTGGCCATCAGTGATCGAGATCACATTGGTAGGGATGTAGGCCGACACGTCGCCGAGCTGCGTCTCGATGATCGGCAATGCGGTGAGCGAGCCGCCGGTGCGCGGGTTCTTCACCAGCTTGTATTTCTTGCCGGTTTCAGCGGCCAGCGCCTTCATGTCATGCTTGGCCGTCTCCTCGCCAATGGCGCCGTCGTAGATCTTGCCGTTGACGCTGTGGCCGTCGCCCCATTCATCGCTGTCGTCGGCCTCGCGGATCACCCATTGATAGGCCAGGCGCGCTGCGCGCTCCAGCAGACGCGAGTGCAGGTAGAAGATGTCGCCCGGGTAAGCCTCGCGAGCCGGCGGACGGCGCAGCAGCAGCGACACCTGACGATAGGCGTAGGCGTGCTTGGTCAAATCGTCGTACACGCACAGCGCATCGTTGATGAACTGTCCGCCGATGGTCACGCCGTTTTCCATAATCTCCTCGCCCATGGCGCAGCCGGCGTAGGGCGCGATGTATTGCAGCGTAGCCGAGTCGGCAGCCGAGGCAACGACGACGATGGTGTAGTCCATCGCGCCGAACTGCTCCAGCGTGCTGACCACGCGCGCCACCTGCGCCAGCTTCTGGCCGATGGCAACGTAGATGCACACGACGCCTTTGCCTTTCTGGTTGATGATCGTGTCAATACAAACGGCCGTCTTGCCGGTGCTGCGGTCGCCGATGATCAGCTCACGCTGGCCGCGCCCGATCGGGATAAGCGCGTCAATCGCCTTGATGCCGGTTTGCAACGGCGTGTCCACATTTGCGCGCTTGATCACGCCCGGCGCGATGCGCTCCAGCGGACGGAACTTGTTGGTGCTGATCGGGCCTTTGCCGTCCAGCGGGCGGCCCAGCGGGTCCACCACGCGGCCGATCAGCGCATCGCCGACCGGCACGGAGATGACGCGGCCGGTGGAGCGCACGGTGTCGCCTTCCTCGATGTCGGTGTAATCGCCCAAGATGATCACGCCGACCTCATCAGGCTCCAAGTTGAAAGCTAGGCCCAACGTGCCGTTCTTGGTGAATTCCACCAGCTCCTGCGCCTGCACGTTCGTCAGACCTGAGCAGCGCGCGATACCGTCACCGACTTCCTTCACGGTGCCGACATCTACGGCTTGGAGGGTGGGGGTGAAGTTTTCAATCTGCGCCCTAAGCGACGCAGCGATGTCTTCCAGGCTGAAAGTCGAAGTCGAATCCGACCGAGTCATCTAGAAATTTCCTCCGCGGTTGATGGTGCCAATCGGCGCACCGTTAATTGAACGGGCGCAAGTATACCGTGAGTAGAGAACCTAGGAGTGCCTAATCCAACACACTGCACAGCGCGAGGAAGCACCGCGTCCGTCGTGCTGGCGCGCCGGATCGCACCTGAACTCAGCATACCTCGCCTCAACGTAGGTCTGCGACTTGCCCGACGCAACCCGATGCCACCTGCCACGGCAGTTCAAAGCTGCATACTCGCTAAAGCCGTCCCTGCAATACTGGAAATGCCCGCAGGGCCTGATTCACCACGGCCTGCAACGCCGCTTCATCGCAGGATGGGCTACCTGCCGGCTCATCACGCAGCGCATCCGGCGCTCGACCCGCCTGACGGAGTAGACGCAGTCTTCCCACAAACGCAAACATCTCGTCGGGCTTGACGACGTCATCGTCGTCGGCTGGAGGATGGCGGCGGCCGCTATGACTACCGATTCGTCGGCAACTTTGCATTTATTTACTCTATTTTTTTCACTCCCCTCTATGCTATGATGATGCAGCAGGGCTTAATTAAGCAAGTTCAAAGCATGATGACATTCCGCTCGCGCATTCCCTCCAAGCTTGGACTAGCCTTGGCCTGGTTGATTTGCTTTGCGCTGTTCGGCTTACAGATCGCGCTCTTCCATGATTTCACAGTAGACGACGCCTTCATCACCTTTCGTTACGTGAAGCAGTGGGTGGCCGGCAACGGCCTGGTGTTCAACATCGGCGAGCGCGTAGAGGGGTATTCGAACTTCCTGTGGGTCGTGTTGCTTGCGCCGTTCCACGCCCTCGGCGTTGACCTCGTGCTGGCGTCAAAGGCGCTCGGCGTGCTTCTGGGCGTGGTCACGCTTCTGCTGACCGCCGCTCTGGTCGGCAACGGCTGGCGCGGCGTCGGCGCCAGCATCCTGCTCGCCGCCTCCGCTCCCTTCGGAGTATGGGCCGTCGCAGGCTTAGAAACAATGCTATTCGCCTGCTTGTTCGCTGCCTCGGCACTCGCGTTCGCGCGCGAAGAGGAGGCCGGGCGCGGCTGGCTCTCAGGCCCGCTCTTTGCGCTCCTGGCTCTGTCGCGTTTTGAGGGGCTGATGTTCGGCTTGCTGGCAAGCATCGTGCGCGGGGTGCGACTGTGGCG
>JANWVF010000131.1 GCA_025056965.1 Thermoflexales bacterium | reverse complement strand
CAGGGCTTACGCATCAGAGCGCTGCTCGCGATCAAGTTGTCGGCCAAACGGAGCGGGTAGGCGAAGGCACTGCCTTCGCCTACCCACGCCTTCGCTTTAGCCGCCTGGCCTGCACTGCGTACAACCTTGATGATGCGTAAGCCCTGGCGCTGTAGTTACTCTTGAGGCTTACGCAGCACAAAAGGGGATTATTCATTACGGCGAGCGATTGTTTACACAGACGATAATAGGCGCATGCAGCAGGTCATTCCCAGCGCGCTCCCGCTGTCTGGTGAACGCGCCGCCGCCGAGCGCACTGCTCCCAGCGTTACCTTCGGCGCAGTGCTTCAGTCCACCTTGGCCGTCTTTGTGCGCCACCCCCTGCCCATCCTCGCGTGCGGCCTGGTGTGCTTTGCCAGCGTTGGCATCGTGGGCGCGCTGGTCTATGCCGCGCTGATGTTGCACGGCATGGCGGCTGCGCAGAGCAGCTACTTCGCGCTGGCTGCCCGCACGTTCTACCTGCAGATGCAGATCCAGGCCGCGATCGGCGCGTTGACCTTCCTCGTGGGCCGCGGCGCGATCACCTGGATCGCGCTGCATGCGTCAACGCTCGCCGATGCGCCGCAGCGCGCCCGGGCGATCTTGTGGGCGGCGCTCGGCGCGGCCTTGCGCCGCTGGCAACCGCTGCTGGCCGCCAGCCTGTTGTACGGCGCCCTCATCACGGTCAGCCTAGTCGGCATCACATGGATGCTGCGCGAGATGCGCTTGGACCTCTCGAACTACCGCTGGGTGCGTCGCGACGCGAACAGCATCCTCAACATCGTCGTGGTGCGGGCCATCGCGCAGTTGCCGCCCGATCCGGGATCGCCTTTCACGGAGCTGTACTCGGCGACGCGCTACTATCTTGCACGCCAAGGCGGCAGCTCGTTAGGAGGGATGCTCTACCCACCTGCAGTGGCGCGCCCGTCCCCCCTGCTACTCCTGGCCGGCCTTGCCGGCGCGTTGCTGGCCTTCGCAACCGAGACGCTGCTGTGCATGCGCGCCGCGCACATCATGCGTGCGCCGCCGAGCGGCCCACTAAGGTGGCTGACGCCGACGCTGCGCCTGAGCCTGAGCCATTTCTGGCGCGTCGCCGCGTGGCGATGGGGCGTCCGCCTGGCTCTGGTGGCCTTGTCCGTCGCCGCTCTGACGCTGCCCATCGCCCTGCACCAGGGCGTCGTGATCCCGCTCGTGGTGAATGAGGTGCGCGCCTACTGGCCGTATCCGGTCAACATCTCGGCCTATGCCATCGGCGCGGCGCTGATCGGCGCGTTCACCATCCCATTCGGCCTGATCTTCGAGGCGCGCATGTACTTGGCCTTGTCACAGGATCGTTAGCTGCTGTTCACCACCGGCAGGCTGTTCGGGTCGCCGTCGCACCGCAGGGCAGAAGCGATCACCCAGGCTAGATCGCCGCGCGCGGTAGCACCATACAGCCAGGTGGCGTCGGCGTTGCGGCCGGTGGCGGAGAAGCGCGCGCCGGGGCGCAATTGGCCGAGCCATCGGCTGGCGCGATCGGGGCCGGCGCGCAGGTTCAACGCCTGCGTGATTGAGACGACGCATGCCAGCGATTGAGTCGGCAGCTCGGTTGCCTCGATGGTCGCGGTTGGCGTCACCGGCTCAGGCGTCGGCGTGACCGTCGCCGTCGCGGTCACCTCGGGAGTGAGGGCGGGTAGCGTCGCGGTCGCCGTCTCGGTTGGAATGGGCGCGCTCGTCCCGGTCGCGGTAGGAAGCGCCTCCGGTGTCGCAGTCGCCGTCGGCTCGGGCGTCCGTGCTGCGGTCGGCGTGGGCGTCTCTGTCCCGGCGACGGCATCGCTGGTTGGCGTCCCCGTGCCTGCTCCGGCCATCGGCTCGGACGGCGTAGCCGTCGGGCTGGGAGTGAGCAGAACGTCCGGCTCGGTGGGGCGCAAATCCTCGAATGGCGCGCTGCAGCCCAGTCCGCTCGAGGGAATCCAACCGAAGGTGATCTCTCGGTTCCAGGCGAGGATCCACTGTCCGTCCGTCGTCCGACCGTAAGCGGTGACGATGTCGCGCGGTTGCAATGGCGCGGTGACCTCGGCGGCCTCGCCCGGCAGCCGGCGCATGGATAACTCGGCGCGCATGATGCAGCGCGCAAAAACCAGCGGCGGCTGCGGTGTCGCTGTTGGCTCAGGCGGCGTCGGCGAAGCGGCCGGCGTCGCTGGTGAGGGCGCTGGCTCGGAGGTCGTGAGGCTCGAGGGCGTTGCCGTCTGGGTTGGTGTAGCGCGCGTCGCCACTGCCGTCAGAATCCTGCTGGTCGTCTCGTTCGGCAGGCGTGCGCCGCCTGCTGCGCAGCCGGTCACAAGCAACGCCGCCAGGCAGGTCAGCCGGACGAGGGATACCCAATGGATGCGCATGTCTTGCTTCCGCTGATTTGGCATTTGACCATTGTAAGGCGCGCTGTGCGACGCGCAAACAAAGCGCTAGCAGCGCTCCAACGTCGCTCTGACGCTGCGGTTTATGATGGCAACAGTAATTTCAAGATTGAATCGTCACCGGCAAGCGCGATCGCGCCTGCCGCTTGGTTAAGGGGAAGGCACTATGAACCTGAATCGTTACACCGAGAAGGCGCAAGAAGCGCTGCTCGGCGCGCAGTCGCTGGCCCAAGAGCACGGCCAGCAGAACATCGAGCCGGAGCATCTGTTGCTGGCTCTGTTGCAGCAAGACGGTGGCATCGTCCCGCCCATCATCCAGGCGGCCGGGGCTAACCCGACGCGCATCGCCGACTTGGTCGAGCGTGAGATTCGCAATAAGCCGAAGGTGGGCGGCGCCGTGGGCGAAGTGCGCCTTTCCCGCGAGGTGAGCTTATTGGCCGACCGCGCCGAGGCCGAGGCCAAGCAAATGCGCGATGACTTCGTGAGCACTGAACATCTCTTGCTGGCCTTGGCCGATCCAACGACGGTGCGCACTGGCCGCACGCCGGCCGCTACGCAAATCCTGAACGCTAACGGCGTCACGCGCGACTCGATCCTGCGGGCGCTGGTGCAGGTGCGCGGCAGCCAGCGCGTCACGTCGCAGAATCCCGAGGCCACCTATCAGGCGCTGGAGAAGTACGGGCGCGACCTGACCCAGCTCGCGCAGCAGGGCAAGCTCGACCCGGTGATCGGCCGCGATGAGGAGATTCGCCGGGTGATCCAGATCCTCAGCCGGCGCACTAAGAACAACCCGGTGCTAATCGGTGAGCCGGGCGTGGGCAAGACCGCCATCGCTGAGGGGTTGGCGCAGCGCATCGTGCGGCGCGACGTGCCGGAAGGCCTGAAAGATAAGCGCATCATCGCGCTGGACATGGGCGCGCTGATCGCAGGGGCGAAGTATCGCGGCGAGTTCGAGGAACGCCTGAAGGCAGTGCTGAAGGAGGTCACCTCGTCCAACGGCAAGATCATCTTGTTCATTGATGAGCTGCACACCGTCGTGGGCGCGGGCAAGGCCGAGGGCGCGATGGACGCCGGCAACTTGCTCAAGCCGATGTTGGCGCGCGGCGAGTTGCACTGCATCGGCGCGACCACGCTGGACGAGTATCGCAAGCACATCGAGAAGGACGCCGCGCTAGAGCGGCGCTTCCAGCCGGTGTTCGTGGACGAGCCGAGCGTCGAGGACACCATCAGCATCTTGCGCGGGCTGAAGGAGCGCTACGAGATCCATCACGGCGTGCGCATCCAGGACGCCGCGGTGATCGCCGCGGCCACGCTCAGCGCGCGCTACATCAGCGATCGCCAGTTGCCGGACAAGGCCATTGACCTGATTGACGAGGCCGCTAGCCGGGTGAAGATGGAGATTGACTCCAAGCCCACCGCGCTGGACGAGATTGACCGCAAAATCCTGCAGCTGGAGATCGAGCGTGAGGCGCTGAAGAAGGAGACCGACGACGCCAGCAAAGAGCGCTTGGCCAAGATCGAGGCCGAGATCGCCAGCGAGAAGGAGAAGAGCAACGCCCTGCGCGCGCAGTGGGAGCAAGAGAAGGCGGCCATCCAAGAGGTGCGCGCCATCCGTGAGCAAATCGAGCAGACCAACTTGCAGATCGAGCAGGCCGAGCGCGACGCCGATCTGGCCAAGGCCGCCGAGCTGCGCTACGGTCGGCTGCGCGAGTTAGAGGCGAAGCTGAAGCAGGCGCAGGCCCGCCTGGCCGAGCTACAGAAAGGCAACCCATTGCTCAAGGAGGAGGTCGGCCCCGATGAGGTGGCTGCCGTCGTCTCGCGTTGGACGGGCATCCCGGTCACCAAGCTGCTGGAGGGCGAAATGCACAAGCTGGTGAAGATGGAGGAGCGGCTGCGCGAGCGCGTGGTCGGCCAAGATGACGGGTTGCGGGCGGTGAGCAACGCCGTGCGCCGAGCGCGCGCCGGCCTGCAGGATCCGAACCGGCCGATCGGCTCGTTTATCTTCCTCGGCCCGACCGGCGTGGGCAAGACCGAGACGGCTAAGGCGCTGGCCGAGTTTCTCTTCGACGACGAGCGGGCGATGGTGCGCATTGACATGAGCGAGTATCAAGAGAAGCACACCGTCAGCCGGCTGATCGGCGCGCCGCCAGGCTATGTGGGCTACGAGGAAGGCGGCCAGCTTACCGAGGCCGTGCGCCGCCGCCCCTACTCGGTGGTCCTGTTCGACGAGATCGAGAAGGCGCACCCGGAGGTCTTCAACGTGCTGCTTCAGTTGCTGGACGACGGGCGGCTGACCGACGGCCAAGGCCGCACCGTGGACTTCCGTAACACGGTGGTGATCATGACCAGCAACCTGCTGGCCGGCGAAAATCTGGAGCTCATGAGCCGCGATGAGATCGTGCGTCGCCTGCAACGCTTCTTCCGGCCAGAGTTCCTGAACCGCATTGACGAGATTGTCGTTTTCCACCCGCTGGACGAGCGGCACATCGAGCAGATCGTGGACATTCAGCTCAACCGGCTGCGCAAGCTACTGGCCGACCGCAAGCTGGCGCTGGAGGTAACGCCGGCGGCGAAGCGCCACCTGGCACGGGTGGGCTACGACCCGGCCTTCGGCGCCCGTCCGCTCAAGCGCGCCATCCAGCATGAGCTACAAGACCCGCTCTCACTGGCCATACTGGAAGGCCGCTACCGCGAGGGCGACACCGTCCATGTGGACGCGCGCGACGGGGCGCTGGTGTTGGCATAGGCCTTTCCGCTGCTGGGTGGCTACGTCATGAACATCGGCGCGCATGACGGGCGAGGCAAGGTAGGCGAGGGGCAGGTAGGCGGAGGCACTGCCTTTGCCTACCTGCTGTCAGCGCAACAACAATCTGTTTGGCCGGCAACTTGATCGCGAGCAGTGCTCTGATGCGTAGGCCCTGTGGCCGGCGCCGAGACCTGTATCGTCGGCATGGGCAAGTTAGAGTGTGATATTCGTGTGCCAATATCCACCGCCGCATCCTCAACCGTGATGGTTGCAAGACACTGTAAACTGTTCCGAAAAGTCTAGCCCGCTCGCGCTGATGTTGGGACGCGCAAATCAGCACGGCAGACTCCATCGTACCCACTGCAGCGAATCCCCAGCAGCTCCCTGCACACTGCCCTGCGAGAAGAAACAGATGAGCGTGTCCTTTCCAGGGGGAGCTGCATAACGTGGTAGTGGCCCACTGCGCCAGCAGAGGGTTTTGACTCTATAATCCCACTGGGCGTAGTGCTTATGCCGTTCACCGTCTCAGACTTTCATGATCTTGTCGAGTTGCTCGAGCAGAATCCGAGCTGGCGTGCCGAGATACGGCGGCTGGTGCTGACAGACGACATTCTGCGGCTGCCAAAAACGATGGAGAGTTTGGCGGCCACCGTGGATCAATTCGCCCGCAGCACTGAAGAACGCTTTCGCCAGGTCGAGAAGATGCTAGCCGATTTGGCCGCCTCGCAGCAGGAGCTAATCGTTGAGCAACGGCGCATCGAGCAGCGGGTGGAAGAGCTGGCCGCCATGCAGCAGCGCACCGAGCAGCGGGTGGAAGAGCTGGCCGCCATGCAGCAGCGCACCGAGCAGCGGGTGGAAGAGCTGGCCGCCATGCAGCAGCGCACCGAGCAGCGAGTGGAAGAGCTGGCCGTCATGCAGCAGCGCACGAGCACACAGGTCGCCCGCCTGGAGAACATCATCGGGGTAACTGTGGAAGAAGAAGCCGCTGCCGTGCTGCGCGCGGTGTTGGAAGAGAAAGGCTATCGCATCCTGGCCGAGACGCTGTATCTGCGCCTAAATGGAGATATAGACGTGGCGCATCAGGTGGAAGATCCGCAAGGGCGGCGCATATGGGCCGTGCTAGAGGCCAAAGCGCGTTTGGGCTGGCAGGCGGTCGAGGCCTGGGCTAACCGAATACGCTCGGAGAGCTTTCGCGATGCACTGCGCGGGGTTGGGGTGGAAGGACCATTTCTGGTGTATGTCTACGGAATGAGGGCGGACTTGAGCGCGCGCAAGGCCGCCGAGAAATTTGGCGTAGGGTTACTGAGCAGCCAGGGCGAGATTGTGCCGCCGGCCGGAGAAATCTAGGCGCAGCAGTGTTTCGCGCCGAAAACGTTTGGCGTGGCGCGGGCTGCATCTCGCGCTATCGCGCACTAAGACGGCGCCAAAGACGAAAACGCAAAGCGAGGGGAAGTGTGCGCCGCGTCTAGCGTCACTACGCTCCCGGCCAACAGCAGCCGCTCCAGCAAGCTTGGCAGGCTGCCGGTCTCATTTGTCCCTGCGGCTATCGGTTGATGCATGAGCGCAACGCCGAGTTGCTGCACCATCGCGCCGAGCACGGTGAGTGCCGGTGTGTCGGTCGCCGGATCGGCACTGCCGCGCCGCCCCTTGCCGTCTATCGCGTGGCGAGCTGGAGGTGCGCTTGGGCGTGTGGCCAGATCGCGCGTGCCTCTTCTACCCAGGTCTGCCTAGCACGCAACAGGTCATCCACGTTCAGATGAGCCGGTGTGTGCTGGAGGGTGGAGCGACTGGGCACACGCGCATGGGGCAACCCCAGGCGCCAACGCAGGCTGAGCGGGTCGGTTAGCTCGTCCAGGTAGCTTTTCAAGCTTGTGCGGATAGGAGTCATGCCCTAATGATCAGCGCACTCGTAGACTTAAATTACGTCGTGCGTTTCCCCCTGGCTTTTCCGCGTAAATTTATACGATGCTAAGCGAAGCTGTATACACTGCTGACGGTGTGATGAACGCACCTAAATTAGATGAGTAGGTTGTAGGCCCGTGTTGGATTATCCTCCCTCCGCGATGACCCTTAACGGTAAGTGCG
>JANWVF010000055.1 GCA_025056965.1 Thermoflexales bacterium | reverse complement strand
TTACGTGACATCCGCGGCGCTGGCGCTGAGCCTGACGCTGGCACTGACGCTCGGCAACAGCCGCGCGCAAATCGAGCCGCAAGCCGCAGAGGCAACCCTGACCAACATGGGCACGGCCTTCACCTACCAAGGCCGGCTGACCAACAACGGCGCGCCGGTGAACGGCAACTGCGACTTTCAGTTCAGCCTATGGGACGCCGCCAGCGGCGGGACGCAGATCGGCAGCACGCAGACCCACACGGGTATAGGCGTGAGTGCCGGCTACTTCACCGTCCCGAACTTGAACTTTGGATCGGGGGCGTTCAACGGGCAGGCGCGCTGGCTGGCGATCGGTGTGCGCTGCCCGGCCGGCAGCGGGAGCTACACCGCGCTGAGTCCGCGCCAAGCATTGACGCCGGCGCCGCACGCGCTGGCGCTGCCCGGGCTATGGACGCAGCAGAACAACACCAGCCCGAACCTGATCGGCGGCTTTCACGGCAACAGCGTGACGGCGAACGTGATCGGCGCGACGATCGGCGGCGGCGGTAGCAGTGGGTCTTCTAACCGCGTGACCGATGCCTACGGCACGGTGGGCGGCGGGCAAGGCAACCAGGCCGGCAACGACGATGGTGACGTTATGAACACGACGCATGCCACCGTCGGCGGGGGCTATTACAACACCGCCAGCGGCTACGCCGCCACCGTCGGCGGGGGATTTCAAAACAGCGCTAGCGACAACTATGCCACCGTCGGCGGGGGCTATAGCAACACCGCCAGCGGCTACGCCGCCACCGTCGGCGGGGGTAGGGGCACCACCGCCAGCGGCCAAGCCACCGTCGGCGGGGGCTATTACAACACCGCCAGCGGCAAAGCCGCCACCGTCGGCGGGGGCTATTACAACACCGCCGGCGGCACCGATGCCACCGTCGGCGGGGGCGCATACAACACCGCCAGCGGCTACGCCGCCACCGTCGGCGGGGGCCATCACAACACCGCCGCGGGCGATTACAGCTTCGTGGTCGGGCGGCGCGCCAAGAACACCAACAATGCCCACGACGGCGTCTTCATCTTCGCCGACTCAACGGACAGCGATTTCACCTCCACCGCCCCCAACCAGTTCCTCATCCGCGCCGGGCGCGGCGTCGGCGTCAACACCAACACCACGCTCACCAACACGCTCACCGTCAACGGGCAGGTCGTCGCCGGCGGTGCCATCGCCTCAGCCCCGGGCGGCGAACCGTTCATCTCGGTAGGGCCATACTCCGGCATCAGCATGGACGACCGCGCCGGCGGGTCGCATCCGCGCTGGGTGATCTTCCCCCAAGGCGGCACGCTCCGCTTCTGGAACGGCGCCGATCGCGTGACGATCAACAACGCCGGCAAGCTTACCGCCGCGGGCGGCTTCAGCGGCCAGTGCCTGAGTTTGGGCAGCTTCAGAGACTCGTTCGATAACGCCTGCAACATGGACGTGGCCGAAGCCTTCGCCAGCCTCGAACCCACCGAGCCCGGCGATGTGGTGGCGCTGGTGCCGGGCGCGTCCGCGCCGACGGTGCGCAAGGCGTCGCAAGCTTATGAGGCCGTGCTGGTCGGCGTGGTTTCGACCAACCCGGGGTTGGTGTTCGACAACGGCAAGACCTATCTGGCGGGGGACAATTCGCGGCTGATCACGGCGAACAAGACGGTGGTGGCGCTGGTCGGGCGGGTGCCGGTGAAGGTCTCGCTGGAGAACGGGCCGATCGCGGTGGGCGATCCGTTGACCAGCGCCGCGCAGCCGGGGGTAGCGATGAAGGCGACGCGCAGCGGCAAGATCATCGGGTATGCGATGGAGGCGGCGGATGCGCCCGGCAAGGTGTTGATGCTGGTGCAGCCGGGTCACTACGTCTCGCCGGCCGATGTGGCGGCGCAGCAGGAGCGGGACGCGCAGATCGCGGCGCTGCAATCGCGCGTTGCCGAACTTGAAGCGCGTTTGGCGGCGCTGGAGCGGCAGGCCGCAGGAGGGACGCGATGACACGCAGCCGATTCTTCCTCGTGATTGCGGCGGCCCTGCTGGTGGGCGCGAGTCTGGCGGCCGCCCAAACCGGCGGCGGCTACAACCTGACCTGGAACACGGTGGACGGCGGCGGGGCGACGTTCAGCACAGGCGGGACGTATAGCCTGGGCGGGACGGTCGGCCAGGCCGACGCCCAACCGCAGATGAGCGGCGGGGCGTATGCGCTGCAAGGCGGCTTCTGGTCGCCGCCCGGACATTTGGCGCACGTGCCGATCGCGCGTAGGCCGTGAGGCCCCTCACCCCGGCCCTCTCCCCGCACGGCGGGGAGAGGGTGCTCTGCGGCGCGCGGCCTTGGGGCACGAGCGCCTCACCCCGCATGGCGGGGAGAGGGTGCTCTGCGGCGCGCGGCCCTGGGGCACGAGCGCCTCACCCCGCACGGCGGGGAGAGGGTGCTTTTCGGAGCGCGGCCTTGGGGCACGAGCAGGGCTTACGCATCATCAAGGTTGTACGCAGTGCAGGCCAGGCGGCTAAAGCGAAGGCGTGGGTAGGCGCAGGCAGTGCCTTCGCCTACCCGCTCTGTTTGGCCGACAACTTGATCGCGAGCAGCGCTCTGATGCGTAAGCCCTGAATGCACCCGGCGAGTCTGAAAGACCGTGGGCGCGAAGCCCTTGGGTTCAGGAGCAATACCGCAGGTGCTTCTGCTGCCGGGGGCAAAAGTGGGTCATCCAGGTCTGGGCGTGAGGCTAGGATGCCCACGCCTCACCCGCACAAGGGCGCGCCGTGCGGATAAAGGCGGCGGTGAGAGAGGAATGCCGTTGGCTACTCGTAGCGCAACGCCTCAATCGGGTTGAGTTGCGCAGCGCGCCAGGCCGGATATACGCCGAACAGGATGCCGACGAACACCGAGAAGCCAACGGCCAAGGCGACCGCGTCGGCCGTCACCAGCGCCGTGAACTGACCCTGCGAGAACAACGCCACCAGATTCGCCAGCGCCACGCCGAGGACGATGCCGACCAAGCCACCCAGCACCGACAGGACGACAGACTCGATCAGGAACTGCGTCAAGATCACGCTGCGCCGCGCGCCGATGGCTTTGCGCAGGCCGATCTCGCGGGTGCGCTCCGTCACGCTCACCAGCATGATGTTCATGATGCCAATGCCGCCCACGAACAACGAAATGCCCGCGATGGCAGCTAAGAAGATGGTGATCGCGCCGGTGACCGAGCCAATGGTATTGAGCAAATCGCGCTGGCTGGCAATGGAGAAATCATCTTCGTCTTGAAAGGTAATCCCGTGTCGTTCGCGCAGCAGCTCGGTCGCTTGTTGGATCACGGCATCAATGCGCGACTGGTCCACCGCTTGAATGATGATAATCCCGGCCAACGGCTCGCCCTTGGCATTGCGCTGAGGGAACAGGCGCTCGGTCGCGGTAGTGATCGGCATCGTGATTACATCGTCGTCGCTGCCTTCTGTGCCGCCCACTCGCTGCGCCAGCACGCCGACCACGCGAAATAGCACACCGTTGATGCGAATGTCCTGACCGGTTGGATCGCCGCCATTGGGGAAGAGCTTGCGGTAGGGCACGTCACCCAGCACGACCACGCGCGAGCCGGCGCTGGTCTCCTCCGGCGTGAAGTATCGTCCATAGAGCAACTTCGCGTTGTTGAACAAGCGATACTCCGGCACCGTGCCCCGAACGCGGGTCTCGTGCTTGTTTTCTCCGGCCACGGCGCGCCCGGTGCCACTCACAATCGGCGCGACGATCTTGGCATCAGGCACGCGGGATTTGTCGCGCAGCGCCTCGGCGTCAGCCTGGGTGAGCGAGAGCGCCGTCCCGGTGCGCGCGCCGGGCGCGAACGCCTGGAAGCCGGCGCGGTTTGCACCCCTGCCGATCTCGACCCGCGCCGGGAAGACGAACACCAAGTTCGACCCTTGCCCTTCAAACTGGCGATTGATGAACTCCTGCACGCCGTTGCCCAGCGCCAACAGTGCGATCACCGAAGTGACGCCGATGATGATGCCGAGCGTGGTCAGCGCGCTGCGCAGCTTGTTGGCCGCCAAGGCGCGCAGGGCAACCTTCAAATTTTCGATGAACATGCCGCTTGAAACTCCCGCTTGCCTGTGTTCGTTGCGCCTATTCAAACCTGAGCGCTTCGATCGGATTCAGCCGGCTGGCCCGCCGAGCCGGATAAATGCCGAAGAACAAGCCCACGGCAACCGAAAATCCCACGGCCAGCAGTACGGCATCTGGTCGTACGATCGCGTCAAATTCCACGAAGCGCGTCACCCCTAGTGCAATCCCCACGCCGAGCAGAATGCCGATCAGGCCGCCGATGAGCGACAGCACGACAGCCTCGATGAGGAACTGGCCGAGGATGGCGGATGGCGTCGCTCCAATCGCTTTGCGCAGGCCGATCTCGCGGGTGCGCTCGGTCACGCTCACCAGCATGATGTTCATGATGCCGATGCCGCCAACCAGCAGCGAGATGGCTGCAATCGCGCCTAAGAATAGCGTCAGCACGCTCGTCACTGCGCCGAACGTGTTCAGCAATTCGGTTTGGCTGATGATCGAGAAGTCGTCGGGGTCGTCCGGCCCCAAACGATGCCGCTCGCGCAGGATGTCGCGCGCGATAGCCTGAATCTGCGGTCGGGCGTCGTCGCTGGTCGCTTGAAGATAGATGGTGGATACGATGCGCTCCCCCGTGCGCGCTTGAGCTTGGCGCTGGAAGAGGCGTTCTTGGGCCGTGCTGAGCGGGATGAACGCGATCGCGTCTTGGTCGCCGAGGAAGGAAGCCCCTTTCGACTCCATCGTGCCGATGACGCGGAACGGCACGTTGTTGATCTTCACCTGTTTACCGATCGGATCTTCGTCAGGGAAGAGGTCTTCGACGACCGTCTGGCCGAGCACGACAACGCGCGCCCGACCACCGACGTCGGCTTCTTCAACGAACCGGCCGCTCGCCACGCGCCAATTGCGCACCTGCGAGAAGCTGGGGGTGACGCCGCTCACTTGCACCTGTGACGTGCGCGGGCCGTAGGCGAAGTTGCCGATCGAGGTGAAATCGGCAGCGTGTGCCTCGATGTTCGGCGTGCCGGCCACCACCGCGCGATAGTCGCCCATGGTCAGGAAGGACGACTGGCCGAAGGGATTCTGTCCGCCGCCCGGGCCGCGCTGAATGCGTCCCGGCACAATGCCGATCAAATTCGTCCCTGCGCTGGTGAATTGATTGTTGATGTACTGCTGGACGCCCGTGCCAATGGCAAGCAGGGCGATCACTGCCCCGATGCCAATGCTGATCCCGATCATGGTCAGGAAGGCCCGCAGCCGGTTCGCGCCCAGCATGCGCAGGGCTAGCTTGATCGCCTCGAAGATGTCTAGGTTCATCGTTCGCGCAGCGGCTCATCCTTGCAAGCGATGATCGGGTCTTCCACCGGCTCATCGCCGACAATGCGGCCGTCGGAGATGCGAATGATGCGTCGGGTGTGCGCGGCGATGCGCGGATCGTGCGTGACGAAGATCACCGTGTCGCCGCGCTCCATGTTGAGGCGCTGAAAGATACACATGATCTCTGCGCCGCTCTTGGAGTCCAGGTTGCCGGTCGGCTCGTCGGCCAGGATGATGGCCGGGTTCGTCACCAGCGCACGCGCGATCGCTACGCGTTGTTGCTGTCCGCCGGAGAGCTCGTTAGGATGATGGTGCAAACGGTTGCCCAAACCGACCGACTCCAGCGCCGCGCGGGCTCGTTCGCGCCGCTCGCGAGGTCGCACGCCGGCGTAGATGAGCGGCTGCTCCACGTTATCTATCGCCGAGGTGCGCCGCAAGAGGTTGAACGACTGAAAGACGAAGCCGATCTTTCGGTTGCGAATCTCGGCCAGCTGATTGTCGTTCAGCTTGCTTACGTCCACGCCGTCCAGTTTGTAGCTGCCAGATGTAGGCTGATCGAGACAGCCGAGGATGTTCATCAGCGTGGATTTGCCCGAGCCGGAAGGCCCCATGATGGCGACCAGTTCACCCGGGTAAATCTTCAAATCCACACCGCGCAGCGCGTGCACTTCGACCTCGCCCATCTTGTAGACCTTGGTGATGCCCTGCACGTCAATGACGGGCGTGAGTGCGGCTTTGCCGTTGTTGTAGTGGCCGTTCATCCGCGCCTCGCGCGGCATGCCATTCGTTTCAATCGTACGCACCATAGTTCACCATCCGAGTTGTCGCAGCCGATGGTTTTCAGCTCTCAACCGCTCAACCAGCTTTACTGGCCGAGCAGGTTCGGAGCGCTGGGCGCCACGACGACGTCGCCGGCTTTCGCACCGGAGAGAATCTCGCTGAACGCATCGTTGCGCAAGCCGGTCTTTACCTCCACTTCCGTCACCTGCTGGTCGTTCACCCGCAGCGTCAGGAAGGTCTTGCCGGTGTTGCGGTCGCGGCGCACGGCCCAGTTCGGCGCCAACAGCACGCCCTCCCGGCGGTCGAGCACGATAGATGCGTTGGCTGTCATGCCGCTGCGCAGTTCTACGTCCGCTGCCTTCTCAACCTCCACGCGCACATCGTACGACACCACGCCGTTCACCAGCTTCGACGTCGGCGAGATGCGCGCCACTTTGCCCTTGACCTCAACGCCCGGCAACGAATCCAGCGTGACGTTCACTTCCTGGCCGACTTTCACCTTGGCGATGTCAATCTCGTCCACCGTGATGTCAATGTGATACCTGGAGAGATCCACTACAACGACAGCCGGCTGGCCGCCTGCGCCGACCGCTTCGCCCACCTTCACGTTCAATGCGGCAATCACTCCGTCAATCGGCGACTTAAGCATCGCCTGCTCCAGCCGGCGCTGAGCCTGTTTCACCTGAATTTCGGCCAGCCGCACCTGGTTCTTTGCGCTGGCGACTTGAATCTCGGCGTTCTTCATTTGTAGCCGCGCTTGGCGGAGCTGCGCTTCGGCTTGGTCGAGGTCAAACTGACGCGCCGGTGTGAGCAGCCTGTCCAAGTTCGCCCGCGCGGAGAGCACCTGTTGTTCGGCGGCCTTGATCTGAGCTGCGTCCGCGCCCGCGGCGATCTTGTCGTACTGCGCCTTGGCCGAGTTGTAGTTGTTGGTCGCTTGCTCCAGTTGGAGCGCAGCCGGGCTGGCGCCGATGCCGGCCGGATCGCGCTTGTAAGCCATGTCGTATGCGCTCTGCGCCTGACGCAGCGCCGCCTCGGCATTGCGCAGCGCCGCTTCGGCCGCAGCCAAATCCTCTGGCGTAGGGCCAGCCTTCAGCTTGTCCAAGTTCGCCTGAGCGGCGGCCAGCGCGGCGCGGGCGGCGTTGATCTCGCTCGGTCGTGCGCCCGACACGGTGCGGCTGTAGTTCGCCATGGCGATGATCTCTTGCACCTTCGCGTTCTCGACGGCCATCTCGGCCTGGGCCAACGCGCTCTTGGCTTGATCAAGCGATGCCTGCGCTTGAGCCAGCGCCAGCTCTAAATCCGTCGTGTCCAGTCGGGCGATGACGTCACCCTTCTTCACCGTGTCACTTTGCTCAAAGAAGATCTCGGCCACGGTGCCGGGTTGCTGAAAGGTCAAGCGCACCTCGGCTTCGGGCTCAATGTTGCCGGTCGCGCTAACGGTAGCGGTCAGAGTGCCACTTTCGAGGACGGCGACGCGCTGAGAAGCAGCGTCGGTGGTCGCGCCTGGTCGAGCACATGCCGTCAATACCAGTGCGCCCACAAGTGCAGCGGCAACATAGACTGGCTTAATGGAATGCTGATTCACCCCTGCATTCATAGTAGATTCCCTCTGGCTCAAGCGAATAGCAAGCTGGTTATGCTTGTCGAACAAGCAATCAGACACAAGGATTCTATCGGGGCGGGATTAACGCTCGATAAGTAGCCGCATAGCGATTGTGGAATAATCTATTGTTGACATGGCTAAAGCTGCGCCAAACAAGTCTGCGGGCAAAACCAGCGCCGTCGTGCAGGACTTTCTGAGCGAGACCTACCTCGAAGCAAGCGAATCCGGCCGGGTGTCGTTGCGCGCTTTGGCCGCGCGGCTCGGGGTGACGCCGCCGGCCGTTTCACGCATGGCGCAGCGGCTGGTGCGTCAAGGGTTGGTGCGACGCGAAGGGGCATGCGGCCTGGTGCTCAGCGAAGCCGGCGAGCGCATTGCGCTCAAGGCCATTCGCAAGCGCCGCGTCTTCGAGGTCTTTCTGGTACAAAAGCTCGGCTACACCTGGGACGAGGTGTACCCGGTGGCTGCATCGGCCAGCAATCACCTCGACGACGAACTGATCGAACGAATGTATGTTCAGCTCGGCCGGCCGACGCGCTGCCCGCACGGTGACCCGATTCCATCGCGCGATGGCCACATTGAGCCGCTACACGATACGCGTCTGTCTGAGCTAGCCGAAGGTGCACAGGGCATCGTCAGCCGCGTCTCATCGCATGACGGCGACCTACTGCGCTATTTGTCCACGCTGAACATCAAACCCCAGTTCCCGATCCATCTAGTGTCGCGCGCGCCATTCTCCGGCCCGCTGCGCGTGCGGGTCGCCAACGGCAACTTTCATGATGAGCACGTGATTGGATCGGAGCTCGCATCTAAAGTCTGGGTGCAAGTGGAGCATGCCGGGCGTCAGACGCGCGGATGACCGAAAGACGATTCGTGGAGAGCCGTCTGTCACCACACTTAGGACATTAACGCCTTCAACTGGCGATAGCCGATCACCTGTAGTCCGCTGCGCCGGATGTGCGCCTGCACGCGCTCGTCCATGAACGTCTCATAGTCGCCGATCCGGCTGGGCAGATCCGGGCTGATGGCGCGCGCCTCGGCCGTGTCGCGCGAGGGATGGATGATGAAATGCGTGATGCCGGGGCGTAGCTCATCGAGCGCCGCCAACACTTGCTCCAGACGATTCTCCGGCTTGTCGAGCGGCATCCCGACGATGCTATCCAGCGTAGGCATCCCCTCATCCTCTAGCGCGCGCAACGTCGTCACTGCCCAGGTGAGCGCCTCGCCATCGAATCCCCATCGGCGCAGGCGCGCTTCGTCCGGCCGAGGGATCACAACCGGAATCCTGAATTGGCGGGCGATTTGTACATAGGCCGGCATGTGCTTAGGATGGAAGACCGCTCCCATATGCGCATCGGCATGCGTGGGGCTGATGCCGAATGCGATGGCGCGCTCCACCTGCGCGATGAGCTCACGTTGTACGGATCGCGGATCGCTCGACCGCTGCACGACAGACGTAGCGCGCGGGAAGTAGCCCTCGTCGTCCAAAAGACCCGATGCCGGATCGCGCGTCGAAATCGGTCCCCAGCGCACGGCATCCCACTCGCTGGTCAAGGTGAGATGCACGCCCATATCCACCTCCGGGTGGGCACGACAGTAGGCCGCTACATTCGGAAACCACGGCGCCGGCACCATCGCTGAGCCGGATGAGATGATCCCGGCGCGCCATAGATCGCCGAAGGCCGCGCAACTTGCGTGGGACAAACCGATGTCGTCGGCGTGGATGATGACCACGCGATCGCCGTCCGAGAAACCCAGCTTCCTGAGGGCCGGATTCGCATTCGCCATTCGCTATTCGCCAAACTCGCTACTCGCCGCTCGCCAGACTCAGAGAGCGTTCGCCGATAAGTGCAGCGACAATCCGCTCTGCAGGCGGCCGGTCTGCCTGATCCACGCCAACATGGCTGAGCGCAATTCGCCCTTCAGCATCCACTACGAAGTCGCCGCCGCGCTGCAACGGATCCTCGGCGGCCTTCGGAATGCCATGTCCGCGTAGCCAGCGCAGCCCATAGTGCAACAAAATACGCGGGCCGTACACCCGCAGCGGCGAGTTGCGCCCCAGACCATAAGCATGATAGATGCGCAGGGCAGGATCGGCGATTAGGCGAGTGTTGGCGCGCCATTCGCGCGGCACCTCGACATCCAAGGCCAAACCGACCCAGCGCGCGAGGCGTTCGGCGGGGGCGAACGAAAACACCAGCACCGGCGCCGCAATCCGCCGTTCGTAGAGGGACTGGTGCAACTGCACCAGATGCACCATTCAGTAATGTCAAGCCAAGTGCCGCAGGAATACCAACGCGACGGGCTTGCGCTGATGGCTCAACCGAACGACGTTGCCGTCCACATCGGTCGCCTTGAAATCCGGTGCCGGCTCGCCCACCCGCGGGACGCGCAGGGCAAAACGTTTGCTCGACATGCGCCGATTTTATCTGCCGGCCTCGCCTGCGCAGGGCACACCGCCTCTAGGCACACGGCTACTCCGTCAGCTCGCTCACCTCGACCGGCAATAGTAAGCGGTCCTCGCCGCGATCGTATTCAAACAGCTCGGCGTAGCGCCCCCAATCCACGGCCGTCTCGAACTGATGTTGCGCTTCCTCACGCGGGAAGTGCTCATCCAGGATGTCCAAAAAGAAGCCGGCGCGCATCGAACCGTTCGGCTTCTCTTTGAGCGTGGTGTAAATCATCCGCACCGTTGGCACGCGCTCCAGTAGCTGAGTGCGAAAGATCTCTTTGCTGGTCTGGATGTCGGCCGTGGCAAACGCTCGGCCGGCGTCGGTGAGCGCGATGTCGCCTTGTCGCACTTCAGCCAGGCCCAGCATTACAGCGGCATCAACGATCGGCAGCAGGTCATCCGTCGCCAGTTGTAACGTGCTGGAGATCTCCGGCAAGTCGCGCAGCTCCGGCCGTTCGTAGAGCAGTTCGAGCAAGCCGCTGATGCCACCGACCGTGGCATGGGGCAGCGGCGGGTAGGGCGTCTCACGGCGTGGGGGCACGCCGGCCAAGGCCGCGGTCACATCGCGGTCGGGGTTGGTCATTGCAATGTATATGCCGTCCACCAACTCTTTGTAGCGCCGGCTGCTGCGATCGCGCGGACGAGGCAAATCAATGACCACTTCGCCGCGCACGCGCCCTGGGTTAGCACCGAGGATGATCACACGGTCGGCCAAGTAAACGGCTTCCTCGATGTTATGGGTTACGATCAACATGCTCTGCGCCGGGAAGTGACCCTGCTCCCACAAGTCACTGATCTCGCCGCGCAAGTTCTCGGCCGTCAACACATCCAGCGCGCTGAACGGCTCATCCATGAACAACACTTTGGGCTGCTTGACGAACGCGCGCGCGAAGCCGACGCGCTGGCGCATCCCTCCCGATAGCTCTTTGGGATAGGCGCGCTCAAAACCGTCCAGACCGACCATGTCAATCGCCTTCAAGGCGCGTGCTTGCCGCTCCTTGGCCGGCACACCGATGGCCTCCAGACCTAGTTCGACGTTCTGCTGCACCGTCAACCAAGGCAACAGGGCGAACGATTGGAACACCATCGTCACATCGGGGTTAGGACCCGTGATGCGCCGGCCCAACGAGAACACGTCGCCACTCGATGCCGGAATCAGCCCGGCCAGGATGCGCAGCAGCGTGCTCTTGCCGCTGCCGCTGCGTCCAAGCAAGGCGACGATCTCGCCGGCCCTGATGGCCAGGCTAATATCCTGAAGCACGGTAAAGATGCCGTTGCCGTCCGGCAGTTCAAAGTTCTTACAAACATTGACTGCGCGGATCAGCGCATCATCGCGCGTCACGACCGACGCCTCTGCTGCGTTTACGGTTGCCATTTCAATCCTCCTTTTGTTTCACAAGACATACTTGCTCTCGGCCAGGGCGTACAGCCGTCGCCAGAACAGCCGATTGAGCAGCACGACGAACAGCGCCATCATGCCCACGCCCAGCGCGATGCGAGGCCAATCGCCGACCTCGGTCGCATTCGCGATATACGCTCCTAGACCGTTCGCGGTCAGCGTGACATCCCCCCACGACACCATCTCGGCAACGATGCTGGCGTTCCAAGCGCCGCCTGAGGCCGTGATCCCGCCCGTCACCCAGGCCGAGAAGATGCCAGGGATGATCAACCGACGCCACAACTTCCAGCCGCGCAGGCCCATATTGGTGGCCATCTCCCGCAGGTCGCTGGGGATAGTCTGGGCGCCGGCGATGATGTTGAACAGGACGTACCACTGCGCGCCGAGCGACATCAGCAGCACGCTGCCCAGGTTCAAACTGATGCCCGTTGTGATCAACGCCACCGTCACAAACGGGAAGAGGAAGTTAGCCGGGAAGGCCGACATGAACTGAGCGACCGGCTGAATTATGCGCGCCAGCTTAGGGTTGAAGCCGATGGCCACGCCGACCGGCGTCCAGATCAACGTGCTGATCACCGTGAGCGCGGCCACGCGCAGCATGGTGATCAGGCCCAGCACGAAGGCATGGCCGACTTCCAACAGACCCACCTGGCCCACGATGAACTGAATGAGCACGGCGGCGCCAACGATCACCAGGGCGACGATTGACCCGTTGTAGGCCCAATCCACCCACGCCGGGCTTGGCGTGCGCGGCTTCGTCTCCCGCACCGCTCCAGGCGTGAGCATGCCGCTCAAGGCACGATTAATGAACTCGTTCACCGGGCGCAGCGCCTCACCGATGAGCGAGGGCAGCCGCGCAGCACGCCACAAGTCGAGCACCCACGACGTGGGCGTCTCGTTGGCTTCGCTCTGCTCGTTGCGGAATTTCTGCGCCCAGGCGATGATCGGCCGCCACACGAGCTGATCCACCAGGATGATCATGACGGCCATAGCGACGATGGCGGCGATCAGCGCGCCGAAATTCTGCTGGTCAATCGCCTCGGTCACGTAAGCGCCGATGCCGGGCAGGCGGTAGTCCTGGTTGAGCACGCTGATCGCTTCGCTGGCGGCGACGAAGAACCATCCACCGCCGAAACTCATCATCGTGTTCCAAGTCAGGCCGATCATCGCGTTCGGCGTCTCGACCTTGGTGAAGTATTGCCAGCGCGGCAGCCGGAACAAGCGCGCCATCTCTTGCTGCTCGCGCGGGACGGTGCGCAGCGAGTGGTAGAACGAAAACGTCATATTCCACACTTGGCTGGTGAAGATGGCAAAGATCGAGGCCGCCTCCAACCCGAGCAAGCTGCCGCGAAACAGCGCAATGAAGAAAGTGATGGTCACCGACAGGAAGCCCAACACCGGCACGCTTTGCAAGACGTCCAACAACGGGATAAGCACGCGCTCGGCGCGCGGGCTGTGCGCTGCTATGTAGCCATAAGTGAAGGTGAACAGCAGCGAGAAGAACAATGCGATGAACATGCGCAGGGTGCTGCGCGCCAAGTAATACGGCAGGTGGACGATCTCCAAGCTGATCGGCTCGGGCAGCACGTCCGGTGGTTGAAAAGGCACCAGCGCCGTGCTGCCCACAAAAGCGACCACAACGATGAGCGCCAACGCGCCGATGATGATCGCCACGTCGGCGCTGGTGAACGGCAGGCGACGCAGGGCGTCGCGGGTGGGGAAAGTCAGCCTGTTCATCGGTATCTCCGCTTCAACCTCTGAATCATGTGCGCGCATTCATGTTCGATTCCCGCTCGCCTGCCGAGTTGCGTCCGGCCAATGCGCCGCTTGCCTTCGCGTTGCCCTCAAACCCGGCATCGGATTCGTTGAGTTGCTCCAAGAGCGAATCGTCGCTGAGGTTGAGCGGCACCACTTGCGTGCCGGGCGTGGCCTCGACGACCTCCGCAGCCGCTTCCTCTTCGCGCGCCGTCTCTTCCTCGACTGCCAACGAAGTCTCGACGCGCGCCACGTACTTCTTGAGCGTCAGTAGTTGCTTGGCCAGCAGAGGTATTTGATCGGACGGTAGGGCACGCGCCAGCTCGATCTGCAACAGGGCAGCCTCCCCCTGCGCGGGCAAGACCGTCGCGCGCTTCACCGGCGCGCCGAGCAGCGCCAGCGCGCGCAGTGCCTTGCCGACCGAGCGATTGTCGTCGTGCAAGTGAATCACCAGCGAACTTACCTTGCGGCGCGCAGGCAGCCGATTCTCAACCCATTGCAGCACCACCAGCGTGAACAGGTAGAGCGCGACGGCGATCACGGCCAGCCAGCCCAGCCCGGCCGCGACGGTGACGCCGATGCCGGCCGAGCCCCATAGCGTGGCCGCCGTGGTCAAGCCGCGCACCGTCGTCCCGTGGCGCAGGATGGCGCCTGCACCCAAAAAGCCGATCCCCGAGATCACGTAGCTGGCCACCCGCAGCGGGTCGCGCTCGCCGCCGAGATCCGCAAAGCCATAGGCGCCGGCCAGCGTCGCCAGGCATGCGCCTAACCCGACGAGAATGTGCGGGCGGAAGCCGCTCGCTCGCTCGTGGCTGCTCCGCTCCAGACCGATCAGCCCGCAGAGCAGCAGCGTGAGCAGCATCCTCCCGATCGCCGCGCCGTAGAGCGAGGTCACGCCGACCTCGATCAAAGCCAAGATTTCTTGTAGCCAGGTCATTCCGCTCACCTCCTTTCATCACGCATGACTATCCGGGTGTGATCTCAACGAGCATGGGAAAACTAAAACAGCCCACGAGGGGCTGTTCTAGACGTCGCGCAGCGAATCTATCACGCAACGGCGAGCGTGGCACGGAGCGCTAGGCGCCGTTGCGATAGCCCCTCGTGAAAGTTTTGGCACTGGTGGACGTAGATTCCGCGCGTAACGACCGCGCTGCGGGATCAGAATCAGCTACTCCGTGCGAAGCCTTAATCCGGCTTCGCCTGTTTTACCCATTGGCGTCTCTCGACGTTTCCGGGCGGCAGCTTGTGTTCAACCAGGAGCCTCACCTAACGAGCTATTCAGTTTCGCCGGGCATCATAGTAACGCACGCAAGTGGTGTCAAGATGAGCAACCTTAAAATTTCTTCGACGACGGAAGCAGCGCTTGCCCTCCACTTAAGGCCGCGCAGCCGAATCATCCGACATGTCGTCGCGCTGGTGCGCATGGCGCGCCCGCTCATGCTCGCGGCAGGCATCTTGGTGTATGCGCTAGGCGTGAGCATGGGCGCATCCAGCCTCGGCGAGATCCGCTGGACGCCGGTCGTCGCCGGTTTAATCGCCTTTTTGGCGGTCAACCTGTGCGCGCACTTCGCCGATGAGTACGCTGATCGAGACACGGATGCCTTGAATCGGCGCACGTGGTTCTCGGGCGGCAGCGGCGTGTTGCCCGCCGGCTTGGTCACACCGGCCTTCGCGTTGCGCGCTGCCCTGATCGCTGCAGCTTGCGCG
>JANWVF010000136.1 GCA_025056965.1 Thermoflexales bacterium | reverse complement strand
CGCCCGCCGCAGGCGGCAGGACTTGCTCTCCGACATCGGCGCGCTCGCCCCGCTCATCCACGCCCTGGGCGGCGAGGCGGCGGTCGGCGAGGCCTTCCGCGCCATCCGCGACGTGTGCGCGTGGTGGCCGTGAGGGCGCGGCCACGAACGGCCACGCCGAGCATCCGCGCAAAAAAGCCCACGGCCGGACGACGGGCCGTGGGCTTCACCGCTGCTGCCGCGGCAGGCAGCGCTCACGCGCTCAGTTGCTGGCGCATGGCGTTGACCTTGCTCAGCACGCTGTCGTCAATCACCTTGTCGCCTACGCGGACGACCAGCCCGCCCAGGATGGACGGATCCACCTCAAAGGTGATGTGCTCGATGGCGCCGATCTGCTTGGAGAGATCGTCCTTCACCCGCGATTGCTCCTCGGGCGTCAGCGGCAGCGCGCTGGTGACGACGACCGGCGCGCCGTCCACCGCCACGCCGGCGATCTTGGCCGCGGGCACCTTGCTGAAGAAGTCGTTGATCAGCGCCCGCTGGCGGTTGGCGTCGAGCGACTCGCCGACCAGCTTGTTGGTGGCGGCCATGACCAGGGCGACGATCTGGTTGCGCGCGTCGGCCAGGAGCTGGTTGCGCTCGGCCTGCGCGTCAATGCGCGCCTGCTGGCGCATGCGCTCGACCTCGGCCAGCGCCTCCTGCCGGATGCGCTGCGCTTCCTGCTGCGCCGCGTTTAGCGCCTCGGCGCGGATCTTCTGCGCCTCGGCGGCGGCCTCGTTCAGCTTGGCCTGGTAGTCCTTCTCGACGTTGGCCAGGCGCTCGTCGGCCAGCCGGGCGTTCTCCAGGCTCTCCTCGATGCGCTTGCGGCGCGCCTCCAGGTTGCGCAGCACCGGCCGAATCACCATGCCGTTCAGGAAGTACATGATCAGCAGGAAGTTGATCAGCTGGGCCAGGAACTGCACCAGGTTGATGCCCAGACCCTCGAACGGGTTGGCGGCCGCGCCGCCCTCCGCCGCTACGCGCGCGATAGCCAAAAACGACAACACGGTTACCTCCGGGACGCCGAACCTAGCCGGTGAAGGCGAACAAGAGCAGGAACGAGATCACGAGCGCGAAGATGGCCAACGACTCCGCGAACGCGATCACCAGGATCATGTACGTCTGGAGCGTCGAGGTCACTTCGGGATTGCGGCCGATCGAGATCAGCGCGCCGAGGCCGGCCAAGCCGATGCCGATGCCGGGGCCGATCATGCCGGCGCCGCCGGCGATGCCGGCGCCAATCGCCTTGCCCAAAACGAGTGCTGCTTCTGGTTCCATTCTGATTTCTCCTCGGTGTGTCTGTAATTTAGTAAGTGGTCTGTGCTTGAGAACTACCATTCGTCGGGGCCGCCGGCGCCTCATCGGCGCACCCGATGCGGTCGTCGGCGGCCCTCGTTTATCCGCGTCAGTGCTCGCCGTGCGCCACCGCCAGCGAGGTGAACACGGTGATCAACATCATGAACACGAAGGCCTGGATCACGGCGATCGCGAACTCCAAGCCGTAGAAGACGGTCGGCAACAGGATCGGGAAGATGGACGTCATCACGAAGACCAGCACCGTGCCGGCGAACATGTTGCCGAAGAGTCGGAACGAGAACGACACGATGCGGATGAACTCCGAGATGAGCTCGAGCGGGCCGACCAAGCCGGCCTGGATGTTGCCGATCAAGCCCTGCATCATGCCCTGGTGCGCGCGCCGCCAGGCGTCCACCTGGATGAAGCGGCTGAAGTAGTGGATGCCGTTGGCGCGGATGCCCTGAAACTCGATGAACAGGAAGGCCAGCACGGCCAGCGCCAGGGTGGTGCTGAGCGAGGAGGTCGGGCGGCGCAGGAAGGGGATGAGCGCCGCGCCGGCGTTCGGGTCGGTGCCGCCGGCTGCGGCCGGGGCGGCCCGCACGTCGCTGGTCAGCGCGGCCACGGCGGCGCCGTCGCCGGCTGCCACGCCCTCCGCCTGCTCCAGCGTGTAGCCGCACGACTCGGCGAAGCCCCTCGACTTATCCACCTCGTGGCCGGTGATCAGCCACACCCCGCCGGCCTTGACGGCGCAGAAGCCGCGGAAGCCGGGCGGCGCGGCCTCCATCTTGCCGACCGACTCATGGCCCGGCAACAGCTCGAAGAAGCCGGCGATCATGATGAAGGTGAACGCCGAGATGGCGATCGGCGCGACGACCTTGGCGCGCGAGCCGAGCGTAGGCACCAAGTAGTTGTTGTAGAGGAATTCGATGAAGGTCTCCCAAGCCCGCGCGAACCAGTTCGTGCCGGTGAGCGTGTTGCGCAGGCCGCGCGCGCCCAGCAGCGCCAGCACGATGATCACGACGTCCACGATCAACGTGGTGAGCAGCGTGTTGTGCAGCCAGTCCGGGCCAAGCGGCTCCGAAGGCACGACGATGTTGGGGATGAACGTCCTGAACGGCACGGCCACGCCGTTGATGTTCAGCGTGAAGCTGCTAAGCAGGAGTCCAGCGACGATGGCCAGGGCTAAGATGACGAGGAACTTCAACCCTTTCATAGCGTAATTGTTTCAACACCTCATTCGAGAAATTTCACGTCGGGAGTCAGCGTGCGTCGTTGAGCGTAGCGACCGGCGCGCCATGCGGCTCGGCGTTGCCATCCTGAGCGCGCCGCGCCGCGGCCCAGTCGAGATAGGCTTGGCGAGAGCGTTTGACCGTCCGCATCGCCAGCCGGTAGGTCACGAGCGTGGAAAGGATCGCGCCGAGGATCGGCAGGCCGATCGTCCACAGCGGGCGGGTGTCCAACGCGCGGTCCAGCGTGATGCCGAGGAAGACGCCCCCGAGCATGAGCGCGCCGTTGATCAGCGCGATCTGGACGACCATGCCGGCGATGATGTGAGGTGGAAAGGCCTTGAGGAAGATGACGAACGGCGACTCGCGCTTGGGGCTAGGCATCTTACGGCTCCGATTTTAGCACGCGCGACGCTTCATCCCGGGAAGAACGACTGCGCCGCCTCGATGGCCAGGTTCCAGAACGGCGGCGAGACCACGGTCAACAAGACGATGGCCACCGCGGTGAGCAACACGACGGCGCCGGTGGGCGCGGGCACGTAGAACGGCTGGGCGTCGCGCTCGCTGCGCTCCACGTACATCGCCCGCACGACGTTCAAGTAGTACACGACCGACACCAGCACCATGACGATGGCGATGACCACCAGGGCCACCAGGTTGACGCCGATGGCCGGCGCAAAGACCAGCAGCTTGGCGACGAAGCCGACCAGCGGCGGAGCGCCCAGCAGGCTGACCAGCGCCGCCGTCATGCCCAGCGCCAGGTAGGGCGCGCGCCGGCCCAGGCCGTTGAAGTGCTCGATGTCGTCGCCGCCGACGCGCTCGGAGACCAGGCCGACGACGGCGAAGGCGCAGATGTTGGTGAGCATGTAGGTCGCGATGTAGAAGATCACCGCCGCCAGCGCGTCGGCGCGGTTGAACTGGTTAGCAGCCAGCGCGGTCACGCCCACCAAGATGTAGCCGGCCTGGGCGACGCTGGAGTAGGCCAACATGCGCTTGACGTTGTTCTGCACCAGCGCCAGCAGGCCGCCGACGACCATGGTCAGGATGGCCAGCGGCTGCATCAGCGCCGCCCAGGTCAGGGAAGCCTCCGACGTGCCGGGCGGCAGCGTGTAGAACAGGAAGCGCAGCAGGATGGCGAAGCCGGCCGCCTTAGAAGCGGTGCTGATGTAGCCGGAGACCGGCGTCGGCGCGCCTTGATACACGTCCGGCGCCCAGAAGTGGAACGGGAAGGCCGCGGTCTTGAAGGCGAACCCGATCAGCACCAGCAAGGCGGCGAAGGACACTGGCACGCGCAGCTCGGGGTTGACCAGCGCGCGGGCGATGGCCGCGTAGCCGGTGGCGCCGCCGCTCAGGCCGTAGATTAGGCTGAGGCCGAACAGCATCACCGCCGAGGTCACCGCGCCGAACACGAAGTACTTCATGCCGGCCTCGGCGCTCAGCTTGTTGCCGCGGTAGAAGCCGGCCAGCAAATACAGCGACAGGCTGGCCGACTCGGTGGCCAGGAACAGCATGATCAAGTCGTTCGCGCCGGCCATCAACGACATCGCGATGGTGGTGAAGATGACGATGGCGTAGTACTCGCTGCCGATCCGCAGCGAGCGGAAGTCAATCGTGACCAGGCAGGTGAGCGCGCCGGCCGCGATGAAGATGATGCGGAAGACGAACGTGAACAGATCGTTGCGGATCATGCCGCCGAGGATGGTCTGCGCCTCGGCCGGCCGGTTGAGGATCGCCACGACCAAGATGACGATCATGCCGATGGCCGCTGTCAGGCCCAGGGTGCGGCGCTTGAGCGACCGCCCGGTGACCAGGTCGAAGGCCAGCACGACCATGGACCACAACAGCAACAGGATCTCTGGCAAGATGCCGAGGAACTCGGCGGGGTTGAATTCGACGAAAGAACCAGCCATTTTCTGAGCAATAAGCGATGAGCTATCCCGTCGCGGTCAGGCCACGCACAATGGCCTGCACGCCGGCTTGGATCACCGACATGACGGTGTTGGGCAACAGCCCGACGACGATGAGCACCGCGCACATCAGCACGATGGCCGTCTTCTCCAGCGCGTCCAGCGGCGGCAGCTTCTGCAGCTCCATGTCCTGCGGCTCGCTGAAGTAGACTCGGCCGGCCACGCGCAGCGTCCACGCAGCGTTGACGACGACGACGACGATGCTGCCCACGGCGACCGCGGCATACCACCAATTCGTGGTGTTGGTGTTGAACAACTGCTGCGCGATCAAGCTCGGCGTCGTCGAGGCATTCCACAGCCCCATGAAGATCTGCAGCTCGGCCGGGAAGCCGGGCAGGCCGGGCATGCCCATCAGCGTGAGCGCGCCGATGACGAAGCCGACGGCCGCCAGCGGCATCACGCGGACCAGGCCGTTCAGCTCGCGCACGTCGCGTAGGTGCGCACGCTCGTAGATCATGCCGACCAAGGCGAACATCAGGCCGGTCATCACGCCGCCCGCGAACAGCTCCAGGCCGGCGCCGTTCAGGCCGAGCTCGTTCAGCGCCGCCAGGCCCAGCAACACCAGGCCGAGGTGGCTGACCGACGAGAAGCCGATGATGTACTTCAGGTCGGTCTGGCGGAAGGCGATCAGCGCCGCGTAGATCAGGCCGGCCATGCACAGGAAGACGATGAGCGGCATCCAGAACTTGGCGCCTTCGGGCAGCAGTTGGATGCCGATGCGCAGCCCGCAGTAGGCGCCGGTGGCCTTCAGCACGCCGCCGTGCAACATCGAGACGGCGGTGGGCGCCGCCGCGTAGCCGTCGGGCGACCAGTTGTGCAGCGGCCACAGGCTGGCCAACACGCCGAAGCCGATGAAGATCGGCAGGAACCAGGTGCGCTGCAGCTGGATGGACTGCTCGGGCGGCAGATTGCGGATGCCGGCCTGCATGTCGAACCAGTCGAACGAGTTGCCGGTCTGGAAGTAAATGGCCAGCAGGCCGATGATGGCCACGAGCGAGCCGACGAACAGGTAGATCGTCAGCTTCATGGCCGCGTACTCGCGGCGCTTGCTGCCCCAGCCGGCGATCAGCACGTAAACCGGGAACAGCACCAGCTCGTAGAAGATCAGCAGCAGGAAGAGGTCGAGCGCGATGAAGCTGCCGAACACGCCGGACACCAGCAGCAGCAGGAAGGCGAAGTATTCGCGCGGCCGGTCGGCGGAGCGCCACGAGACCAACACCGCCGAGAACATCACGATGCCGGTCAGCACCAGCTGCGGCGCGGAGAAGCCGTCCACGCCGACGTGATAGCCGATGCCGAACTCCGGTATCCAGACGGCCTTCTCCCGGAACTGGAAGCCGCCGACGGTGCGATCGTAGCCGAGGAACACGGCCACCGAGATCAGCAGCGACACGAAGGACGCCACGGCCGCGATGGTCTTGATCACGTCCTCGCGATCGCGCGGCACGAGCAGGATGATGATCGCGCCGATGATCGGCACGAGCATGATGAGGGTGAGGATGGGGACGTTGGTCATGGCCTACCTTAGCAACCCTTGCACACCTACGTTGATCACGTTGAGCGCCAGCGCCGGCCACACCCCCAGCACCAGCATCGCGCCCATCAGCGGGGCGATGCCCAGGATCTCCGCGAAGCTCATATCGGGCAGCGGATGGTGTCGCCAGGTCTCGCCCAGCGGGCCGTGCAGCACCTTCTGGATCGCCTTCAGGATGTAGATGCCGGTGATGAGCAAGCCGGCCATCGAGAGGATGGTGAGCAGCGTGTGCACCGACCACGCACCGCGCGTAACCATGAACTCGCTGACGAAGCCAGACAGGCCGGGCAAGCCCAGCGAACCCATGGCGCAGAAGATCAGCACCGCGCCGTAGATCGGCATGATCGTCCACAGGCCGCCGTATTGGGTCAGGTCGCGCGTGTGCGCCCGCTCGTACACCACGCCGACCAAGGCGAACATGGCCGCTGAGGAGAGGCCGTGCGTCACCATCTGGAGCACGGCGCCGTTGCCGGCGATCGTCGCGTCAATCTCGCGCACGGTGGAATCAGGCGTCAGCGCCAGCCCCACCGATGCGATGCCCAGCGCCACGAAGCCCATGTGGTTGATCGAGGAGTAGGCCACCAGGCGCTTGAAGTCGGTCTGGCCCCAGGCGGCGAACGCGCCGAGCAAGATGCTCAGGAAGGCCAAGAAGGCCAGCAGCACGCTGTAGTTGATCGGCGCGCCGAACAAGTTCAGGCCGGGCAGCACCGGCTGCGAGAACACGTCGGGGAAGAGCGGCATGACCAGCCGGAAGAAGCCGTAGCCGCCGAGCTTAAGCAGGATGCCGGCCAGCATCATCGAGCCGCCGGTCGGCGCTTCGGTGTGCGCGTCAGGCAGCCAGGTGTGGAGCGGCCAGATCGGGATCTTCAGCGCGAAGGCGATGCTGAAGGCGATGAAGGCAACCGCCTTCCACACGGTCGGATCCCAGCCGAAGAACTCCACCTGGTTGTTGCCGGTGAACGGCCGGCCGAGCGACGATTCGAGGTACGTGATGTCGAAGCTCTTCGAGGCCAGGCCGATCACCTGGATCGCCAGCAGCATGCCTAGGCTGGCGAACATGGTGTAGAGGATGAATTTGAAGGACGCATAGCGCCGGTTGGCCCCACCCCACTGGCTGATCAGGAAGTACATCGGCACCAGGCTGATCTCGTAGAACAGGAAGAACAAGATCAGGTCCAGCGCGATGAACACGCCAAGCACCGTCGTCTGGAGTAGAAAGAACAGCGCGAAGTAGGCCTTGGGGTTGTGCTCGATGTTGAGCGAGAAGATCATCGCTAGCGGCGTGAGGAAGCAGGTGAGCACCACCAGCGGCAGGCTGATGCCGTCCACGCCCACCTTGTACACCGAGTTGATCTGGGGGAACCAGACCATGCTCTCCAGGTATTGGTAGCCGCCTACGCTGCGGTCGTAGCCGGCCCACGCCGCGATCGAAAGCCCCAGCGGGATCAGGCTGAAGGCGATGGCGCCCCACTTGATCAGCCGGGTCTGATTGGCTGGGGTGATCAAGACCAGCAGCATACCCACCAGCGGCAGGTAAGTGATCACCGACAGCAGATTCGTGTTCAACAGGTTCATCGTCGTCGTGTCGTCATGCGATGGGGAGCTTTCCCCAGTCTTTCAAAAGCCCTACCCTACTGAAACAGGAACAAGAAGAACACCAAGATCGCAATCACCATGACCAAGCCGGACAGCAGGTAGTTCTGCACCTGGCCGCTCTGCAATTCGCGCCCCCAGTCGCCTAGGCCGCGGAAGAAGCGGCCGACGGCGTCGGAGAAGCCGGTGATCACGACGCGATCGAACTCGGCGAAGCCTTTCGTCACGCGCGCGCCCAGGGCATAGCCGCCCTCCAGGATGCGATCTATCACGCCCTTATCTACGACGCGCGCGTAGTTGTCGGCGATGGCCTGCAGGGGGTTGATGAGGATCTGGCGATACAGCTCATCCCAGTACCAGCGGTTGTAGAGGAAGTTGAACACCGGCAACTTCTCCACGGGATCGGTCTGGCCGGCCTGCAGCGGGTTGCGCGCGTAGACGAGCCAGCCCAGCGCTAGGCCGCCCAGCGCCACGCCGATCGAGAACAGCACCGGCACGATGTTGAACGCCGGCGGCTCCGGCTTCTCCAGCAGCATGCTGGCAATGAAGTTCTTCAGCCAGAAGGCGCCCTCGCCCACCAGCGCGCCGAAGATCGGGAAGTCCTTCGGCACGTTGATGAAGCCCAAGAACAGGGCGAACACCGACAGCACGATCAGCGGGAAGGTCATCGAGGGCACGCTCTCGGTGGCATGCGCCGCCGCCTCGGTGCGCGGCTGCCCCAGGAAGGTCATCGC
>JANWVF010000104.1 GCA_025056965.1 Thermoflexales bacterium | reverse complement strand
ACTCGGCCAGCACCGGCGCGGCATTGCCGACGTTGGCGAGCATCTGGTTCCAGTCCAGGTCGAGCCGGAAGTGCGGCGGCGTGACCCGGGCGATGGCCTCGACCTGAGCGAACACGTCCCACCACGGTCGAGCCTTGATCTTGTAAGAGGTGTATCCGTGCGCGACGGCCTCTTGAGCCTCGGCGGCGTTGTCCTCCGGCGCGGCGTCAATGTTCCACCATGAGATCGGGCACCAATCGCGCACCTTGGGCAGGTTGAACAGGCGATAGACCGGCACGCCCAATGCCTGGCCGACAACGTCGTAGAGCGCCATCTGTAAGCCGGCGCCCAACGTGTCGTCGCCCAGGAAGTCGGCCGGGTTGCCGCCTTGGACGCGCGCAATCGCTTCATCGCTTACCCGAGACCCCACGTGTAATGCGGCAGCGTCTCGCCGTAACCCACAATGCCGGCGTCGGTCACTACGCGGGTAATCTCGCTGACGCGCCAATTCCAGACCTCGCGGGCGTTCAGTCGCTCGCAGCGTTCGGTGAAAGGAACGCACAGCACGACGCGTTCGACCTCAACGATTTTGAGTTTGGCGGCCATGGTTCGTTGGAAGGTTGGCAGAGTTGCCTATACTTTCATCCCGATCCGGGAATCACGCAACACGATCGAGTCATGCGAGAGATCATTCGAGCGATCGGTGAGTGGAGCGCGCAGGGTGAACCCGTGGCGGTAGCGACGGTGATTGAGGCGTGGGGATCGGCGCCGCGCGGGGTAGGCGCGAAGATGGCCTTCACGCCAAGCCATCGCATCGTCGGCTCGGTAAGTGGGGGGTGTGTCGAGGGCGCGGTGTTCACGGCCGGCCTCGACACGCTGGCGACCGGCCGCCCGCAGCTGCTGCGCTTCGGCGTCGCCGATGAAACGGCCTTTGAGACGGTCGGTCTGGCCTGCGGTGGCAACATCGCGGTCTTCGTTGAGCCGCTGACCTCGGCGCTGCAGGCCTTCTGGCAGCGCGTCTTCGCGCATGACCTGGCGGCGGCCACGGCGACCGTCGTCCACGGGCCGGAGGTCTGGCTTGGTTACAAGCTGATGCTCGACGCGCGAGGTGAGGTGACGTCGCTCGCCGGCGCAGCGAGGGCGCCCGAGGTGGATGCCGCGCTGCTCGCGGCTGCCCGGGCTGCCCTGCGCGAGGGTATGTCACGGCAGGTCGAGTTGTTGACCGCCGACGGCTTGCAGCTCACCGCTTTCGTGGAAGCGCTTCTGCCGCCGCCGACGCTTGTGATTGTCGGTGGCGCGCACATCGCCATCGCGCTGACGACGCTGGCAAAAACGATGGGCTACCGCGTCATCGTCGTGGATCCGCGCAGCGCTTTCGGCAACGTCGCGCGCTTCCCGCACGCCGACCGAATCATCAACCTGCATCCGCGACAGGCGTTCGAGTCGCTGAAGATGACGCGTTCCACCGCCGTGGTCGCGCTGACGCATGACGCCAAGCTCGACGATCCGGCCTTGTGCATCGCGCTGACCGGGCCGGCGTTCTACGTCGGCGCATTAGGTGGGGCGAAGACGCGCGAGGCGCGTCGCAAGCGGCTGGCCGCTGCCGGCTTGAGCGAGGCGCAATTAAATCGCCTGCATTCGCCGATCGGCCTCGACATCGGGGCGCGCACCCCCGAAGAGATCGCGCTGGCGACGATGGCGCAGATCGTCGCCGCATACAACGCGATGGCGCGCGAGGGATTGCGATAAATGCGCGACGGGGCGAGCGCTAGCCGCTGCGTTGACGCGCCGCGTCGTTCACCGCCACGCCGCCGATGAAGCCGATGTAAGCCGGCACCAGCGGCAGCACGCACGGTGAGAGGAAGGAGAGCAAGCCCGCCGCAGCAGCGACCGGGACGCTCAGCGCGGCGTTGCCGAGCAGCTGCGTCTCCAGCTCAAAGGTCGTCCCGGCGAGCGAGGCGCTGAGCTGTGAGATCTGGCCGAGCAGCAGCATGGCGCCGACGGCGATTAGCAGGATGCCGCTGATGATCTCGACGGCGCGCATGTGCCTTTGCACGCGCCGCAGCGCCGGCACCATGCGATCGGCCAGCGCAGCAACCATCAGGAAGGGGACGCCCAAGCCAAGCGTGTAGGCCGTCAGCAGTGCGATGCGTGCGCCGAGTTCGCTGGTGACGCTGAGGGTCAGGATCGCGCCGAGGAACGGGCCGATGCATGGCGTCCAGCCGGCCGCGAAGGCCATGCCGGTGAGGTAGGAGCGCGCTGCGCCGACGCCCTTGCCGATCGTCCCCAGATCGCGGCGCGTGTCGCTGTAGAGGAAGGGTAGGTTGATGACGCGCAGGGTAAATAGGCCGAAAACGATCAGGGCGACGCCGCCCAGGACGCGCACGACCTCTCGCGAGTCGTAGAACACGTCGCCCAGCAGCGTGCCGACGAAGCCGAATACGCCGATGATGAACGTTGCAAAGCCGACGACGAAGATCAGCCCCTGCGCGAACGTATGCCAGCGCTGGGCACGGGTGAGCGGCGCCGCGGACGCGCGGGCAGCGGGGGAGTGGATGGCCTGCTCCGCCATTACGGCTCTGCCTGACCTGAAGATGGCGTCTCGGCGGGCGTCTCTTCGTCCACGATTTCGGCGATGGCTCGCTTGCTGCGTCGGCGACGTGCCTTCTCGGCCTTGTCCACCAGCTCGGTCGCCTTGCGCTCTAGTCGCCTCTGGAAGCGGTCAACTTGGCCTTCGGTGTCCAGGATGCGTTGCTGGCCGGTGTAGAACGGGTGCGTACCGCTCCACACGTCGAGGTGAAGCTCGGGGCGCGTCGAGCCGACGGTGCCGATGAATTCGCCGCCGACATAAACTTTCGCCTCGTCGTAATACTTGGGGTGAATATCCTTCTTCATTGTGCTTGCTCCTCGGCTACGGCCACCGGCCGGATGCTGACGCGCTTGCTGCCGTTGGGCAGCGTGTCGAACACCACGATGCCGTCAGCCGTCGCAAACAACGTATGGTCCTTGCCCACGCCGACGTGTGCGCCCGGCTTGAATCGAGTGCCGCGCTGGCGCACCAGGATGTTGCCGGCCAGCACGAATTGACCGCCAAAGCGCTTCACGCCGAGCCGCTTCGACTCGCTGTCACGCCCGTTAGCAGTCGAGCTGCCGCCCTTCTTGTGTGCCATCTCTGCTCCTTACATTAAATCACTAGCCAATGATCTTGAGCTTAGTATATGTCTGCCGGTGGCCGGCCTTCTTGCGATAGCGCTTCTTGGGCTTGTACTTGAAGACGATCAGCTTGTCGCCCTTTTCTTGGCCCAAGACCTGCGCCGAGATCTCCCGGCCGTTCACGTGCGGCTTGCCGACCTGCACGCCTGCCTCGTCCGACACCAGCAGCGTCGGCAGCTTGAGTTCGCTGCCGGCTTCCGCTTCCAGCTTTTCGACGTAGATTTCGTCGCCGGGCGACACGCGGTACTGCCGCCCACCCACTTCGATCACTGCGTACATGATCCCCTTCTTTGGAAACCCGTTGGCAGCGCGTTCACGCGAGAGAACTGCGCGCGCGGGTGAGAGTGATTCAACGATGCCTCGTGCCGGACTTCAGCCGGCGCTAAAGCCCTGCAATTATATGCGGCTAGGAGAGGGTGTCAATTGTTCTGTCGGCGCCTCGCCGACGCTGCTGCCCAGGTGGTCTCCTTCACCCGCGTCGCACGCGCAGCGCACGGTCGCCCCATCGCTCCGTTTGCCAAATCGGGCGGCTCGATCAAAATACGGTGCGCAACGACAACTCAGCAACTCAAACAACGGAGTGAATCAATCCATGCAACTTCTCCCTCCTAACAGCGTAGCCCTCGTCACCGGCTCGGGGCGTGGCCTGGGCCGCGCCATCGCCGAGAAGCTGGCCGACGCCGGCGCAGCGATCATCCTGCACGACCATCGCCCGGATTCACCATCGGTCTTCGGCGAAGCGCCGAACCTGGACGCCGTAGTAGCCCAGTTCCGCGAGCGCGGCGCACGGGTCGTCGGCGTGACGGCCGACGTGGCCGACTACGAGGAAATGAAGCGGGCGGTGCAGACGGGCGAGGCCGCGCTCGGACCGATCACCATCCTGGTCAATTGCGCCGGCGGCGACATCGGCGCCAGCGGCAAGGGCAAGCCCGACCCGAATGACGCGCTCGGCATTTCGCCCGAAGACTTGCAAGCCATCTTCAACCGCAACCTGATCGGCACGATCCAGGTGTGCAAGCTGGTGGTGCCGGGCATGATCGCGCGCAAGCAGGGCTCGATCATCAACATCGCCTCGGTAGCGGCGCTGTTCGGCGTGGAGCGCGAGGTAGCTTACGCCGTAGCTAAGGCCGGCATCACGCACTACACGCGCTGCTTGGCCATCGAGTGCCGGCGCGTCGGCGTGCGCGCCAACGTGATCGCGCCCGGCCCGACCAAGACGGCGCGCTTCCTGGCCACGCGCGTGGTGGATCCGGCCAAGATGGACGAGACGCAGCCCTCGCTGGATCGCTACGCCAACCCGGCCGAAGTGGCCGATGCGACGTTGTTCCTGGCCAGCAACCTGGCGCGCTTCGTCACCGGCCAGGTGCTGGCCGTGGACGGTGGCATGACCCTGCATCCGTATTAGTGCTCTGGTGAGGACGCCGAGCCGAGCAGGCGGGACGGCGCGCGGGTTGTTCGGCCGGCGCGCCGTTCGCTTGCGCCTGTCCGATGTGTTGTTGTGTTGCAGAATGAGGCTAATGTATGATAGAATGCTGAAGGTTTGATATGAATGAATGCAATGGCTGATAGCCGACAGAACTGCTCCGGCCACCGCAAACGGCTGCGCGAGCGCTTCCTGAAGGCCGGCTTGGATGGCTTGGCCGATTATGAGGTGGTGGAGTTGCTCTTGACCCTCGCCATCCCGCGCGCCGACGTGAAGCAGCCGGCGAAGGCGCTGATCGCCCGCTTCGGCAATCTGCGCGGCATCCTCGACGCGCCGATCGAGGAGCTGGCGGCCGTGCGAGGCCTCGGCTCGGTCACGCCGGTCGCGCTCAAGATCATCAGGGCGGCGGCGACGCTTTACCTGCAGCAGAGCTGTGAAGCGCAGGAATCGCTCGCCGATCCGTCCCGCCTCGCCGACTTCTGGCGGATGCGGATCGGCGCCCTCCCCAATGAGGTCTTTCAAGTAGCCTATCTCGATACCGGCTACCGCCTGTTGCGTGACGGCGTCGAGACGCTGGAAGAGGGAACGGTTGATCGCGCCGCCGTCTACCCGCGCCGCGTCGTCGAAGCGGCGTTGCGGCGCGGCGCGGCGGCGCTGGTGCTTGCCCACAACCACCCCAACGGCCGCGCCTTGCCGAGCGAACAGGACAAAACGCTCACCCGCGCGGTTGTGCTGGCCGCCGAGACGGTCGGCCTAAAAGTCGTTGACCACCTCATCGTCACTGCCGATGATGCGTTTAGCTTCCGCAAGGCCGGACTGCTGTGATGATCGCGCCGTCTCTCCTCGAGCACTACCCTGATCTCAACGACGCCCAGCGCATGGTGGTCGGTCACTTGGACGGTCCGCTGCTGGTGATCGCCGGACCCGGTTCGGGCAAGACCTACAGCATCGTGCTGCGCGCGCTCAACCTGCTGCTCCTCAACAAGGCTGCTCCCAAGGAGATTGTGCTCTGCACCTTCACGGAGAAGGCCGCCTTCGAGCTGCGCGATCGCCTCGCCGCTGCCGCGCGCAAGGTCGGCTATGGCGGCGACTTGTCAGAACTCACGATCTCGACCATCCACGGCCTGTGCAATCGCATCCTCGCCCGCCATCGCCATCGCACCCACCTCGGCCACAACTATGACACGCTGGACGAGCTAACCCAACTGCTGTTCATCTTCGAGCGCTTCGACGCCATTATCGGCTCGCCCGCAGATGGGCGTTACCTCGGTCGCTGGACGACACGCTGGACGGCCATCCAAGGGGCGCGCGATTACTTTAACAAGATCACCGAAGAGCTGGTTGACCCTCAGCGGCTCATGGCTTCCGGCGACGCCTTCCTCGCCGGCTTAGGCCACGCCTACCTGGCCTACGAGCAAGCGCTGGCCGAAACCAACCGCATTGACTTCGCGCATCTGCAGCGGGTGGTGCTTGAGCTGTTGGACGATCCCGAGGCCGCCGCAGCGGTGACCCGCTCGGTGAAGTACGTGCTCGTGGATGAGTATCAGGACACCAACTACGTTCAGGAGCGCCTGCTGCTCAAGCTGACCGAGTCCACGCGCAACCTGTGCGTCGTCGGCGATGAGGATCAGAGCCTCTACCGCTTCCGCGGCGCGACCGTGCGCAACATCCTCGAGTTTCCGCAGCGCATGCCCGACTGCGCGATCGTTAAGCTGACCACCAACTATCGTTCGCATCGCGCCATCGTTGAGCGTTACGATCGCTGGATGGCCTCGGCTGACTGGAGGGATCGTCACGGCCGGACGTTCCGCTTCGACAAGACCATCGTCGCCAACGACGCGGCGGCGCACCCGGACTACCCGGCCGTCTTTGCGATCTGGGGCCGAGACGAGCGCGACGAGGCCAGCCGCTTCGCGGACCTGGTCGCCTACTTGAAGGCGGAAGGGATCATCGAGGACTACAGCCAGGTTGCGCTGCTGCTCCACAGCGTCCGGCAGGAGCACAGCCGCCACTACCTGGCCGCCCTCGCCGAGCGCGGCATCCCGGCCTTCTGTCCGCGCGCCCGCGCCTACTTCGAGAACGAGGCGGTTCGCCAGATGGTGGCGTGCTTTGCCTTGATCTTCGGCTGGTACGGCGATGGACGAGGGCAGGTGACGGGCGCCGTGGCGGAACTGGCGGAATACGTGGACAACGCCATCATGGAACTGGGACGCCGCTTCGCTGCGCCTCACCCGCTGGCCGATGCACTCAGACAGTGGAGCAGTGAGATCGCCGGCCTGCGCGAGGGCGAGTCGCTCGACATGCGGCCGGCCGACTACTTCTACCGCCTGCTGGCGCTCGAACCCTTCAAGAGCGCGGTCAACGATGAGGCTACCGCCCGCAACCTGGCCATCTTCTCGCAGCTCCTCAACACCTTTCAGACCTACTACCACTACACCGTCGTCACCCACGGCAACCGCGAGCCGCTGCGCCTTCACCTGTTCAACAGCTTCTTGCGCCTGCTCTACGACGGCGGCATCAACGAGTACGAGGATCCGAATCAGCCCTTCCCCAAAGGACACGTGCAGGTGATGACCATCCACCAGTCGAAGGGCCTGGAGTTTCCGGTGGTCGTGGTTGGCTCGCTGGCGAAGCAAATCGCCAGCCCCAAGCAGGTAGACCGCGACCTGGCGCCGTTCTACCAACGCCCGCCGTTCGAGCCGGAGGATCGCATCACCGGCTTCGACCGCATGCGCCTGCACTACGTGGCTTTCTCGCGCGCCCAGAACGTGCTGGTGCTGACCGCCGCCGAACCGCCCAAAGACTACTTTGCGCCGATCTGGCAGGGGCTGCCGCAATGGCCCTACGTGCAAAAGGAGCTGCTCGCCGCCCAGCGCTTCCGGCCGCGCGAACGCATGCCGGTCAAGAAGAGCTACAGCTTCACCGGCGATCTCAAGATTTACGAGACCTGCCCGCGCCAATACCTGTTCTTCCGCGAGTACGACTTCGCCCCCTCGCGCTCGGCGGTGATCTTCTTCGGCCTGCTGGTGCACCAGACCATCGAGGGGATCCACCGCATCGCCCTCGACGGCAAGCTCGACACGCTCGACGAGCCGCGCATCCGCGCGCTCTTCGATCGCACGTTCCGGACGCTTTGCCTCTCCGACGTTCGACCCATCGGCGACGCAGAGCGCGAGGCGGCCTTCCAACAGGTGATGAATTACTTTCGCCAGAACCGGGACGCCATGCGGCGCATCATCCAAACCGAAGTGGACGTCTCGCTAGAGAAGGACGGCTACATCCTCACGGGCAAGGTGGACTTGCTGATGGGCGACGATCGCCAACTCGAGTTGCTGGATTTCAAGACCTCGCCGCGGCCCAAGGACAGCCCGGCGCTGCTCGCCGCCTATGAGCGCCAGCTCTGCACCTACGCCCACATCCTGGAGCGGCGGCACAACAAGCGCGTAGCGCGCCTGATGCTGTACTGGACGTCCGAGCCGCGCAAGGAGGACGCGCTGATGGTCTTGCCCTACGACCCGGCGCGGGTCGAGGAGGCGGGCCGCTACTTCGACGACACGGTGCGCCGCATCCAGGCGCGCGAGTTTGCCGTGACCACGCCCCCCGAAGCTGCCATTTGCCTCGAATGCGACCTGCGCGCGCTCTGCCGCAGCGAAAGGATCATCACCATCCCCGACTGAGGAGTTCGACGCATGGCAAAGATCGAGATCACGAAGACTGAGCTGGTCTGGCCCGGCAAGTACAACGAGGATGGCACTCTCAAGGAAGTGCCGCGCGTGAGCCTGCCCTTCCAGGTCATCGAGACCATCAACGAGAGCCGCGCCACGCGCGAGGCGAGGAAGGAACGCGAAAAGCGACCGACGCTCTTCGACATCTACGAAGGCAAGGAAGGCGACACTTTTGAGGACGGCTGGAAGAACAAGCTGATCTGGGGCGACAACCTGCTGGTGATGGGATCGCTGCTCGAGAAGTTCGCCGGCAAGATTGACCTGATCTACATTGACCCGCCGTTTGCGACCGGGGCGGATTTTTCGTTTACCGCGCCGATCGGGGAGGGGGGCGATGAGGTGTTCAAAGAGCAGTCGGTGATTGAGGAGAAGGCGTATAGGGATATGTGGGGAGGGGGTCTTTCATCCTATATCACGATTCTATACAACTGCATTTGTTTTCTTCGAGAGCTGTTATCAGATCGCGGGTGCATCTACATACACTGCGACTGGAGAGTGAATTATGCGTTACGCGCAATTTTAGATGAGATTATGGGAACTAATAGATTTATAAACGAAATTATTTGGTCATATAAAACCGGTGGAATTGGAGAGCGATGGTTTAGTAGAAAACATGATACTATATTTTTATACTCTAAAAGTGGTCAGTATACATTTAATAAGCAATATGAAAAGTCCTACTTGACTTCGGGAATGGCAAGTGCCCGAGAAGGATCACAGACAGCTCAAAAGTATGGCCTTCATCGAGATGAAGAGGGTGTATACAGAATGGCTTCTGCGCGAGATGTGTGGGAAATCATGCCCATATACCGAAACTCACCAGAACTTCTAGGCTACCCCACGCAAAAGCCTGAAGCACTTCTTGACCGAATTATTCGGGCATCCTCGACCCCTGGCGACCTCGTCGCCGACTTCTTCTGCGGCTCGGGCACGACGCTGGCGGTGGCCGAGAAGCTGGGCCGGCGCTGGATCGGCTGTGACCTGGGACGCTGGGCCATCCACGTCACCCGCAAGCGCTTGCTCTCCATCCCCAAC
>JANWVF010000016.1 GCA_025056965.1 Thermoflexales bacterium | reverse complement strand
AGCAGCACGCTGCTTGCAGATACAGGACGGCGAGTAGTCAAGACTGAGGATGTCAATATGCCGACCAGGACGACGGCGGTCAGAGCTGCTTTTCGTGTTCCCATGAGTATCCTCCCTGCGCTAGAGAGCTCCCCTCTACTCAATTATATGCTTCAAAAGCTATTGTAGAAAGTCTTGTTCGAGACGCAAAACATGGCCTCGATACCGCTCATCCCTTCGCGCGTGATCTTGAACTGCGATTGCGGCGAAGGCGTGACCGATGATGCGAGCATCCTTGCGCACGTCACCGCGGCAAACATCGCCTGTGGCGGGCACGCCGGCGATGCCGACTCAATGCGCGCCACGTTGCGGCTGTGCAGGCAGCACGGCGTCAGCCCCGGCGCCCACCCTTCATACCCCGATCGGGTCTACTTCGGCCGGCGTGTTCTGCCGATGGCGCCGGACGCCGTCACCGCCTGCGTGCGCGAACAGATCCAAGCGCTCTCGGCCATCGCAGCCCAGGAGGGCATGACGCTGACTCACGTCAAACCCCATGGGGCGCTCTACAATCAAGCGGCGGCCTGCCGCGAGATCGCCGACGCAATCGTGCGCGCCATCGTCGCGCACGATCCCAGTTTAGCGCTGATCGGCCTGGCCGGATCGGCGCTCGTCGCGGCCGGCGAAGCGGCCGGGCTGCGCGTGTTGCGCGAGGCGTTCGCCGATCGCGCCTACGAGCGTGATGGCTCGCTGCGCGCTCGCGACTATCCCGACGCGCTCATCGAGGACGACGCGCGCTGCTTGGCACAAGCCGAAGACATCGTCCTGCGCGGGCAGGTGACCACGCATGACGGCGCACGCATACCGCTCTGCGCGGATACCCTCTGCATCCACAGCGATACACCGGGCGCTGCTCGGCGCGCAGCTTTCCTGCGGCGCGGGCTATTGCAGGCCGGCGTCGCGCTGATCGGCCTACAATGACCCCTTGGCGCGTTCAACCGATGGGCGAAGCGGCCTTGCTGATCGAGTGCCTATTAGACGACGTCGCTGTTGCCAACGCACATGCCCTCGCATTGTCCGCTAGATTACCCGCCGATTGGCATCCTCTGCCGGCGATTCGCTCGGTGTTGATTCGCTTTGACCCGCTGCGCGATGCGCAGGACGAAGTGCTAGCCCATGTGCGCCGCGCGCTCGTCACCGTTACGCCCGACGCAGTTCCGGCCGGTCGGCAAGTGGTGGTTCCTGTGCGCTACGGCGGAGAAGACGGGCCGGACCTGGAAGATGCCGCACGTCAGCTCGGCCTTACGCCGGATGAACTGATTGCCCAACACACTGCGCAACCATGGCGCGTGCTGATGATCGGCTTTGCGCCCGGCTTTCCTTACATCGGCCCGCTGCCGGCATCGCTCCATCTGCCGCGGCGCGCCACGCCGCGCGCCGCCGTGCCGGCCGGCTCGGTCGCCATCGCCGCCGGCATGACCGGCATTTATCCGGCTCGGTTGCCCGGCGGCTGGCATCTCATCGGGCGCACCCCGCTCGCGCTCTTCGACCCGATGCGCGACTCGCCGGCCTTGTTGCGCCCCGGCGACCACGTGCAGTTCATCGCGGCGGCCTGACCGAACGGCCGATTGGAGCAGGAAAGACGAGGGAACTATGCTACGTGTCGTTGCGCCCGGTGCGCTATGCAGCGTGCAAGATCTCGGACGCCCCGGCTACCAACGCTTCGGCGTGCCGGTGAGCGGCGCAATGGATGCAGTTGCCTGCATCATCGCCAACCGACTGGTCGGCAATCCGCCCGGCGCAGCCTGTCTAGAAATCACGCTCGGAGGCACAGCCTTGGAGGTCGTATCCCCGTGCGTGATTGCTGTGACCGGCGGCGATCTGGGCGCGACGCTCAACGGTCGTCCGCTGCCGACCTGGGCGAGCGTTTTCGTCCGACCCGGTCAACGAATCACTTTCGAGGGCCGCCGCATGGGTGGACGCGCCTACCTGGCCTTGGCCGGCGGCGTGGACGTTCCCCTCGTGCTTGGCTCGCGCAGCACGTATCTACCGGGCCGATTCGGCGGCCTGGACGGCCGCCCCTTGCAGATGGACGACTTGATCCGCTCGACGACGCCGGCCGGAGATCCCTTGCGCCTGGCTGGGCGACTCTGGCCCTCACCGGTGGACTATCGCCCCCTCATTCGCGTGCTGCCCCTGCCCACCTCGATCGGATCGTCCGAACGATTGGTCTCCGGCTTAACCGCACAACCGTGGCGCGTCGGCGCAACGTCGAACCGCATCGGCCTGCGGCTGGAGGGCGCCAGGCTACCCGTGGAGCAGCCGAGCGACTTGGCGTCGTTCGGGGTCTTCCCGGGCGTCATTCAGCTCCCGCCCGACGGCCAACCGATCTTGCTGATGGCCGATGCCCAACCGACCGGTGGCTACCCGGTGATCGCCGTAGCCATCCAAGCCGATCTGCACCGCGCCGGTCAGCTCTTGCCGGGTGATGAAGTGTGTTTCTCCCTGGTCACGCAGGAGGAGGCTATCGCCGCCTGGCGCGCGCTGCGCATGCAGCTCGATTCGCCGATCGCCGATGACGAAGGGATCGCGCTGGCCGCTGCGGCGCAGGGCTGATACGATCGCGCGCATGGAGAACTCGCGACTGCTTGAAGGCCACGCGGCGCTCGTCACCGGCGCCGGACGCGGGATCGGTCGCGCCATCGCGCTGCAGCTGGCACGCGACGGCTGCCACGTTGGGCTGATCGCGCGAGATGGCGAGGCGCTGCGACAGACGCAGGCCGACTGTGAAGCGCACGGGGTGCGCGCGCTGCCGCTGGTGACCGATCTAGGTGATCCGTCGGCGCTTCCTTCGGCCATCGAGGCCTGTGTTGAAGCTTTCGGCGGGCTAAACATCCTGGTCAACAACGCCGGCATCCACCAGTTCGCCTCGGCGCTGGACGCCGACCTGAAAGTGTGGGATCACATCCTGAACGTCAACTTGCGCGCCGTGATGCACGCGACGCGCTTGGCGCTGCCGCACATCGTCGCCAGCGCGCGGGGAGGCCAACGCGCCGCCGTCATCTTCATCTCGTCGCTGGGTGGCAAATTTGCCGCGCCGACCAACGCCGGCTACGCGGCCACGAAACATGCGCTCACTGGATTCGGTGGCAGCGTCTTTGAGGACGTGCGCGACTTCGGCGTGAAGGTCAGCGTCATCTATCCCGGTTGGACGAATACCGGCTTGCTCGCCGATTGGCTGCGCCCCGACGAGGTGATTCAGCCTGAGGACGTGGCCGAGGCGGTGCGCTTCGTCATCGCTTCGCCGCCTACCGTCTGCCCAACCGAGATCGTGCTGCAAACTCAGTCGTCTCGCGCGGCGCGGCTCTTCCCGACCACATGAGTGCCCCGCTGCAGACTCCGCCCTTCGATCGGCGCGCTAAGCATGGGCAAGCAGCTCGAGCCGTATTGCTCCGTATAATCGCCGTGCATGACAAAGCGCATCGTGGCGCTGGTGGATGACCTACTCTTCCAGCAGCCGATCGCGTCGGCGGCGCAACACCTGGGCTACGCCGTCGAGTTCGCCGAGCCCACCGATGACGTGGTGGCTTACCTCGTCGCCCGGCAACCGCAGCTCATCATCGTTGACCTGAACGTGCGGTCGGTGGACTGGGAGCGCTGGGTGATGGCCGCCAAGACCAGCCCGGCGACCCGAAAGATGCCCATCCTCGCCTTTGGCGCGCACATGGATGCGGCGCGCATCGCGCAGGCGCGCAAGGCCGGCTGCGACGCCGTCATCAGCAACGGCGCGTTCATGGCCGACCCGGCAGGCGCGATCCAGAAGCACGCCCGGCCGGACGAGAGCGAAGCCCTGCGTCGCCAAGCGCAGGATCCCCTGCCCGAACTGGCGCACAAGGCCATCGAGCAATTCAACGCCGGCGAGTTCTGGGAGCAACATGAGACGTTCGAGGCAGTCTGGCGGGCCGAACCCGGTCCGGTGCGGCAGATGTACCAAGGTATCCTTCAGGTCGGCGTGGCTTACTACCAAATCCAGCGGCGGAACTACGATGGCGCGCGCAAGCTCTTCCAGCGCGCCTGGCAATACCTCAGCGCCTTGCCCGACGTGTGTCAAGGCGTGGACATCGCCCAACTGCGCGCCGACGCACAAGCTGCGATGGCCGAGTTGGAACGCTTAGGGCCGGAGCGCATCGCCGAATTCGATCCCGCGCTGTTCAAGCCGATCCGGTTGGTTGCACCGGCCGGGCCGACCGCCTAAATGCGCCGCCTTCTCTTAGTTGCGCGCGATATCACCTAGTATGCCCTACGATTTCTCCAACAAGATCGCCCTCATCACCGGCAGCGGCCGCGGCATCGGCAGAGCCACGGCGCTGCACTTTGCCCGTCTAGGCGCCGACATTGTGGTGAACTATCTGCGCAAACAGAGCGCCGCCGAGGAAACCGCGCACGAGATCGAAGCGCTGGGCCGGCGCGCGCTGGTCGTCAAAGCCGACGTGGGCGACCCGGACGATATCGAGCGCATGTTCGACCTCGTCGAGCGTGAATGGGGCGGGCTGGACTTCCTCATTAACAATGCTGCCTCGGGCTACATCCGGCCGATCGCCGAGCAGAGGGTGAAAGGCTGGGATTGGACGATGAACATCAATGCGCGAGCAGCGCTGTTCACCGCTCAGCGCGCCGCGCCGCTGATGCACAGGCGCGGCGGCGGCGCGATCGTCAACGTCAGCAGCATCGGTAGTGGGCGCACCTTGCCGGATTACGTGGTCATCGGCGCATCGAAAGGCGCGCTGGAAGCCATCACGCGCTACTGCGCCGTCGAGTTTTCGCCGCTGAACATCGTAGTGAACTGTGTGGCCCCGGGCATCATCCATACCGACGCGCTGCAGTTCTTCAAGGATAGCGACCTGATGCTGAAGCTGGCGCTTGAGCGCACGCCGGCCGGCCGGCTGGTCGAGCCGGAGGACGTCGCTAAGCTCATCGCCTTCCTATGCAGCCCGGACGCTTTCATGATCCGCGGCCAGGTGATCTGGATTGACGGCGGCTGGAGCATTGACGTCGGCCGTCAGTGGACGCGCTGAGGTCATTGCGCCGTGTCGGGTTTGCTCGTCGCGCTCGCGCTGATCGTCGGTGCAATCGCCTTGCTCATTACCGCGCACTGGCTGCGTCGGCGCAGCGGCCTGCCTGCCGGCCGAGTGATCTACAGCGACGTCGGGACCTGGCAGCGCAATGAACGCACGCTGTTCTCGCCCACCCACGGCATCGTCGGCAGGCCGGATTATCTGGTGCGCACAGGCGACACCATCACACCGGTCGAGGTGAAGTCGTCGCCCGCGCCGGCCCAACCGTGGCCGGGGCACATCCTGCAATTGGCCGCCTATTGTCTGTTGGTGGAGGAGGCGCTGGGCGTGCGCGTCAGACAGGGCATCATCCAATACGCCGACAAGCGCTTCGTCGTAGATTACACGCCGGGGCTCAAGACCGAGCTGCTGCGAACGGCCGACGAGATGCGCCGCGCGCTGGATCAGGGCGATGCCCACCGTAACCATGCCGATCGTGGCCGGTGCATCCGCTGCGGCGTGCGCGACGCATGCGACGAGCGGCTATGAGCGGTCAGAAGCGGACGAGGACGTCGTTCACGCAGAAGCGCCGCGAGCCCTACCTACGCGAACGGAATGCCGTGATTCGTCCTCGGTCGAAGACCAGTGTGCCGTGGACTACCTCAGCGCAGCTGAATGAGGGCGGCGCGATCTCAGCCGGCTCTCAAGGAGACGCCCTAGAATGACACGTGTATGAACACCTCAATATGGGCGCGCGCCCTGCGCGGCGTGCCGAGGCTCAGCCGCGACGAATGGAACGCGCTGGATGCATTCGCGAAGTGGTTGATCGCCACCCGCTCGGCGGTGCTCATCATGACGTTCATCTCGGCGGCCATCGCCGGCATCTTCGCCGTGCGCGCTGGAAAGTTCGACTTCCTGCTTTGGGCTTTGGTGACGGTCGGCTTAATCATGGCGCACGCCACCAACAATTTGCTCAACGACATGACCGACTACGCCAAAGGCGTGGACCGGGGCAACTACTACCGCGCCCAATACGGCGTGCAGCCGCTGGAGGCCGGCTTCTGGACGATGCGGGATGCGTGGCGCTATGCGATCGTCACCGGCAGCGCCGCCGCGCTGTGCGGCCTGGCCTGCGTGCTCGTCCGCGGCGGGTTGACGTTGCCGCTGATGCTGGCCGGCGCCTTCTTCGTGCTGGCCTATACCTGGCCGCTCAAATACGTCGGCCTGGGCGAGGTTGCCGTGTTGGTGGTGTGGGGACCGCTGATGATCGGCGGCGGCTACTACGTCGTGACCGGCGCATGGGATTGGAACGTGGTGCTGGGCGGGTTGCCCTATGCATTAGGCGCGACGATGGTGATCTTCGGCAAGCACATTGACAAGCGCGCCTCAGACGCGCAGAAGCGCATCTTCACGCTGCCCGTGCTGTTGGGTGATCGCCTATCGCGCGCCGTGGCCATCGGCTGCATGGTGATGCAGTATGCGCTGACGATCGGCCTGGTGGTGATCGGCTTCTTCACGCCGATCATGCTGGTCGTGCTGCTGGCGTTGCGCGCGTTCGCGCTCACCTTCCGCATGTTTCTCTCGCCCAAGCCGGCGGAGAAGCCGGAATGGTTCCCCGCCGACGCTTGGCCGACCTGGCTGGCTGCCTTCGCCTTCTACCACAACCGCGCGTTCGGCCTGCTCTTCCTGTTGGGCCTGGTTGTCGAAACGACGCTGCGCGTCACAGGCATCATGAACTAGGCTGCGCGTCACATACCGATCCGCTCGCCGCCGTCCACCACGATCACCGCGCCGTTGATGCGCTCGATCTCCGGGTCGCATAGGGCGCGGATGGTGACGGCGACGTCGCGCGGAGTGGTGAGCCGGCCGGTGGGGTTGCGGCGCATGGCGATCGCGATGATCTCCTCGTTGCCGGGAATCTTGCGCAGGGCGGGGGTATCGGTGACGCCAGCCATGATGCAGTTCACCATCACGCCGTGCTTGCCCAACTCCAGCGCTAGCTGGCGCGTGTGGCTCTCCAGCGCGCTCTTGGCGGCGCTGACCGCGCCGTAGGTGCGGAAGGCCTCTTCGCTGCCGGCGCTGGTCATGCTGAACACCCGGCTGCCCCGACCCAGCAGGCCGGCGTGCCAGAGGTCCTGCACCCAGTACACCAAGCTGTTGGCCATCACGTCCAGCGTCATCTCCATCTGCGACTGGGTAATCTGATGGTCGGCGTCGGGTCCGATGAACGGCTGCAGCGAGCCGAAGGCGACCGAGTGCATCACCATGTGCAGCTTGTCCTCGCCAAGCCAAGCTTTGATCTGCGCAACGGCCTCCCTGCGCTTGTCGGCGTTAGCGATGTTCATATTCACGTAGTGCGCCCGCACGCCGCACGACGTGATCTGCTCGACCAGCTCCTTGACCGCCTCTAGCGCCGGACCGCGGTCGAGATGCAAGCCGATGATGTTCACGCCGTGTTTGGCCAGCTCCAGCGCCGTTGCCGCACCGAAGCCGGACGATGCGCCTAGGATCAGCGCCCATCTACCTTTCAAATCTTCTTGAGCCATTGTTTCCTTCCACGAGTCGAGTTACGAAATCGAGCTTTGATGAGCGGAGCATTCCCTCTCCGCGTGATCTTCGGGCCTGCTGACCTCTGGAATTAACCCTTGGCAAACCCGCTGAGCACGCCGACGACGTTAGCGCCGAGCTGCTCGATGGCGTAGCCGCCCTCCATGATGAACACCGTTGGCAGCTTCAGCTGCGCTAGGCGCGCGCCGATGCGAGGGAAAGCATCGCCGGTCAGCGCGAAGTCGCCGAGCGGGTCGCCGCCAAACGTGTCCACGCCGAGCGAGACCACCAGGTAGCGCGGCGCGAAATCGGCGATGCAGGCGCACGCTTCATCGAGCGTCGCCAGGTAGCGCGCGTCGTCCGTGCCGGCCGGCAGCGGATAGTTCCGGGTGAATCCTTCGCCCTCACCTTCGCCGCGCTCATCGCTCCCGCCCATGAAGTATGGATATTGCCGGTCGGGGTCGGCATGCAGCGAGACAAACAAGACGTCGCTGCGGCGATAGAAGATAGCCTGCGTGCCATTGCCGTGGTGAAAGTCCACATCGAGGATGGCAAGCCGGTTCGCGCGCGTGCCCTTTTGGAGGTCGGCGTCCGGGGCGTCGTCCTTCAGCAGATATTCGGCGGCAATCGCCGCGTTGTTCAAGAAGCAGTAGCCGCCGCACAAGTCGGCGTGCGCGTGATGGCCGGGCGGGCGACACAAGGCAAACGCCGCAGGCGCACCGTCGCGCACCATCCGCGCCGCGCTCAGCGCGCTTTGCGCCGACCAGTAGGCCGCCGACCACGTCTCTGCCGTGATCGGCGTGCTCAAGTCGAAGGCGTATAGGCCTGCTTGCCCGCCGATGCCGCGCGGGCGATACAAGAAGCCGGGTTTAAAGAATGTGTCGGGATAGACGCCATCGCGCGATCGTCCGGCTGCGATCCACCGCTCATAGGCCGACTGCAAATAGTCCAGATAGTGATCGGCGTGCACGGCGCGGATCGGCAGCATGCCGAAGTCGTCCGGCAGGACGATCGGGCCGAGCTGCGCTTGGGCGATTGCGTCGAGGATCATGCGCGGGCGGCGCGGACTCTCCAGATAATCCGTCCACCTGCCATCGAGGAATTCACGAGCCGGATTGTGTTCGAGCTGTGTCGGATGGAATACGGTCTGCATGGGAGCAACGACGGTTGATGATGTGCTTTTACTTATCTCGCGCGCTCAGCACCAGCGCCGCTTCCTCGTGGCAGTGGCCACAGCCAACCTCCGGCGCGTTCACCTCGATTAGGTGCTTGGTGCAAACGGCGTAGACTGCCACGCGCTCGCGCAGCCCCAACCACGACCGCACTACCTTCGCCTCGAGCGCGAGGTGCGGGCAAGCGTTCTGGCGCAGGATGTCGGGGACGGGACAAGCGTTGCAATGGCTCGGTCGCCAGCGCCCCCCATCGGGGTTGCGAGCGACCAACCGGCACTCCTGCTTCTCGCTGCCGCGATAGTAGTCGGCGTAGTAGAACCGGCACTCCTTGCCGGCAGGCGTTCTCATTGCTGCGATTCTATACGCTGCACTCGCTCGCTATCTGCATCGTCCATAGACCGGATGATGCTTCCGACGCCCTCCACGACGAAGCGCCGCGTGATGTCCTGAGGCCGGGTGATGGCGCTGCCGACGCATACGGCATATGCGCCTAAGGCGAATGCGCGCGCCACCTGCCCCGGCGCGTGAAAACGCCCCTCGGCGACGATTGGCCGCGCTACCCGACCGGCCAACTCGGCCACGAACTCCAAGTCGGGGCCGTCGGTCATCGGACGGCCATGTGGCGAGGCGTAGCCGGCCAGCGTCGTGCTAAGGTAATCTGCCCCCAGCGATTCGGCCAGCAGCGCGTCCTCTACACAGGCGCAATCCGCCATCACCGGCTTGCCCAGCACGGCGCGGACGAACCGAATCAAGTCGTCAAGCGTCGCGCCGTCAGGTCGAGGGCGGGGTGTGGCGTCCAGGGCGATCACATCGCAGCCGGCTCGAGCGATCGCCTCGGCGGCAGCGCGGTGCGGCGTGATGTATACCGGGCTATCCGGCAGGTGTAGCTTCCACAGGCCGATGATCGGCAAGCGCACGGCTCGCCGGATAGCAGCGATGTCCTCCGGCCCGTTGGCGCGAATGGCCACGGCTCCGCCGATCTCGGCAGCGCGCGCCATGGCCGCCATGATCGGCGCGCCGAACAATGGTTCATCTGCCGAAGCCTGGCAAGAGACGATTAGCCCGCGCGGGATCACCTTCACAGCACCACCAAGTCATCGGCGTGAATGAGCATCGGCGCGTAGTTGTAGCCGAGGATCTTCTCGATCTGGTCGGAGCGCTTGCCGGCGATGCGCGCAGCATCGCGGGCACCGTAGCGCGTGATGCCGCGCGCTACCTCGCGTCCTTGCCCATCACGCACGGCGACAAACTCACCGCGCTCAAACTCGCCGATAACCTCCTTCACCCCCACCGGCAGCAAGCTCTTGCCGCTCTTCAAAGCGCGCACTGCGCCGTCGTCGGCGACGAAGGCGCCGCTGGTGCGCTCTGAGAGAATCCAACGCTTGCGGCTCTCGATATGCGTGACGGTCGGCAGGAAGCGTGTGCCGACCGGTTGACCGCTGACGGCATCGAGGATGACGTTCGGGCGGCCGCCATGCGCGACGATCATGCTCGCGCCGGCGCGCGTCACCAGCTCGGCGGCCTGGATCTTAGTGCTCATGCCGCCCACGCCCAGGCCGGTCTTGCTCCCGCCGGCCAACGCGCGGATGTGATCGTCAATCTCGCGCACTTCACCGATCAGCTTAGCGTTCTTGTCCTTGCGCGGATCAGCGGTGAACAGGCCGTCTATGTCGCTGAGGATCAGCAGCAGGTCGGCGCCCAGCACGTTCGTCACCAGGGCAGAGAGATTGTCGTTGTCGCCTACGCGGATCTCCTCAGTCGTCACCGCGTCGTTTTCGTTGACGATGGGCAAGATGTCATGCTCGAGGATGGTCAACAAGGCATCGCGAGCATTCAGGTAGCGCCGTCGGTCGCTCAAATCGGCGCGCGTGAGCAGCACCTGCGCCACGCGCACGTCGAACATGCCGAAGACCTGCTCCCAGAGCGCCATGAGGTGCGTCTGCCCGACGGCGGCTAGCATCTGTTTCTCCGGTAGCGGCAGCCGGCCGTTGCGTTTCTCCAGGCCCAACCGCTCACGCCCAGCAGCCATCGCGCCAGAGGACACCAGCACGACGCGCACTCCCCGCTCCCGCGTGCATACGATCTGCTGCGCGATCTCCAACATACGTCGGCGGTTGAGATGTAGCGTGCCGGCGGTGAGTGTGCTGGTGCCGACTTTGACGACGAGTGTTTCGATGACAGGCGTCGCGGTCACGCAAGAGATTATAGAATCGCAACATATGTGGGAAGCGCCGGCAACGTGAATCCGCGCTCCGCTCTTTACAAGTTTGCGCGGGGAGACAGCTTCATCTATCGAATCGAGGCGCGCGCCAAGCCCAGTTTGAGCGATGCGCACCGCGCTGCTGTTGCCGCCGACATCCAAACGCTCGGCATCGTCGCGCCGGTCACGCTCGAGGTCGCCGATCCAGACCTCATCGGTGAACGGCTCGACGAGCGCGACGTGGCGCGCATCGCCGAGCAGCTCTTGTGCGACCCGGTCGCGCAGACATATATAGCAGGCGCGTCGCCGCAGCCGGCAGACGCGCGTTGGATTTCGGTTGCAGGTGCTTGGGCATCAGCACCGGAGATCGCCTTGTTCAGCGACAGCAACGATCGGATCGCGGTGGAAATAATGCCCGAACATGCGATAGCCTTCGAGGCGATGCTGCATGGCTTATCCTAGGCGTTCGTTGGCGTCACAACGGAAGCGCTTGGCGTATGGCTTCTCGGTGGGACGCTGCTGATGGACGGTCGAACATGAAACTTGTGCTTAACTCTACGCCGAGCGACGCGCTGGCAGCAGCGCTGCGCCTGCTTGCGCTCGTTGCCGTGGTCGCGGCCAGCTTGCCCGTAGTCAGCGTGAGCATGCGCTTCTTCCCTCTCGTGCGCCGTGCGGTCCAGATTGGACTGCTCCCCCAACATCCCACCGCGACGCTGATGCACGACACGTGTGCCAGGGTACGCATTAACCACATGCCGGAGTTCTGCGAGCGCGTGTATACGTTGCGCGCGCCGGATCCAGCGCTGGCTTTTGACTACACCGCCCGGCTTGTCCGCGCCGGATGGCGCATCACCCACCATGGCAGCTTACATAGCTACAACTCGCACGTTCGCCGCGCCGTCAAGATCGAATGCTTCGGTTTACGCACATGGCTGTGGGGGCTGAACGAAAGCCTGATCGTCGCCGTCTATGACCAACGGGTGATCTTCGTGGCCGGCAGCGACGATCTGAGCTATTGCACGCGCTATCTCTAACGGGGTGCGTCGCTCCGGTGGTTCGTCGCCGGATCGCCTTCCCTGCGTTCCGATTTCGCCACTCAGTAGCTTAGAGTGTGAGATTGAGCCTCCAAATCCCGAGTATCCGCGGACGGCAGTAGATTGCACATTGAGGATTGTGGATTTAACTACATGAGAAGTGGATGCTTCGCTCTCTGCCGCCGACGCGCAAGGGCTGAAGGCGCTCTCGCTGGATAGCCGGCTAAGGCGTGCCTTCTTCGATCTGTCGGCCAGCACGATCTGGGAGTTGGCCGAGGCTGTGCCGCAGCACGCCCGCCGATGCGGGCTCACTTACTGGCGCGAAGGCAAGGAAGAGGTCATCAACATTTTCCTGCGCCCTGCCGGCGTGTTGGCCGAGCAAATGAACTACTTCCACGCCGTGTCCATCACTCTCCAAGAAGCGTTGAAGCGCATGCCGGACCTCTACTTGGAGAACGCCGCCGTGCGCGAGATAGTGCCGCTGTCCCCGGAAGAAGAAACTTGGCTGCGCGCACTGTGGACGCCCGCGCATCGCAACGCCCACTGCGTATTCGGCCGGCTCGATGCGATGGTGGACTTCACCAGCCCGACCTGGAAAGACACCCTGGCGTTCATCGAGCCGAACTTGGTGGGCGTAGGAGGCATCTCGCTCATCCCGAACACCGAACGGGTGGTGATGGAGGTGGTCGTGCCGGCGCTGCAGCGCGTCGCACCTGATCTACATCTCGAAGCGCACGCGGATCTGCGCGAGTTGTTTATGCGCGAGTTGCAAGATCACCTCGAACGGATCGGCCGGCCAGGCGGCAATATCGTGCTAGCCGACGCCAAGTACTCCAGCGATGGGCCGGCCGAGTTCGAGACGCTGTGCCGCTACTACACCGAGCGCGGCTACAACGTGTTCTACGCCGATCCCGCCGAGCTTTACTTGCGCGATGACGAGGTGTGGTACGAGGACAAGCGGGTGGACTTGCTGTATCGCGACTATGCACTGGCCGACTTCCTTTACATCGGCGAGGAAGGCGGCGACGTCGAGGCGATCCGGCTGCTCTTCAAGCGTAACCAGGTGGTCTCCTCACTCGCCGGTGACTTCGACCACAAGAGCACCTTTGAGTTGCTGACTGACGCGCGCTTCGGCGCGTGCTTCACGCCCGGCGAGCGACGGCTTTTGCGCCGTCACGTGCTATGGACGCGCGTCCTAACCGAACGCAAAACGGCCGATCCCAACGGTGAGGAGGTGGACTTGCCCGAATACGTGCGCGCCAACCGCGAGTCGTTGGTGATCAAACCGAATCGCTCATATGGGGGCGACCGGGTGCTGATCGGTCCGGCGTCCGGAGACGCCGAATGGGACAACGCGATCAACCATGCATTGGCCGAGCCGGGCGAATGGGTGGTGCAACGCCTGGCGCGGATGATCGCCTACGAATTCCCGGTTGTGGATCCCGATCGAACGATCAGCGTGCAACCGTTCTACATGGTGGTCGGCTTCGCTCCGACGAAATACGGCACGGGCGTGCTAGGCCGCGCTTCGCAGAAGCAGGTGGTGAACGTCGCGCAGCGCGGCGGCATGTGCGCAGTGCTGGTGGGCCGACACAGCGCGTGATGATGCCTCACTGTGCGTCGGCCGGCTCGATCAAGTCCCGCGGGGCCAGCAACTCGCCGTCGCTCTTTAACAGGCCAATCCCTTCTATCTCGGCCAGTTCTTGCGCCCCCAAATCCATCCGAATGCTGTATGCATACACCAGATAAGGCCCAGCGCAGCCCCGCTCTGCCAGTTGTCGCCGCCACTCAACTGAGCGCATTCGCTGCACCCAGGATTGGACATCGCGGCGGCTCAGCCGCGCCTTAGCCTCGACCACCACCCATATCTGTCGCCCCGCCGGATCTACCACGGGCAAGACCACATCTACTTCCCCCTCACTGTCAATCGGCAGGGCGTAAGCTGGCTGTAACACGCGATAGCCCTTGCGGCGCAGCACCACTTCAATCACGCTGGCCGCTTCCTCTTCTACGGTAGAACCAAAGGCACGCTGGAAGGCGCCGAATGCTTTGCCGAGGCTATCCATGCGCTGCTCAAGTGAGCCCACGCGCTGCTCAAGTGAGCCCACGCGCTGCTCAAGTGAGTCCATGCGCTGCTCAAGCGAGTCCATGCGCTGCTCAAGTGAGTCCATGCGCCTTTCTAGCGAATCCAGGCGCTGCTCGGTGCGCCGCTGCGCCTCGGCCAGCTCACGCACAATATCCGCCAGCCGCCGTACGACTTCCGGCAACTCTAGAAGTTCATCCGTTAGCACCAGGCGGCGCAATTCCGCCCGCCACTCGGGGTGCTCATACAGCGCATCTACAAGCTCACGAAACTCGGCAAGCGTCATAGCCATCTACAACAATTCTACACTTATCCCACACGCTCGCATGAATTCAGCATAGCGACCAAAAGAGCGGTGATACAAAGATGCCAGGCTAGCAGAGAGACTGTCGCCTGTGCGACCGTGAGACGCGCTAAGGGGAAGCCGCGCGGGGGGAGTAATAGTCACCCCAAAACTCAAGGGGGACAGTTCGTGCAATATAGAATTCGCGGGCGGGTATCCGATTCTTCCCCGCTCATCTCATGACAATCGGAGAAGGCAAGTTGCGCCCTGCCTCGCAGGTGCCGCGCCGTTC
>JANWVF010000010.1 GCA_025056965.1 Thermoflexales bacterium | reverse complement strand
TGGCCAAGTATGCAGACGTGCCGGTCTACAACGGCCTGACCGACGAATGGCATCCGACGCAGATGCTGGCCGACTTTTTGACGATGGTCGAGCACGCCGGCAAGCCGGCGCACCAGATCAGCTACGCCTTCATGGGCGACGGCCGATTTAACATGGCGCGCTCCCTGCTGATCACCGGCGCGATCATGGGGTCAGACGTGCGCATCATCGCCCCCAAGGCACTCTGGCCAAGCCGGGATATCCAAGACCAGGCCCGCACCCTCGCGGCCCAAAGCGGTGCGCGTGTGACGCTGACCGACGACGTTGCCGAGGGCCTGAAAGGCGCCGAGTTCGTGCACACCGACGTGTGGGTGTCCATGGGCGAAGATAAGCACGTGTGGGAGGAGCGCATCAAACTCCTCCTTCCCTATCAAGTCAACGGCCGAGCCTTGGAGCTGACCGGCAACCCAAACGTCAAATTCATGCATTGCCTGCCGGCCTTTCACGATAACAAGACGATCGTCGGTCAAGAGATCTTTGCGAAGACCGGCTTGAACGGCCTAGAGGTGACCGATGACGTCTTCGAGTCACCGGTGAACATCGCGTTTGATCAAGCCGAGAATCGGCTTCACACCATCAAGGCGGTCATGGTGGCCACGCTCGCCGACCCCGACGACCTGGCGGCGGGGGTCAGCACACACCAATGAGCCGGGGGCGCTCCGCGCGCGAACGTTTGGGCTGAACGAGCAGGCAGCAGCGCGCGCAGCGATTGGACGCGCGCAGATCTCAGGGCGCCGTCTAAGGCGTGGCTCCACCGCTCCAAACGCGGAAATAGGAGCCTTGGAGGCAAGCATATAATTCGATTGGTGAAACCCTTGGCTTTGCAGTTACGCGCTCGTAGCATCGCCGTTGTGTCTTCGGCCGGCGTTTCATCCTCTTTCCACCGCGACGATCGGATTACTCTTGAAGAAGTGGAAGCACCGTCATGCGAATCCTGGCTATGATCCTCGCCGGTGGGCGCGGCAGCCGATTGAGCGTGCTGGCCAACAAACGCGCTAAGCCCGCCGTGCCCTTCGCAGGCAAATACCGCATTATTGACTTCCCGCTTTCTAACTGCGTGAACAGCGGCATCTACACCGTGGGCGTGGTGACTCAGTATCGCCCTCGCTCGCTTCAAGACCACATCCGAAACGGCGCGCCATGGGATCTTGACCGGCTAAACGGCGGCGTATGGATGCTGCAACCGTATCAGGGCCGGCTGGATTCCGATTGGTATGAGGGCACTGCCGACGCGATCTACCAAAACCTGGATTTCGTGCGCAACGCCCGCGCCGACTACGTCCTCATCCTCTCCGGCGACCACGTCTACAAGATGGACTACAGCATCCTGATTAGCTTTCATCAGGAGAAGCGCGCCGATGTAACTGTGGCCACGCTCAAGGTGACGCCCGAAGAAGCCAGCCGATTCGGCATCGTGCAAACCGACGCGAATTACCGCGTCATCCATTTCGAGGAGAAGCCCAAGCAACCCAAGGGCACACTGGCTTCGATGGGCATCTACGTGTTCAACTACGATACCCTGGTCAAGGTGTTGCACGAAGATGCCAAGAACCCGAATTCCACGCGCGACTTCGGCAAGGACATCTTCCCGAAGATGGTGACCGAGAACTACCGCGTCTTCGCCTTCCCCTATGCCGACTACTGGGTAGACGTCGGAACGATCCAGTCTTACTGGGAAGCCCATATGGACCTGTTGGCCGACACACCGCCGATTGACTTGCTCGACCGCGAATGGGTGATCCATACCCGCTCCGAGGAACGCCCGCCGGTCAACATCCGCACCGGCGCTACCGTCAACCACTCATTGATCACCGACGGCTGCGTCGTCGAGGGATCGGTGGAGTATTCCGTGCTCTCGCCCGGCGTGCGCGTGAAGCGCGGCGCAGTCGTGCGCTACTCAATCGTCATGACCGATGCGGTGATCGAGCCGGGTGCGATGGTGGATCGCTGCATCATTGATAAGAATGTGGTAGTCGGACGCGGCGCCTGTGTGGGCTACGGCTCGGATTACACCGAGAACACCGAACTACGCCTCAACACCGGCATCAGCGTGGTCGGCAAAAATACGATCATTCCACCGGAATTTCGCATTGGCCGCAACGTCGTAATAGGCAGCGACCTAAACGACGATGCCTTCAACGGCGACTTCCTCCCCAGCGGCCAGAACTTCTTGGTCGAGGCCACCGATTGATATGAAGCTCGACCATCTCGCCATCGCTGTCGCTGACTTAGATGCGGCGCTGGCTTTTTATCGCGATGCGCTCGGCCTGCCCCTGACTCGGGTCGAAGCGGTAGAGCGCGAAGGCGTGCGCGTCGCGTTCTTGTCTTTGGACGACGGAGCGTCACACCTTGAGCTGGTGCAACCCACCCGCGACGACACCGGCATCGTCAAGTGGATGAGCAAGCACGGCCCCGGCATGCATCATGTCTGCCTAGCCGTGGCCGACATCGAAGCGGTGCTGGCGCGGTTGGCTGCACATGGTTGCGAGCTGATCAACCCGCAGCCCGTCGAGCGCGCGGATGGCACGCGCTACGCCTTCATCCATCCGCGCAGCGCCTTCGGCGTGTTGGTGGAGCTTTACGAGAAGCCCAAATAAAAAGACCGGGGCAAGCCCGGTCTTTCATTATCCGCGGTCGTAAATCGAGCTTCAACCGATCTTCTTGCCGATCTCCTCGATCAACCGGTTGCGCGTCTCCTCTAGCGGGATGCGCTCGATCACCGGTGCGAAGAAGCCCTCTACGATCAGCCGGTAGGCCTCATTCGTCGGGATGCCTCGGCTGCGCAAGTAGAACATCGGCTCGTCCTCAATCGTGCCGACCGTGCTGCCGTGGGTGCAGCGCACGTCGTCAGCCTCGATCTCTAGGCCTGGGATCGAGTCGGCACGGCTGCGCTTGGAGAGCTGTAGGTTGCGGTTGGCCTGGTAGGCGTCGGTCTTCTGGGCGCCGGGGAAGACGCGGATGTTGCCGCGCCAGACTGTGCGCGCCTCATCGCGCAGTGCCGCCTTGTATAGCAAGTCGCTCTTGCATGCCTCGGCAATGTGGTTCTGCTGCGTGTCGTAGTGCAGCTGCTGCTTGGCGTCGGCGAAGTACACGCCGCTCAGCAGCGCCGTGCCGCGCGGGCCGACGAGATCGGCTTCGATCAAACTCTTGGTGAACTTGCTGCCTACGCCACCGATCACCCAGTGCAACGTAGCTTCCTTCCCCACTTTGGCGCGTTCGGTGGTGAAGTTATAGACGTTGCGGCCCCAGTCCTGAATGCTGACGTAGTCCAGCTCGGCGCCTTCGCCCAAGATGATCTCAACCACGCCACTATACATGGCCTGATGTGGGCCTGTAGGCGAGGCGAAATCCTCAATCAACGTCGCTTTGGCGCCCTTCTCCAGCACGATCAAGGTGTGATTGAAGCCGGCGAGCTGATCGGCGGCCATGCGGATGGTCGTGCGCAGCGGCTCGTCCAGCCGAATGCCGGCCGGCACATACAGGACGGTGCCGTAGCGCACGAAGATGGCGTGCAGCGCGGCGTAGTAGGCGTCGGTCAGTTTGACGCACTGCGTCATCATCCACTCGTCCAGCAGGCGCGGATATCTCTCGATCGCCGTCTCCAGGCTGGCGAAGATCACGCCCTGTTGCGCCATGTCGTCGGGCAGGCCGGAGCGATGTACATCGAGCACCGTATTGTTGGGCGTGATGCCGGACAGAATCTGATCGAGTTTGAACGTGCTGAGGTCAACGCGCCGCCAGAGTTCATCGTGCCGATTAGGCGCCGGCGTGTCGCGGAAGACGCGCAGCGCTTCCATTCGCCTCTCCAGCATCCACGTTGGATCACTCAGCGCAGCCGAGTACGCCGAGACGGACTCGCGGGTGAGCGGCCCGGCCTTGACCACCGGCGCGGGTTTGAGAACAGGATGAACGACTGCCATATTAACCGACCGTGCCCTCCATCTGCAGCGCAATTAGGCGATTCATCTCAACCGCATACTCCATCGGGAGCTCTTTCACCAGCGGCTCGATGAAGCCGGAAACGACCATCGTGCTGGCGTCCTCCTCACTCACGCCGCGGCTCATGGCGTAGAAGAGCTGCTCTTCGCCGATCTTGCTCACGCTGGCCTCGTGGCCGATGACCACGTTATCGGTATCCACTTCGATATAGGGGTAGGTGTCGCTGCGGCTATGTTCGTCGAGCAGCAGCGCGTCGCACACGACGTTGCTGCGGCTGTTCTCCGCGTTGCGATAGACCTTGAGCAGGCCGCGGTAGCTGGTGCGCCCACCATCCTTGCTGATGGACTTGCTGACGATCTTGCTGGTCGTGTTCGGCGCAGCATGCACAACCTTGCCGCCGGCGTCTTGATGTTGGCCGCGCCCGGCGAAGGCAATCGAGAGGATCTCACCATGTGCGCCCGGCTCCATCAGATAGACCGACGGATACTTCATGGTGAGCTTGCTGCCCAAATTGCCGTCCACCCACTCCATCGTCGCACCTTCATAGGCCGCCGCGCGCTTGGTCACCAGGTTGTAGACGTTAGTGGACCAGTTCTGAATGGTGGTGTAGCGGCAGCGGGCGCCCTTCTTTACGATGATCTCGACCACGGCGCTGTGCAGCGAGTCGCTGGAATACACCGGCGCGGTGCAGCCTTCGACGTAGTGCACCTGCGCGCCTTCGTCCACGATGATTAGCGTGCGCTCAAATTGGCCGACGTTCTTGGCATTGATGCGGAAGTAGGCCTGCAACGGCATCTCGATCTTCACGCCCGGCGGAACATAGATGAACGAGCCACCTGACCATACCGCACTGTTGAGCGCCGCGAATTTATTGTCGGTGTAGGGGATGATGGTGCCGAAGTATTGGCGGAAGAGTTCCGGGTACTCGCGCAGACCGCTGTCGGTGTCAAGGAAGATCACGCCCTGCGCCTCTAGCTCCTTGGCCAGGTTGTGATAAATCACCTCTGACTCGTACTGCGCGCCTACGCCGGCCAGGTACTTCTTCTCCGCCTCTGGAATGCCTAGGCGGTCATAGGTGTCCTTGATCTCCTTGGGCAGTTCATCCCATGACGTCGCCTGTTTGTCGGTGGGCTTGATGTAGTAGTAGATATCGTCAAAGTCAATGTCCTTGAGTGCCTCACTGCCCCAGTTGGGCATGGGCTTGCTGTTGAAAGCAGCGAGCGCCGCCAGCCGGAAGCGGGTCATCCACTCCGGCTCGCCCTTCATCCAGGAGATCTCCTTGACGATTTCTTCGTCCAAGCCCTTGCGGCTCTTAAAGGTGTAATTCTCAGGCTCGGAGAAGCCGTACTTCTCCAAGTACTCTTCATTTACCGAAACCTGCGACTTTTCCTCGGCCATGGTCACACCTCGTCCTATACCAGTTCTGGCTCTTTTAGCCAGTCATAGCCCTTCTCTTCCAGATGGAGCGCCAACTCCGGCCCGCCGCTCTCAACTATCCGGCCGTCAATCAGCACATGCACGAATTGCGGCTTGATGTAGTTCAGCAGGCGCTGGTAGTGCGTGATCACCAACACGGCCATATGTGGGTTATCGCGGTGCAGGGTATTCACGCCCTCGCTCACGATGCGCAGCGCGTCAATATCCAAACCGGAGTCGGTTTCGTCCAAGATCGCCAGCTCCGGCTTCAGCATCGCCATTTGCAAGATCTCGGCGCGCTTCTTCTCGCCACCGCTGAAGCCATCGTTCAAATAGCGCCCAGCGAACGAATTGTCCACTTTGAGCATCTGCAAGGCCTCGCGCAGTTGCTTCGTAAACACCGGGATCGGCACACCCTTCACGTCGTGTGGAACGACGCCGCCGTTCTTCGCCGCAGCCTCGGCCTTGATGCGCGCGTTGATGGCCGTGCGCAGGAAGTTAGCCACCGTGACACCGGGGATCGCAACCGGATACTGGAAGGCCAGAAAGATACCCGCGCGGCTGCGCTCGTCGGCTTCCATCTCTAGGATGTTCTGCCCCTTGAAGATCACCTCGCCGCTTGTGACCTCATAGCCTGGGTGACCCATCAGCGCATAGGCCAGCGTGCTCTTGCCGCTGCCATTCGGCCCCATGATGGCGTGAATCTCGCCGGGGTTGATCTTCAGGCTCAGCCCTTTGAGAATCTCGCGATCGGTGTCGGCGATCTTGACGTGCAAATCTCTGATCTCAAACCATGTTTCCATAGGTGTTCGCTCCAAAGCAGAGGCTTCCGCGTATCTACTAAGATCGAATGCAAGGTGTGATTTGATGCGCTGACGGCATCAACTTCACACAAATCTTAGTTTGACAGCAGTATAACTTGAAGTGAAGTGAGCTGTCAACGTCTTTCAACTACACTGTAGCAGGCTCAGTTAAGCGCAAGCTGAGAAAGGATTACTCGCCGCCGGAGGGCGCAACCGAAGCGGCTTGGTGCGACTCGGTCTGCGCAGACAAACGCGCCATCACCGCGATCACGGCGGCAAATAGCGCCAGCAAGGTTAGCAGTTTGGCCAGTGGCGAGAGCGGCAACAGTGCCGCGCCGCCCAGCAGCGCGCAAGCGCCGGCATAGAGGGCGATGATGCGCGTGGCCGGCCAACCTTGGTCGGTCAAACGCAAGTGCAGATGGCCGCGGTCTGAGGCAGCTAGGCTTCGTCGGCGTCGGGCACGATCGAGGATTTGCCATAACACGTCGGCGATCGGCAGCCCCATCACCAACAATAACAGCGCAATCTTCGCCCCACCGATGATGCCGATGCAGGCCAGCATGTAGCCGAGATAAACCGCGCCGCCGCCGAGGAAGATGCTGGCCGGCGGCCGGTTGAAGACCAGAAACCCGAGCAGCGTTCCGATCAGCGCTGCCGGCAGCAGCGCCACGCTGTATTGCCCCTCACGCCACATATGGATGGCCACGACGCCCGCTGCAATCACCCCGACGGTCGAAGCCAGTCCATCTACGCCGTCCAGAAAATTCACCGTGTTCATCATGCCCAGGAACCAGAACAGCGACAGGCCTACGACGGCAGCATAACCGGCGATTGGCCCAAGAGTCTGCGGCGCAGTCAACACCACTTCTTGGCGCGTGAATGGGTTCGTGAAACGCTCGATGAAGATCTGGCTGGTGATCGCGACCAATGCGGCGAACGTCTGCAGGCTAAACTGCGTCCGGGGCGGGAGGTTAAGCTTATCGTCGGCGATAGCCAGTGCGAACACCACGCCACCTCCGGCGATCAACCCGGCAAAGCGTAGCTCTTCGTTCGGGTCGAGCGACGACACCCCAAAAGATCGGCTGAGCAGCGCCGCCAACGTGAAGGCGCCGAACAGCGGAACTACGCCCAAGCGTGACGTGCGCCGGGCATGCTTGCGCCGACCGCCGGGTTCGTCGGCAATGCCGAGGCTCAAACCCAGCCGAACTGCCAGAGCGGTTAGGAGCAGCGAGACTACGAAGGCGATCAGCCCTGTGGCGAGCGCGGCAATCAGTGGCACGATGACATTCTAATCGCCGGTCGTCTACAGAGGCACAAGCGAATCGCGCGCTCGCTTGCGCGGAGCTGAGGACGCGCTTCACGGTCGCGCTTCGGCTGAGGATTGCGGATGCCGTTGGCGTGACGCGCCGCGCACCCATGTTTCGACGGTATAATTGTGAGGTTGCGCAGAAAGCGAAGCACATCGGCCACCTAGAACATCTCATCAGCTCCGACCAACGATGCTCCATCCGTGAGTAGGTCCATGTGACCGATGGGCGGCTGAATCGAAAACCTGAGGAGACTGAACAAATGGTAGACAAGATCGAACTGAATGCGGAGATCCGCACCGCCGTCGGCAGTGGCGTCAACGCGCTGCGGCGCTCCGGCAAAGTGCCGGCCATCGTCTATGGCCGCAACACGCCGAACATCCCCATCCAACTCGATGCGCGCGAGGTCGCAAACACGCTGCGCAAGATCGGCCACAACACGCTCATCACCCTGAACATTGCGGGCAAAGACACACCGCAGATGGTGCTCACCCGCGAAGTGCAGCGCGATCCCATCCGGCGCGCCATCCAGCACATTGACTTCTACGCGGTCTCGATGACCGAGAAGATCACCGCCAACATCCGAGTGATCCTAGCCGGTGAGCCAGAGGACGTGCGGAGCGGCGCAGGGGTGCTTTTGCAGGAACGTGACACGCTGGAGATTGAGTGCCTGCCGAGCGATCTGATCGAGTCGGTGACTATTGACGTGAGCCGGATGAAGGTAGACGACGTCGTGCGCGTCAAAGATGTCATCGTGCCGCAGGGGATCACGTTGCTGGATGACCCCGAGGATGAGGTCGTCCGCGTGACCCGCTTCGTAGAAGCTAAGGAGGAGGAGGCCGCTGCCGAACCCGCCGAGGTCGAGGTGATCGAAAAGGGCAAGAAGGAAGAAGCACAAGGCGAAGAGGAGGAGTAGCCGGACGGACGAGCGATGGTCGCTCATTGGGCGTTCGGCATGGCCCATCGAAGGTGGGGCGCGCAAGCAGTTTGCGCGCCCCTCTCGCTATCTCGATCGGTTACACTCTGCGGGCGATGAACAGGCACTCAGGCCGCATCTGGCGCGATGCTGCGATCGCGATTGCCGTGCTCTTGGCTACTGGACCGTTCTTGTTCGCGGTCGTCGAAAAGCCGCAAGGGCCTGCCCCGGCGCCGCTTCAGTCGCCGCTTCAGTCGCCGATCGAGCCGACGCCACCGCCTGCTGTGCCCACGCCTTCGCCGCCCGACCGGCCCGCTACGGCAACGCCGCCGCTCGTGTCTACCCCGGAGCGGGCGCCGGACTCTACGGCCACGCCTGACATGCGAAGCACATCGAACGCGGTGATCGCAACGCTCACGGCGCAGGCCATACCGCCGACCTTCCCCCCGGTTCCAACGCCGCGCCCGGTCGGCGCCGGGCCTGAGCAGACGGCGCAGCCGCCGCGCACGGCCACGCCGCTGCCCGACCTTTCCGGCATCACGCTGTTGTCGCTCTCAGACAAGGTGTATGCTGGTGGTGCAGGCACACTGACGATCCGCACGCGGCCCGATGCAGTGTGTCATCTGCAGATCGAGCGGGCGCGGACCGACGGTTATGCATCGCAGCGTGCCGGCATATTGCGCCGTGCCGGCAGTAACGGCGTCATCGCTTGGGTTTGGGCGGTAGACGCGGGTGAATCGCCCGGGATGATTACGCTGCTCGTTGATTGCGGTGCGGCCGGTGCCGCGCAATATCAGATTGAGGTAGTCAAGTGATGAACGACGAACGCCGGACCGTCGCGCATGGGCAGGTCGAATCGCTCGACACGCGCCACATCCGCGCCGACTTCCCTATCCTAGCGCAACAGGTCAACGGAAAGCGCGTCGTCTTCCTGGACAGCGCCGCTTCTTCGCAGAAGCCGATCCAAGTGCTTCAGGCGATGGATGACGTTTACCGTTGTGCGTACGCCAACGTGCATCGTGGCGTCTATGCCTTCAGCGAGGCAGCAACCGCGCGCTACGACCAAGCGCGAGAGAAAGTCGCCCGCTTCATCGGCGCGCCATCGGCAGAACAGATCGTCTTCACGCGCAACGCTACGGAAGCATTGAACTTGCTCGCCTACTCGTACGGTCGGCACTTCCTGCGCCCAGGCGACGAGATCCTCATCACCGAGCTAGAGCACCACGCTAACTTCGTGCCGTGGCAGGTGCTGGCACAAGAGCGCGGCCTGACGCTGAGGTTCATTCCCATCACGCCCGAAGGCCAACTCGACTTAGACCAGCTGGACGAGCTTCTCACGCCGCGCACCAAATTGGTGAGCTTCGCCCACGTGTCCAACGTTCTGGGCACGATCACCGACCCTCGTCCAATCATCCAACGGGCGCGCGCAGTTGGCGCAGCGGTGATCGTGGATGGCTCGCAATCCGTGCCGCACATGCCGGTGAACGTTAGCCAGATGGACTGCGACTTCCTGGTGTTCTCTGGGCACAAGATGCTCGGCCCGACGGGCATCGGCGTGCTCTACGGCAAGCGCGAACTGCTAGAGGCCATGCCGCCCTTCCTCACCGGCGGCGACATGATCAGCGCGGTCGGATTCGACGGACCGCGCTGGAACGAGGTGCCGCTCAAGTTCGAGGCCGGCACGCCGGCCTTCGTCGAGGCGATCGGCCTAGGCGCCGCCGTGGACTACCTCAGCGCGCTGGGCATGGAGGCCGTCCGCACCCACGAACGCGAGATCACGGCCTACGCCCTGGAACGAGTGAGCGAGGTGCCCGGTGCGAAGATCATCGGGCCGACCGATCCACAGATTCGTGGCGGCGTCGTGACGTTCACACTGGATCGGATTCACCCGCACGACTTAGCATCGCTGCTGGATGGCGAAGGCGTGGCCATCCGCGCCGGCCACCATTGTGCCCAGCCGCTGCACATCCGGCTCGGCCTGAACGCTACTGCGCGCGCCAGCTTCTACATCTACAACGAGCGCCGCGACGTAGACGCGCTGATTGAGGCACTCTACAAAGCCAAGAGTGTGCTGAAGCGATGAAGTGACGACCGCCGGTTGCCATGCAAGACTTGTATCGCGAACACATCCTCGACCACTACGAGAACCCCCGTCATCACGGAGTGATCGAGCGCGCCGACATTTCACACGAGGAGAGCAATCCCCTGTGCGGTGATCGCATCCGAATTGACGTGAAGCTCGGCGCCGAAGGTGATCGCTATTGCATCGCCGACGCGGCCTTCACAGGCGACGGCTGCATCATCAGCCAAGCCGCGGCTTCGATGCTGCTGGAAGACGTGGTAGGCAAACCGATAGATGAGGTCGAGCAAATCGAGCCCCAGCACGTGCTCGACCTCGTCGGCGTGCCGTTGACCGCTGCACGCGTCAAGTGCGCACTGTTGGGCCTCAAGGTGTTAAAGACCGGCATCAAGCTGTGGAAGCTGCAACACGCCTGATCGCCACATACATCCATCCCATCGCGCGCCTGGCGCGCGATGCTCGCTCACTGAAGCCCCATGCGCTGCCTGATCCTCTCCGACATTCACGCTAACCTAGCTGCCTTCGAGGCCGTGCTCCAAGATGTAACCAAGCGACGGCTGCGATTCGACATCGTGTGGTGCCTGGGCGACATCGTGGGCTACGGTCCGGACCCTAACGAATGTATTGACTTATTGCGCACGTTGCCACATATCTGCTTGGCCGGCAATCACGACTGGGCCGTGTTAGGCAAACTCGGCATCGAGACCTTTCACGAGAACGCCGCTTTCGTCGTGGAGTGGACCCGGTCGCGCTTGACCAGGGAGAACTTGAACTACCTGCGCGCACGCCCCGAGCAGGATATCCAAGGTGACTATCTGCTGGTGCATGCCAGCCCGCGCGAGCCGATCTGGGAATACGTACTCGACGTGAGCGTAGCCGAGGAGAACTTCGGCTATTTACCCACAACGCATGCGCTGATCGGCCATACGCATGTCCCGGCTATCTTTGTCAAAGACAATGCCACGCACACCGTGCAGGCCGTGGCGCCGGCGCCCAACATCCCGGTGATCCTTACGCCGAGCTGCAGCTACATTATCAATCCCGGCGGCGTGGGCCAGCCGCGCGACGGTGACCCGCGCGCGGCCTACGCGCTTCTCGACACCGAAGCGCTGATCTGGACCTCGTATCGCGCCGAGTACCCCATCAAGCGCACCCAGGAGAAGATGCGCGCTGCTGGCTTCCCTAACTTGCTCATCGAGCGGCTGAGCCATGGCCGATGAGCCTGCTATGCCTAAAGTCCGCCTGGATACGCTGATGGTGGCGCGCGGCCTGGCCGAGAGCCGCGACTGGGCACAGCGACTCATCCGCGCCGGCGAAGTGTGCGTCAACGGCCAGTTGGTGGACCAGCCGGCCCGGCGCTTCGATGAGCATGTCGTCATCACCGTTGCCCAAGCGCCTAAATATGTCTCGCGCGGCGGCTACAAGCTCGAAGCCGCGCTCGATCACTTCGGCATCATGCCGAATGGCTGGGTCTGCGCTGACGTGGGCAGCAGCACCGGCGGCTTTACCGACTGCCTACTGCAGCGCGGCGCAGCACGCGTATATGCAGTGGACGTAGGGCACAACCAGCTGCACTGGCGCTTGCGCCAGGACGCACGCGTGGTCGTTATGGAAGGCGTCAACGCGCGTTACTTGGATGCGCTGCCCGAACCGGTTGCCTTGGCGACGGTGGACGTGTCGTTCATCTCGCTTGAGCTGATCCTGCCCAAAGTGTTCGGGTGGATCGCGCAATCCGCACGACGAACCGGCGGCGTCATCGCCCTCATCAAGCCCCAGTTCGAGGCTGGCCGGGCGCAGGTGGGCAAAGGGGGCATCGTGCGCGATGCACAAGTTCACCGCGACGTCATCGCGCGCATCACGGCGTTCTGTGCGCGACAGGGATGGCCGGCGCGCGACGTGATCGAATCCCCCATCCTCGGCGCAGACGGCAACAAGGAATTCCTCGCTTGGCTCACGGCGGATTGATACAATCGCACAAAATTACCCCACGATCAGGAGTCACCATGGCACTGACCGCAGAAGAAGTCATTCGCCTCAATAAGGAATACACCCTGTTTGAATGGAATATGCAGCGCGGCTTCACGCCGATGCCGATTGACCACGCCAAGGGTGTGTACTTTTGGACGACCGATGGCAAGCGCTACCTAGACTTCAACTCTCAGTTGATGAGCGTCAACATCGGCCACGGCGATGAGCGCGTCATTCGCGCCATCCAAGAACAGGCCGCCAAGCTGACCTATGCCAACCCATACGCCGCGACCGAAGTCCGCGGCCGACTCGGTCAAATGCTGGCCGAAATCACCCCTGGCAACCTGAAGAAGTCGTTCTTCACGCTGGGCGGCAGCGAGGCCAACGAAAATGCGGTCAAGATCGCGCGCATGGTGAGCGGCAAGCACAAGATCCTAGCGCGCTATCGTTCCTACCACGGCGGCACCTACGGCTCGATGACGCTCACCGGAGACCCGCGGCGCTGGGCCAGCGAGCCGGGCATCCCTGGCGTCGTGCGCATCCCCGACCCGTATTACTATCGCTGCCGCCTCAATATCTCCGAAGAGGAGTTCATGGCCGAGTGCCTGAACCAGACCGAGGACATCATCAAGTTTGAGGGTCCGCATACCATCGCCGCCATCCTCGTCGAGACGGTGACCGGCACCAACGGCATCATCATCCCGACCAAGGCCTACTATCAGGGCCTGCGCCAGTTGTGCGACAAGTACGGCATCTTCCTCATCCTCGACGAGGTGATGTGCGGTTTCGGGCGCACCGGCAAGTGGTTTGCTTGTGAGCACTACGACATCGCGCCGGACATCATGACCATGGCCAAAGGCCTTACCAGCAGCTACGCCCCGCTCGGCAACTGCATCGTGTCGGAAGAGATCGGCAAGTATTTCGAGGACCATGTGCTATGGGCCGGGTTGACCTATGGCGGCCATGCCCTGAGCTGCGCCGCGGCGATCGCCTGCATCAACGTCTACAAAGAAGATAACTTGATCGAGCGCGCCGCCGAGATGGGCAAGTTCCTAGCCGAGGAAGAGGACAAGCTCAAAGCCAAGCACCCTTCGGTCGGCGATGTGCGTCACATCGGCCTATTCAGCATCTTCGAGCTGGTGAAGAATCGCCACACGAAAGAGCCGATGGCGCCTTACAACGCCAAGGGCGACGAGATGCACGTGATGAATCTGATCAAGAAGTTCTTCTACGACAATGGCCTGTTCACCTTCATCCGCTGGAATAACTTCTTCGTCAATCCGCCGCTGTGCATCACGAAAGAAGAGCTGATGGAAGGCTTGGAGATTGTGGATCGCGCGCTGGACATCGCCGACGAGTTCGTCGTGGAGTGAAGCGCAGCGCGATCATCCACGCCGATCACTATGCGCCCCTGGAAGACGCGCGCCCGGCGCACGCTCTTTACTCAGCCACCCTGGATCACCCTGGAGCATCACGACATCGAGCTGCCCGACGGCCGGGTGATCTCGGATTGGCCGTGGATCATCACGCCCGACTTCGTTAACGTCGCCGCCCTCACCGATGATGGGCTTTTCCTGTGCTTTCGCCAGGTGAAGTACGCGGTCAAAGACGGCTCGACGTTGGCCACCGTCGGCGGCTACCTCGACCCCAGTGAAGATTCGCTGGACTGCGCTAAGCGCGAGCTGCTCGAGGAGACCGGCTATGCTGCGCGCGAGTGGTTGCACCTCGGCAGCTACCCGATAGATGGCAATCGTGGCGCCGGCGTCGGTCACCTGTGGTTGGCGCTCGGTGCTCACAAGGTGGCTGAGGTGAACGCCGACGACCTAGAAGAGCAAGCTCTACTGTTGCTCAGTCGGGACGAAGTTGAGCGCGCGCTCATCGCAGGCGAGTTCAAGCTCATGCCTTGGGCAGCCTGCATGGCGCTGGCGCTGCTCGCGCTATCGGCAAGACAAAGGCGCGAGAATACGGCCACGGCTTAAAAGCGAACGCGCCACATGCCTGAGCATGTGGCGCGTTCGCCTTTTCTGCCCTGCCAAAGTCGGCGGCTACGCTTCCGGCGATTCCAGGCCGGGCAAACCGAACCCGCCCAGCTTCGGCACCTGGCGGCGATCTTCGTCCTTGCCGAAGTGGATGACCTCGCCGGACTCGTTGATCGCCTCCACAGCCAGGCCGAGCGACTGCAGTTCCTTCACCAACACCTTGAACGACGCCGGGATGCCGGGCTCCTCGATCGGCTCGCCCTTGACGATGGCTTCGTAGGTCTTCACGCGGCCTTGCACGTCATCGGACTTGACGGTGAGCATCTCTTGAAGCGTGTGAGCGGCGCCGTAGGCCTCGAGCGCCCACACCTCCATTTCGCCAAAGCGCTGGCCGCCAAACTGCGCCTTGCCGCCTAGCGGCTGCTGCGTCACCAGCGAGTATGGACCGGTTGAGCGCGCGTGAACTTTGTCCTCGACCAAGTGCGCCAGCTTGAGCATATGCAGATAGCCGACGGTCACCGGCTTATCGAACGGCTCGCCGGTCTTCCCGTCAATGAGGCGCATCTTGCCCAACGTCGGCAACGGATCGCCGGTCTCCAGGCTCACCTTATCGGCGCGCTCGCGCAGCTTCTCATCGCTGAGGTTATCCGCTTGGTAGCCTTTTGACTCGATCCACAAGCGCAGGCAGACGTTCACGGCTTTGCGATCGGCCTCCTCGCGCTCTTTGTGGGAGCGCGGGTCGTCCTCATAGACCAGCAGCTCCGACGGGTTGTAGCCTTTCTCCTTCAGCCACTCGTTGAGCACGATGCGGCGCGCATACTTCTCGTCGAGCGCAGCGCGGTCTAGATCGTAATCCGTGTCGGCCAGCCATTCGGCGATGTAGGCCATACGCGCATCGTGATCGTCGCGCAGCGTCTCGGTATCCACGCCGTTTTCGCGCAACGCTACCCAGGCGCGCTCGGTGATGTCGCGGTAAGCATGGTCAATCAGCCAGGCCCGGCACAGCTCGGCCTCGATCTCCGCCTCCGAAGCGCCGTCGAAGACCGGCGAGATCGCTCGGAAGCCAAGGCGATCGGCAGCCCAGCCGAGGTGCGTCTCCAGGATTTGGCCGATGTTCATGCGGCCGGGCACACCTAGCGGGTTCAAGATGATGTCTATCGGCGTGCCGTCCTCGAGGAAGGGCATATCCTCGATGGGAACGACGCGCGAGACCACGCCCTTGTTGCCATGGCGGCCGGCCATCTTGTCGCCTTGCGTCAACTTGCGCCGCTGTGCCACGCTCACGCGCACCATCTGGTTCACGCCGGCGGGCAGGTCGCGGTGCTCATCGCGGTTGAACACCTTGACCTCCACGACTTTGCCATGCTCGCCGTTGGGCAGTCGCAGCGACGTGTCCTTCACCTCTCGGCTCTTCTCACCGAAGATCGCGCGCAGCAGCTTCTCCTCCGGCGAAGGCTCCTTCTCACCCTTCGGCGTGATCTTGCCTACCAGAATGTCATTCTGATTGACCTCGGCGCCGATGCGGATGATGCCGTTCTCGTCCAGATCCTTGAGCGTCTCTTCGCCGACGTTCGGGATATCGCGCGTGATCTCTTCCGGCCCCAGCTTCGTCTCGCGCGCCTCGGTCTCGAACTTCTCGATGTGGATAGAGGTGAACAAGTCCTCGCGGATGAGGCGTTCGCTCACTAGGATGGCGTCCTCGTAGTTGCCTCCCTCCCAGCTCAGGAAAGCGACCAAGACGTTTTGGCCTAGCGCCAGTTCACCGTTCTGGGTGCTGGACGAGTCGGCGATGACTTGGCCCTTCTTGATGCGCTGTCCCTTCACCACGATGGGGTGCTGGTCAATGCACGTGCTCTGGTTGCTGCGGTTGTACTTTCGCAGCGGGTAGACGCGGCGGCCTTTGCTGCCCTGCACGACGATCTGTCGGCCGGTCACGCTAATGACCTCGCCATCCTCCGCGGCGACCACGACTTGGCCGCTGTCCATGGCTGCTTGCGACTCCATGCCCGTTCCTACGAGGGGCACGTGCGGCTTGAGCAACGGCACAGCTTGGCGCTGCATGTTCGAGCCCATCAGCGCGCGCGAGGCTTCGTCATGCTCGATGAACGGGATGAGTGCCGCGCTGATGCCGACGATTTGCTTGGGCGAGATGTCCATGTAGTCCACCTGATTCGGGCTGGCGAACATGAATTTCTGGTGGCGCCGCACCGAGATACGGCTGTCCAGAAACTCGCCCTTGTCGTTCAGCCGAGCGCTGGCCTGCGCGATGGTGAACTTGTCCTCCGTGTCGGCCGACATGTATACCGTCTCGTCGGTGACGTATGGCCGGACGGGGATCTCCTCGATCGTCTTGTAGCGCTGCAACTTGACGGCCAGCTCATGATCAATCAGTGTGCCTGCCGTGGCGATCACTTCCCCCTTGCTGTCCAAAACATCCTCGCGGAGCGTGCGGCCCTCGGTCTGGGCTGCGACGTTAGGAACGGTGTTCTTCACTTTGCGGTATGGCGTTTCCAGAAAGCCGTAGGCGTTCACGCGGGCATAGGTGGCCAGGCGACCGATCAGGCCGATGTTCGGGCCTTCCGGCGTCTCAATTGGGCAGATGCGGCCGTAGTGGCTGTGGTGGACGTCGCGCACGTCGAAGCCAGCTCGTTCGCGGCGCAGGCCGCCCGGACCGAGCGCCGACAAGGTGCGCTTGCTGGTCAACTCGCTCAGCGGATTGGTCTGCTCCATGAACTGCGAAAGCTGCGACGAGCCGAAGAACTCGCGCACGGCTGCCACCACCGGCCGAATGTTGATGAGGTTGACCGGCGAAGGTGAATCGTTGTCCGGCATGGACATGCGCTCCTTGACCATCCGCTCCATTCGGCGCAAGCCGACGCGCAGCTTGTTCTGGATCAACTCGCCGTTGGTTTTGACGCGGCGATTGCCCAGGTGATCCACATCGTCTGCCGGCAGCACACCGTTGTTAATTTGGATCATGTGGCGCAGCAGCTCAACGATGTCGCGCTTAGTGATGGTGCGATGGGTGCGCGGGATAATGCCTTCACCGTTCAGGCGTTGGTTGAGCTTATAGCGCCCTACCCGCTCCAGGTCGTAGCGGCGCTGGTCGAAGAGCTGTTGCTGGATGAACTCCCGCGCGTTATCGAGCGTCGGCGGATCGCCAGGGCGGATGCGTTTGAAGAACTCGATGAGCGCCTCTTGGGCGATCGGGCGCGAGGGTTTATAGGACCACTCCGGCTCCTGCTTGAAGGTCGCCTCGATGTATTGGTGCTCGGGGTTGTTATCCACGTCGGCGAACAGCGCGCGGATCTCGTCGTCGGTGCCCGTGGTCAGAATGTCTTTAGTGATACCGTCGTCCACCGCCGCCAAGGCGCGCAGCAGAATCGTGACCGGGATGGTGCGCTTGCGGTTGAACTTGAGCACGATGTAATCGCTCTTGCGCGTCTCGAATTCCATCCACGCGCCGCGGTCGGGGATGAGCTTAGCTTGGCCGAGCGGCCGGCCGCTGTTGGGGTCTTCATCAACGCTGAAATACACGCCCGGCGAGCGGATCAGCTGCGACACGACGACGCGCTCGGTGCCGTTGATGATGAAGGTGCCGTTCTCCGTCATCAGCGGAAACTCGCCGAAGTAGATCGTGTCCACCTTGTGCTCGTCGGTTTTGCGATTGTGCAGCGCTACTTTGGCATACAACGGCGCGCCGTAGGTCAGGTCGCGCTCCACGCACTCCTCGATGCTGACCTTGGGCTCCTCGAACCAGTACGTTAGGCCATACTCCCTGGCCTGCTTGTAGTTGCCGGGAAAGTAAAGAGCCATCTCGCCGTTGAAGCTCTCGATAGGCGAAATCTCCTCGAACAACTCGCGCAGCAGTTCGTCCTGAAATAACTTGAACGACTGAATTTGCACTTCGATCAGTTTAGGAAGGAGTTGGATGTTGGCCGCGCGGGCGTATGATTTGATCGCTCCGTTTTGATACATAGGATTACTTGAAGATCAGTTTGTGGCCTAACAGGATATTGCAGACGAGATACGAGACGTCGGTCGCTAGGGACGAATTTAAGGCGACCAGGTCTTCCTAGTCGCCTATGGTGCTGCAATCATCCCTCTTTGATCGCCGCAATTGTATATGCATCTGCGCCGAGGCGTCAAGACCTATGAAGCTTGGGAAACTTGGGCATGGTCGCGTGGTGCAGGATCAAGTGCGGGCGACGACCGCACTCAACGCCTATCTGCAAGCATTAGGCTGGCCGAAGGTCGGACAATGTCTGTGCATTCAACGGCGAAGCCTGCGGACGGCTAGCGGAGTCGAGACCGGTCACACGCACTATGCCATCACCGACCTGACCCCGCAGGCAGCGCCGGCGAGGCGGGCGTTTGGGTGGGGGCACGTTTACCGGCAGATTGAGAACTGCGGGCACTGGGTGCGGGATGTGGAGTTTGGCGAAGACCGCTGTTCGGCGCGCCGCCGCCAGGCGCCACGTGCATGGGTGGTCTTGCGCGACATCGTGATCGGTTTGTTGCGCTTCTGTGGTGCTCGTTCGATCGCTCAAGCGCGTGCCGCGCTTGCGTTTAGCCCTGAGCGGGCTGCTTCGATCATTGGTATTCCGTTAGATTGAGCCAGCCCTGAGGCAAAAAGCTGGAAGCTAGTAGGCCAACTTCGTAGGAATTTGTGACGGGCGTTTGTTCGTCGCGAGAAGATGCGTGCCAGACGAGCAGCTTGGGGGCAACAGCGACATCCGGCGGCATTATTCGGTGATGGCTTAATCGCTTCCCTCGTGTCGAGGGGGCAACTCAAGCGGCAAGTGCAGCGGTGGAACTGCTCGGTTGGGCTTGGGGCTTAGCCTTCCGAAGGCCGAGAGTATCCTTGCGCATATGACGTGCACGCAACAAGCCTCCCGCAGTCCTAGAGACTGCGGGAGGCTGTGTCGGGTCTGTGTCTATGCCACTACAGAGCAACTAACCAAACATAACAACAGGCTTCGTGTGCCCCAGAGCCTTCAGGATCCGCCATAGCCTTCTGTGTAGACAATTGGCACGAACCGCAGGTGTGGCAGCAAGACCGCCACCCTCGCTGTCCCTCTTATCGGCCATATCCACGCCGTATCTTGATCACCTATCGCGAGCCTGTTCTCGAACAGCCCGAACGTCGTCGCCTGCGCGCGGAACATCAGTTGCGTCATCCCGGTTGCCGGCACGTTCACCCCCTCCCAACGCAGCACCTGTCCGTCCACTATTGGTGCGGGTGTTGACCCAACTACCCCGACATAGCTTATTCCTACAGGGAGCGTGTCGGTCACGTTGACTACTGCTGTGTATGCCGACCCATTCATCAACGTCAGTGTAAAGGTCACCAGCTCGTTCACCATGACGGTCGTCGGCGAGGCTGCTTTTGATGTGCCAAAGTGATTAGCAACGAGATCGGCATCGTCCTGCCCAGGCGTGTTGCCCACCCCGGTGTTTGGTGGGACACTGTGCCACAAGACGAACGACCAGTGTGGGTTGCTGGCATCGGTGTATATCGTGCAGTCCACGTTCGCGCACGCCCGAACCTGCCAGTAGAATGTCCCCCCCATTCCCATCCAAGGTATGGTCGCTTCCGTGCTGGTCGCCTGCTGGTTCGGCGTACATCCGGGGATTCCATCGTAGCAGAAACGGTAGTGATTCACCGTCCCACTTGCCGGTTGCCATCGCAAGGTTATGGGCAGCGAATGCGTCACAGTCCCGTTTGAAGGCCCAATCTTGCTGAATGCTCCGGGCGGGTTGGGAAAGAAGTCCACCCTCCGCGGCGTCGCGTCAATGCCGCCCACTGTATTCCCAAGCTGGCCTTGGTCGTTCGAACCCCAGCAATACACTTCCCCGCCTGCTAGCGCGCAGGTGTGGTAATCTCCTGCCGCGAGCGCCGTGACCCCGCTTACATCGAGCACGAGCTGCGGATTCGGAAAGGGATTGTGGTTGTTGCTTGCCGTGTTCCCAAGCTGGCCATACTGGTTCCATCCCCAGCAATACACCGATCCCATGCTGGTTGCCGCGCAGGTGTGATTTCGGCCTGTTGCAAGTGCAGCCACTGAAGAAGGTAGACCACTCACCATCGTCACCGTTGGCACGGGATAGCTCGTGCCGACGTTCGTATGGTTGCCAAGCTGGCTATACTGGTTCCATCCCCAGCAATAGGCGTGCCCGCTCGCCGCCGCGCAAGTGTGAGACCCGCCCAGCGCAAGTGCCGTGACTCCACCTATGCCGCTCACCAGCGTCGGCGTCGCAACGCCAGCGTAGGAATCGACATGTAGGCTGATGCCAAGCTGGCCATAATGGTTCTGCCCCCAACAATAGAGCTGTCCCCAGCTTATTGTTGTGCAGGTGTGCGAGCTGCCTGCCCCAGGAAGCACTGCAGCACCAATCAGGTTATTCACCAGCGTCGGGGTCGGACTAGGGTTGAAGATCATTTCGTTGCCAAGTTGGGCGTATCGGTTCCAGCCCCAGCAATAAACCTGTCCCGTGTTCGTTCGTGCGCAAGTGTGCGCATGCCCTGCTGCGAGCGCGACAACTCCGTTTAAGTTAGCTACCAGCGTCGGTGTTGGACTGGGATGGTATGTCCCAAAGTGCGTGCTGTTGCCAAGCTGGCCATCGTGGTTCAACCCCCAACAGTACACCTGCCCCGAGCTTGTCGCTGCGCAAGTGTGCCGCCAGCCCGCAGCAATTGCCACGACCCCGTTTACGGAACTTACCAGCCGCGGCGTTGGATAGGCGGTGCTTGTGGCTACGCCGATGCCGAGCTGGCCGTATTGGTTTGAGCCCCAACAATACACCTGCCCTCCACTCATCACTGCGCAGTTGTAGTCCGCGCCTGCCGCGAGCGCGACAACGGTGCTTTGGAGATGAGCTGCGCCCACAGTTACACCCTTTTCTGTGCCGCTTTCTTCATTGGGCGCGATGACGCGCTCCATGGGCTGCGCCGTGACGATGTTGACCACACCCACAAATACCCCCAGCACACCTGCAACCACTGCCGTCGTATGTAGAAGGAACCCCTTGCGATCAAATTGCTGTCCGTCTAGAGTCGTTCTCTCTCGTGTCTCTTACATAACTAACAAGCTTCTCTTGCGGCTAACCGCCTTTCCCCTCTGCTTATCGTGGCAGTCCCAACACGACCCGCCTCGGCGACTATACCATTTGATCCTGCGCAAGATCGGTTGCTTAGACTTGCCTAAGCCAAAAACACAGATAACGTCCCTTGCTCAATGCAACTCAGTCGCTTACCCCTGCCTTGCTGACTACTGGTGAAGCCTGAGCAAGGTCACGTTGCGTCCTCCAGCAGGCTGTTTCGGCTCTCAGCGGCACAAGCGATTGGTGCGACTGTGCAGTGCCATCGGAGCGGTTTGGAGGCGGCTGGGGCGGACGAGCATGCGGCGCGAAATCCGCGCAGCTGGGGAATGGTGAAGCGGATTTCGCCCTCTGCGTCAGGTTTGTAGGAGGCTCAGCTTCACCGGCGATGCGCGCTTTGCTTCAACTTGTCCACCGCGGCGAAGGGTGGTAACATAACTTATGCGATCCTCACAGCGTCAGCGCGTAGGATTCGATCAGCTGCCGAGCGCGCGCGATGAATTGACCGACTGGCATCGCCTTGAGATCCTCGCCAGTGCGCAAGCGAACGGCGACGGCGTCGGCCTGCGCCTCTTTGTCGCCCACGATGAGCATGTAGGGGATCTTCATGCTCTGCGCCTTGCGGATCTTGTTCTGCATGCGGTCAGGGCCGTCATCCACCCGGGCGCGGATGCCGCACGCGCGCAGCTGCCTCTCGACGTTTCGACAGTAATCCAGGTGGCGGTCAGCAATCGGGATCAGCATAGCCTGGATCGGCGCAAGCCACAGCGGGAAGGCGCCGGCAAAGTGCTCAATCAGGAAGCCGATGAACCGCTCGTGCGTGCCCAGCGGAGCGCGGTGCAGGCACAACGGCGTTTTCTCCTGACCGTCCTTGTCGGTATAAGTCAGGTTGAAGCGCGGCGGCACGGCAAAGTCCACCTGGTTCGTCGCCAAGGTGAACTCGCGGCCGATGGCGCTAAAGATCTGCACGTCAATCTTCGGACCATAGAAGGCGGCCTCGTCCTCGGCCTCATAGAACGGCACGTTGCCGTCGCGCATGGCGCGCCGCACCATGTCCTCCGTCTTCAGCCAGAGCGGCTTGTTGTCCACATACTTCTTGCCCAAGCCCTCGTCGCTATGCAGGCTCAAGCGCATGACGTATTTCTCGATGCCGAAGATCCTGAAGTATTTCAAGTACAGATTCACCACGCCGAGGAACTCGCTCTCGAACTGCTCCTCGGTGCAGTAGATGTGCGCGTCGTTCATCTGCATCGAGCGCACGCGCATCAGGCCGAACAGCTCGCCGCTCTGCTCGTAGCGATAGCACGTGCCGTACTCGGCCAGCCGGAGCGGCAGGTCGCGGTAACTGCGCGGCTTGGCAGCATAGATCTTGTGGTGGAACGGACAGTTCATCGGCTTCAAGTAGTACTTTTGGCCGTCCTCCAGCGTCATCGGCGGATACATGCTCTCGGCGTAGTACGGCAGGTGGCCGCTGCGCAGGAACAGGTCTTCCTTGGTCACATGCGGCGTCTTCACGCGCTCGTAGCCGGCCTCTTCCTCCATTTTCTTGGCCAACGCCTCGAGCTGCTCGATGAGGATGCCGCCATTGGGCTGCCACAGCGGCAAGCCCGGGCCGACTTCGTCGTCAAACAGGAAGATCTCCAGCTCGGCGCCCAACTTGCGGTGGTCGCGCTTGCGCGCCTCTTCCTGCGTGTGAAGATACTGCTGCAACTCCTCCGGCGTGTAGAAAGCCAGGCCATAGATGCGCTGCAACATCGGCCGGCGCTCGTCGCCGCGCCAGTATGCGCCGCTGCTCTGAGCAAGCTTGAAGGCGTCGGGATTGATTTCGCGCGTGTTGCTCACGTGTGGCCCGCGACACAGGTCGGTGAACGTGTCGTGCGTGTAGACCGAGATCACCGAAGCAGCTGGGCGAGCGTCGCCCACCGTCGCTTGTCCTGCGTCTGTCGGCTTGTCGCCCATATCATCGGCTACGCCTTGCACCAATCCGTCAATCAGCTCTAGCTTGAACGGGTTGGCCTTGAACAACTCGCGCGCCTCAGACTCGCTCACCTCACGCCGTACGAAATCCACGTGCTTGTTGACGATCTCGCGCATGCGCGCTTCGATCCGCGCCAAGTCCTCCGGCGTGAACGGCTTGGGCACATGGAAGTCGTAGTAGAAGCCGTTCTCCACAGGCGGCCCGATCGTCGGTTTGGCGTCAGGGAAGAGCTCGGTCACCGCCTGCGCCATCACATGCGCCAGCGAGTGGCGCAGCTTATAAAGCGACAAAGGCATGCGCTTGCCTTTGCCGTAGGCAATCATTTCGTCTGACGAAGTGTGAGCTACCTGTGACATATCAAACTCTGCTCCTGTTGCTCGAGTGCAGCGTCACCAACTGAAAACGCCTCTGGCCCAACATGGGGCGAGAGGCGTCTAGTCTCGCGGTTCCACCCAATTTCACAGGCTGCGGGGAAGCCAACTTCCTCGCTCCTGCATCTCTCGTCGCGCTAACGGGCGAACCCGGCTGGCCTTGCCGGCTCGGCCAGCGCTCGCGGAGGGTGCGGTTGCGCCGCAGGCTGCCATCACTCACACCTCAACGATGGCTCGCTGAGAGCCGCGCTGCGCAGCGCATGTTCCGCTCGTCGCTTTACAAAAATTATACGCCCGCCTCGACGCGCGCATTCCAACGGCGCCCGATTGGGCGACGCGCCATCTCAAGACCGCGTATAGAATCCGCGCATGTCTACGCCTAACATCGCGCCAACCAACCCACGCATCGTCCGCATCGGGCTCGTGCAACAGCGCTGGCACGCCGATCCTGCCCGCCACGCTCAGGCGCTGCGTCGCGGCGTGCTGGCGGCCGCAGCGCGCGGCGCGCAGCTGATCTGCTTGCCGGAGCTCACGCTACATCGCTACTTTGCCGACATAAAAGACCCTGCGCGTTTTGCGTTGGCCGAGCCGTTGGGCGACGGACCGACCAGCGCGCTGTGCAGCGGGCTGGCGCGCGAGTCCGGCGCGTTCGTAATCGGCTCGCTGTTCGAGCGTGCGGACGGGCGCTATTTCAACACCGCCGTCATCTTTGATCGGCGCGGCAACCTATTCGGCTTCACCCGCAAGCAGCACATCCCGCGCGGCAGCGGCTACCACGAGGACTACTACTTTACGCCCGGCGACTCGGACTATCCGGTGCACGATCTAGGGTTCATCAAGGTCGCCGTGCCGACGTGCTACGACCAATGGTTTCCGGAGATGGCGCGCATCTGCGCGTTGAAAGGCGCAGAGCTCATCGTCTACCCCACGGCCATCGGCTCGGAGCCGGACTTCCCCGGTTTCGACACGCAGCCGCGCTGGCAAACGGTGATGGTCGCGCACGCCATCGCCAACGGCATATTCGTAGCGGCAGTCAATCGCACCGGCGACGAAGGGCTGGTTCAATTCTACGGGTCATCCTTCGTCTGCGACCCGACGGGCCGCATCATCGCTCGCGCGCCGCGCAGCCGGCCGGCTACGCTGGTCGCAGACTTAGATTTCAGCGTCATGGCGTTTTGGCGCGCCCTCTTTCCCCTACTTGAACAACGCCGGCCCGACACTTATCGGATGCTGGTCAGCGCGTGAAGGTGAAGCCAGTCTGCACTTCCGACGGCAAGCAGAGCGGCAAGGGGTAGCGCTTGAATATTTATGTCATCAAATTTGCATTACGTCATGAGCTTAGGTATGCTCATGATATATGCACTGGGAACGGGCTTCGGAGGACATCTACATCTTCACTAGCGACCGCTACGCACAAGTAACCGCCAGCCTAATCGTCTCCGGCAGCACGGGCGTTTTGATTGACACCCTCCCATTCCCCAACGAAACAGCGCAGATTGCTTTGTTTGCGCGCAAGCGTTGCCCGGACGGAGTGCGCTTCGTAATTTACACCGGCCACGAGGCCGACCATGTTTATGGGGCATTCTTCTTCCCGAAAGCCGAGATCATCGCTCATGAAATGGCGCGCGAGATCTTGATCGAGCGCGGCTTCGCCGCCCTGCAGCGCGCCAAAGAACAATCGCCGGAATTAGCGCCGGTTCAGCTTCGGCTGCCGACGTTCACTTTCACGGCGAACAGCGTGACGCTGCGCATGCCGGGCAAGACGCTGGAGGTCATCCACACGCCCGGCCACACGCCGGATTGCGTCTCGGTGCTGCTCCACGAGGAACGCATCCTGTTCTCCGGGGACACCGTGATGGCCATCCCGACCATCACCAACGGCGACCCGGAGCAGCTCAAAAAGTCCATCGAAACCATCGGCGCGATGCAACTGGAGAACATCGTGCAAGGGCACGGCGAGATCATCTTGCGCGGTGAGATTCGCGACACGCTGCGCCGGCAGGTCAATTACTTGGACAACCTCCGCAACAAGGTGCAGAAGCTGATTGAGGCCGGCGGCAGCCGCGACGAGGCCAAGGCCATCACGATCGAGCAGTGCGGCCTATCGCGCGTGCTTCTCAACGGCGCAGCGGTGCCGCTTCACCTGGCAAACGTGCTGACGACGTATGACCGGCTGATGGCCGCCCGGACCGCCGAGGGGGCGCGAGCCTCGTCCGCCGTCGCGGGGTCGAAGACGGATAAGAAAGCGGCTTCTGCTCGAAAGGACGAAACCAAGCGCTCTGCGAAGTCCGACGAGGAAAAGACCAAGCAGAAACGATCGTCCAAGTCGAAGGCGACCGACAAAGAGAGCAAGGCCGGCAAGCGCAAAGCGGCCTCGAAAAGCAAAGCGTCCAAGAAAAGCAAAGCGAAAGGACGGTGATCCCGGATGAGCGTCCTGCAAGCTGCGCTCATCGCCTTGTTCTATGCATTCGCTCGGTCGGCCTTCAATGCCGGGTTGGGCGGCTATGTGCTGGCTCAGCCGCTCGTCGCCGGCACGATCGCGGGTGCGTTGCTGGGCGATCCGCTGCGCGGCGCCCAGATCGGCGGCGCGCTCAATCTGGGCGTGCTCGCCCTCAGCCAGCTCCGCGTGCCGGTGGGCCCCGACATCGCGCTCATCGGCTACGTCGGCGTCCCGCTCATGTTGCTGAGCGGCCTGCGTCCGGAAGCGCCGGAGACGGCGGCGCTGTTCGGCGCGCTGGTCGTGTTCGGAGTCGTGCTGAACTTCACGCGCGGGATGTTCAACACGGTGGTCGCGCATTGGGCCGACTACTTCGCTGATCAGGGCAACGCCGACGTCGTTGCACTGCTCAATGTCGTCCCCACCCAGTTGTGGGTGATACTCACGTCGTTCCTGCCGGCGCTGTTCATCCTGCTCTTCGACGCGCCGACCATCGCCGGCATCGCCACATCCATCCCCGCCTGGGTGCAATTGGCGATGAACTGGAGCCGCGACTTACTCGCCGCGCTGGGCATCGCCATGAGCCTGCGGCTGGTGATGCAGGGCAGCAGCGTGGCCTACTTCCTATTGGGATGGCTGAGCGCGCCTTACCTAGGCGTCGTGCAAGCGACGCTGCTCGGCGCAAGCGTCGCCATCATCCACGCCTTCCTGGCCCGTCGGCGCGTCGAGGCAAGTGCGGACACGCTCATCGCCGACGTGCTGCCCTCCAATCAAGCCGAGGCCTACGCGGCGGAGCGGCGCTTGTCGCCGGCAGAACTTCAGTCGTCGTTCGCCCTATGGATGTTCTTCCACGACGCCGGACTGAACTTTGAACGCTTCCAGAACATGGGCTTCGCTGCGGCACTCGTGCCGGCCGCCAAGCGGCTGTGCGAAACTGCCAGCGAGCGCGTGACGTTGCTCCGGCGCAACCTCACTCTGTTCAACTGCGAGTGGACTTTCGGCGCGGCGCTGGTCGGCGCGCTCATCGCGATCGAGGAGCGCCGCGCCAACGGCGAAGCGATCAACGACGCCGAGATCGTCGGCGCCAAGACAGGCGCTATGGTCGGCCTAAACGCAATCGGTGCGACGGTCATGCTCAACGCGGTCGGCTCGTTGTTGGTCGCCGCAGGCGCAGCGCTGGCGGAGCGCGGCAGCCTGATCGGGCCGTTCATATTTGCGTTCGCCCAAGCAGCGCTTGTGCTGGCGGTCGGGTTCGCCGGTTTTCAACTCGGCTATGCGCAAGTGCGTCGCTTCGGTGACTGGGCGCGCGCCAACAACTGGCTGCGGCCGGCCCTCTTCGGCGCGATGCGCCTGGGGGCGTTCGTGCTAGGCGGACTGGTAGTCGCGCTCGTCCCGATTAGCCTGCCCGGCGCCGGCGTAATCCAGATCGGCGCGACGCAGCTGGCGGTGCAGACGCGCGTGCTAGACGCGATGCTGCCCGGCGCGCTGCCGCTGGTGGCGACGCTGGGGATGGGATGGCTGCTGCGCTCGCGGCGGGCCAGCCCGAATGCCCTCATGGGCGGATGCCTCATCGTTGCCGTCGCAGGCGCCGTGGTCGCGCGTGCGCTCGGCTGGGTATGAGGCTACAATCCCGATCGCCGCACGATGCGCACCCTGCTCAAGAACCGCGCGCTATGGAGCTATTCGCTCGCCCACTTCAGCGTAGATCTGTGCGCCGGCAGTTTGCCGGTGATGATGGTGTATCTGGCACAGGCGCTGAACTTGACCATCGCTCAAACCGGCTTCGTCATCGGCGCCTACGCCATCAGCTCGTCGCTCACGCAGCCGCTGTTCGGCTACCTGAGTGACCGCACCGGTGGCCGTTACCAGTCAGCTCTAGGTCTAGCCTGCATCGCGATCTTTCAAGGAGCGCTTGGCTTCGCGCCCAACTACGCGACGTTGGTGGGCATGGCCTGCTTGGCAGGCTGCGGCTCGGCGGCCTTTCATCCGCACGGCGCATCCGGCGCCAGCCGGTCAGGCGGCACGCGGAAGGCAGCGGCCATGTCCATCTTCATGCTGGGCGGCAACAGCGGTTACGCCATCGGCCCGGTGATCGCTGCGGCGGCGATGACGGCCTTGGGCGTGCGCGGTAGCCTCGTCATCGGCGCGATTGGGCTGGCGCTGATCCCACTAGTATTGAGTGCCCAGGGTCACTCGCATCCAGCAGACCACACGGCGCGCCCGTCTGCTGCGCTGCCGGGGCGGCACTTCGGCCTGCTCGCCATCGTTGCGCTGATGGCCATCATGTTCATGCGTGCGTGGGTGCAGTCGGCGACCACGGCTTATATCCCGGCATATTTCACCGAAATCGTGCCGCTCGGCGTCGAAGCAGCCAGCCGAATCTCCAGCGCCAACCTGTTCGCCCTGGCAGCGGGCGGGTTGATCGGCGGGGTGCTGGCCGATCGCTTCGGTAGGCGACGGGTCATGATCGCGTCGTGGCTGATCTATGCTCCGGCGACGCTGGCGCTCTTCACTGTCTCTGAACCAGCCGTATATCCGTTCGCCGTGTTGGCCGGTTTCGTCGCCGGCGCGTCGTGGCCGCCGCTGATCGTAATGGCGCAGGAGTTGTTTCCGAGAAACGCGGGCGTGGCGTCCGGCATCGCGCTGGGCTTCGCCTTCGCCATGGGCGGCATCGGCACGGCAATCACCGGTGCGCTAGCCGAGCCTGATCGGCTGGGACTGACCGGCAGCTTGCTCATGCTCGCTGCCCTGCCGCTGATCAGCGCGATCGCGGCGCTGGCCCTGCCGCCGGATCGCCGCAGCGGTGCGCAGTCCGCACCCGACGCCGGAAGGCAGGCGGCGACGGCGGTAGCGTGCGGCCACCGCAGTCCTGAGGCCGCCTTACAATCGAGTCTGTTATGCGAGCGGCGATCTTCTCCGACATCCACGGCAACGTGATCGGCCTGGAGGCCGTGCTGGACGATATCGCATCCGCCGGAGGGGTGGACGAGTATTGGATTCTGGGCGACCTGGCCGCGCTCGGTCCATCCCCCGTGGCGGCGCTGGAGCGCTTGAACCGACTGCCCAACGCCCGATTCGTGCGCGGCAACACCGACCGCTATGTGTGCGGCCTGCTCGACCCGCAGGAAGCTGCGGACGAGATCACGCGCTCACCAGCGTCCTCGACGGCCGTTGCTACGCGGCTGGCTATGCTGTGCTGGACGCAAGGCGCGCTGGTTGCATCCGGCTGGCTGGGCTGGATGGCCACGCTCCCGCTGGAACAGCGGCTCACCCTGCCGAACGGCGCGCGCGTGCTGCTGGTGCATGCCGCGCCGGGTACGGATGATGGCCTCGGCATTCGACCCACGATGACCGACGATCAGCTTGCGGCCGCCGTCGAAGGCTGCGCGGCCGACCTGGTGTTCACCGCCCACACGCACTGGCAGCTTGACCGCACGATCGGCGACATCCGCGTCGTCAATCTGGGCAGCGTGAGCAACCCTTGGGCGGGGGATTTGCGCGCCAGCTATTACTTGCTGGAGGCAGACGAACAAGGGTACCGCTTGGAACACCGGCGCGTGGCATACGACCGCGACGCCGTGATTGCGCAGCTGCAGCAGATGAACCATCCGGGAGTCCAAGTCTTGAGCGCGCACCTGCGGGGCGAACGTCAACCGCCCTGGGCTTGAGCGGCGTCCGGCCCACCTCCCTCGGCGCCGCCCTGGGCCGCGCATCGTTCAAGCCCCGCGCCTGACGAGGGGGCGCAGGATGTCGCGCTCCTGCGGCGCCAGCGCATGGGTCAGCCAGAGCGCTGCACCGTAGGCCGCCAGGCCGAACAACACGCCGACGAGCGTCAAGCCGCCGGAGGCGAAGATGGCCGTAACGCCGGCCATCACCCCTGACGCTAGAAACGGCTTGGCCAGCACCTCAACCCAGTTCACCGGCGCGATGTATTGGCGGACGAAGACGTAGAACGCCGCGCCTTCGACGATCTCGCTGAAGATGGTGGTGACTGCCGCGGCGACGAACGAGAACATCGGGATGAAGATGGCGTTGGTGACGACGTTGAACGCCAGCCCGACGATGAATGCCCGCGTGAGCGCGCGCTGCTGGCCGGCGGCGATCAATGCGTAGTTCGTCACGCTGTTAATCCAGCCGATCGGCATGCTCCAGGCCATGATGGCCAGCGCGATCGCGCCGTTCGGCAGGAATTCGCGCCCGCCCAGCACGGCGATCATCGGCTCGGCGAGGAAGGCCGTGGCCACCGCCAGCGGCAATGCCGTGATCACCAGCAGCTTGAGCGCCAACGTGTAGGAGCGCGCCAGGGATCCATCGCGCTGCAGCGCCATGCGCGACATGGCCGGGAACAGGGACTGCGTGAAGAAGGCCGGGATGATGTTGAACGCATCAATGAACTTGTAGGCCGCGCTGTACCAGCCCACTGCCACCGGCCCCTTAATAGCCTGGAGCATCGGCACATCCACCTTAAAAAACAGGGTGGCCAGCAGGTGATTCAACATCAGCGGGAAGGACTCTCGCAGGATCAGCGCGGACTGGTGGTTGACGATCGGCGAACGATCGGCGACGCGCAGCCGCAGATGTAGCATTCGCCGCGCCAGCAGGAGCAGCAGCGCCAGCGTAGCGATGTTGACGACGATGGAGGTGATCGCCAGGCCGATCACGCCCCAGCCGAGCAGCAGCAGCGTCGCGCCGACGACTGCCTTCAGCAGCGCGCTGAAGATGGTGAGCGCGGCAGGCACCTCGGCTTTCTCGTGGGCGAAGAACACCGCGCTCAGGCCGGTAGACAAACTGCTGGGGATCTGGCTCAGGGCGAGCAGCAGGATGGCAATCTCTGCTTCGGGCGCTAGGTTGAAGGCCGTCCGCCAGATCAACACAAGCAGCACGACTACGGGGGCGACGCCGAGCGCCAGCAGCATGCGCAGGCGGCTGGTCTGCAATAGGTAGGCCTGGGCGTTGGCCGGGTCGCGTGCCACTTCGCGGGTGAGGAAGGTGTTGAGGCCGAAGTTCATCACGATCTCGAACCAGCCCACGACTACCACGGCGAAGTAGAAGTTGCCGGCGCCTTCCGGCCCCAACACGCGCAGCATCAGCAGCGCGAAGGCGAAGTCAATCAAGCGCGCCGCGATGTTCAGGCCGGTCAGAATCAGGCTGTTGCGCGCAATCAGGCGCACGCCGGAGGCGCGTGCCTCGCGCACAGCGTTGCGCCAAACATATACGCCGGCCAGGAACAGCATCGCCGTTAGCGCGATGAACGTGGCAAATGCGCCGATGCGAAACGAATCAGGTGAGTAGCGGAAGCGCACGGTGAAGGCAGACGCAGATTCCGGCGTGGGGAGAGCGGCACTCCCGCCCGAGGCTCCGGCTCCCAGCAGCACCCCGCGGAAGTTGCCGTTGACCTTGAACAAGGGAACTTCGCGCTCAGCGCTGTCCGGCGCGCCCAGCGGCCGAACGAAGGCGCGCCAGCCGGGGAAGTAGCTGTCGGCCAAGATCAACCAGCTAGGCGCGTCAATTTGCGCATCCACCCATACCTCGTTGTTGCGATACGACGTGACGTTGGCCGATGCAAAGCGCGCCGGCGCGCCGTCCGACGGCACGGCGGCGATCCCCATGGACTGCAGCGCACCGATCACGTCGCGCTCGACCAGGACGAACTTGCGCGGGTCGTAACGCTGAATGGCCTGGGCGAAGTCGTCGGCGACGACGGTGCTGCTGAGCGGCAAGGTGAACGCGCGCGGCATCGCGCGCTCGTTTCGATAGATGCGCGTTGCGCCGTCGTCGTAGAAAAGCGCGAAGCCCGGCGCAGCGATCTCCTCTTCCGTCACCACATACTTGACGCCGAGCAGGTCAAGCAGCGGCGATTCCAAGCTGCGCGCGTTCTTGATCGGCGCGATGCGGTTGTAGAGCAGCTCGACCTGCGGCTCGATGGCCTGCATGAAGTCGGTGTATTGCTTGGGGATGATCGAGTCGTAGCCGCGGATGTCCTGAAAGTCGAACAGCCAGGCCGAGTTGGCGTTG
>JANWVF010000148.1 GCA_025056965.1 Thermoflexales bacterium | reverse complement strand
CAGCTCCAGCTGGAGCGCGCGCTTGCTGTAGGGCTTGGGCGGGCGGCGCACCGGCGCGCGACGCACTTCACCCCACACCTCAACCTGGCCGAGCTTCTCGCGCATCAAAGCGACGTAGTTGGGATCGAGGTCAATCGCGAGGTAACGCCGTCCCAGTCGCGCGGCTGCAAGTGCAGTTGTGCCGGTGCCTGCCAGCGCATCCAAGACGAGGTCGCCCGGATTGGTGACGAGACGAATGATGCGCTCCATCAGGGCGTCGGGCAGTTGACAAGGATGCTGATCTCTGGCGCGCCGATGCTTGATACGATGGACGTCCCACCAAATGTCGGTGAGCAGCTCTTTGTCGTCGTCGCCGTGTGCCTTGCGCCGGCGCACGCAGCTCGCGCGCAGGCAATAGCCCCGTGCATCTATCGGGCTAACCGCATCGTAGTTGAACGTGAATCCATTCGGGCGCTTGGTGTAGAACAGCAGCGCGTAATGCGCCGGCATGATCTTGCCGCGCGGCTCAGATAAGGCGTCCCAGACGATCCAGTTCTGGAAGCACAGGCAGCGGTTGAGAAAGGCCGCATGATGCATCGCCCAGCGAGGCAGGTTGAGCAGGAAGAGCGAGCCGGTCGGCTTGAGCACGCGAACATACTGTTCCAACCAGGATTCGCACCAGCGCAGATAGGCCTGTTGCTCCAGCTCGTCGTCGTAGGTGGCATACGCCTTGTCCAAGTTATAGGGCGGGTCGGCGAAGACCAGGTCAACCGACTCGTCGGGAAGCCGAGCGAGCACTTGGACGGCGTCGCCTTGCATGACGCAGTTCTGCGGCACCTCGCCGCTCACTTGCGCTTGCAAGACGGAATCGCCCTGCGAGATCGTCGGGAGATAAAGCTGCCGCGCCTCGGCGCAGTGTGGCGCGTCGGTCTGCCCGATGCGTTCGATTGGGCCGATTACCCCATCCAGCTTGGCGGCATCCTCCGGGTGGCCGGTCAGCGATACGATCGCCAGCAGACGCTCCAAAACAGGGTTTGACAGCCCATTGTAGTTATCCATCGGTGGCAGGTCGCGCCAAACGTCAGAGATCGCCGTCCCCTCTGGGTGCATCAGATGGCTTTTGCCGCCCCAGTCCTTTAAGCTCTTGCCACAGGCGCGACACGTCTGGTGCGGCACACGCACCTTCGCAATGTGAAAGGAGTCACCTTTGACGAACATCAGCACGCCGGCATGAGACGAGGGAAGCCGGCGCAAGCGCCGGGGGATGGAATCCACGGCAATCCAATACTTAAAGCGCAGATGTCGCTCTGCATGGATGCCGATCTCCGGTAGGTTCTCCGGCGTACCTTGAATGAAGAGAATGCCACCCCTGCGCAACGCCCTGGCCGCATGCTCAACATGAGACTTCCACGCCTCCGGGCTATCTTGCCCTGCGGCAAGGACGACAAAATCGAGCGATGATTCCGGGGCAGCCTGCAGTGCCGAAGGTAGGTGTTGGGCGGTCAAATACTCGATCATCCTAGCATGCGCTTTGGACTGTTTCACTCATCCGCCTCGGCGCGAGCGAAGCGGCTTCATCGCATGGAGTTTAGCTTGTGCGCCGGAGCAGGGACATGAGCCGCTCGGTGACGATGCGGACTTCGTCATCCGTCAGCGTCATCGGGTTCAGCAGGATGCCGTCGGGCGCCTCGGACTCGCCGACGCTGATGCGCGGGTCGCCGTCCCAGAGGCGGGCGATCAGCGCGTCGCGCGTCATGCCGACCCGGTGCGGATCAACGAACACCTCGCATCGCGGTAGCGGCTGGCCGGCTTCGTTGGGGAAGGCACGCGCGGCGCGCACGCCGGGCAGCGTGTTGAAGATCGCGCACCAATCGGCTACCACGCGCTCATCGCGCTCGCGGCGCTCTTCGTGGTCCATCGCGATGTAGCGTTTGACGGCTGCCAGCAAGCCGACCATCTCTTCCTTGCCCACCTTCATCGGCCGGCCGATGCCGTGGTTGGGGCTGCTGAGCTTGCGCATGGCCTGAATCAGCCATCGTTCGCCGACGACCAAGCCGGTGGTCTGCGGACCGCGCAGGTCTTTGCCGCCGCTGAAGATGGCGCACGCCGCGCCCATCTGCGTGAAGCGCCAGAGGTTCTCCATCGGCGGCAACTGCGCCGCGCCGTCCACGATCACCGGCACGCTGCGCGCCCGGCACGCCGCGATGACGCGCTCGATCGGCAGGTCGCCCTTGCCGGTGAAGTAGCCTTGAAACCAGACGAATGCCGCCGTGCGCGGGCTGAACGCCGCCTCCAGCTCGGCTGGGTCGGTGCGCGTCTCGCCGCCGATCTCGATCACCTTCACGCCAGTCTGGCGCACGGCGAAGTCGTAGCCGTTGCGGTGCGAGGTGAACATGATCACCTCGTTTTTATCGAGCGCCTCGGCATGGGGCAGGCGGCGAGCCAGGGCTTGATCGCCGCCCGAGACGCACGCGGCGACGGCCAGCACGATGCCCGCCGCCGCGCCGGTGGCGACCATGGCTGCCTCGTTGCCGGTCAGCTCGGCCAGCCTTTCGCCCACGCGGTCGTGAAGCTCTTCGAGGTCCACGTGAAAGCGCGCCGCGTCTTCCATCGCGGCGATGACTTCCGGCGGCATCACGCTGCCGCCCAGCCTCGTCAGCGTCGCGTTGGCGTTGATCACCGGTCGAACGCCCAATTCATCGTAAATGGTCATGGCTGGTGAGATGGGAATGTCGGCAAAATCCAAGTCAAAGCAACGCTCATCTATTCCGGCCCTCCCGCCTGCGGGTCACAGCTGGAGCTGTGGGATGACCCAGTACTCCGGCGGCGCAGCCGTCCACTCCGGCACGCTCAGCCCGCCGATGTCGAAGACGATCTCGCCGGCTCGAATCGTCAGGACGCACTCCAGCTTCTTGTCGCCGATGAGCTTGGCACGCCCACAATCCACGAAGCCAAACCGGCCGGTGCGCAGCTCGAATACGGCCACGTCGGCGCAGGCGCCGACGCTGAGGTGACCCAGCTCCGGATGGCCGATCTGATTGGCCGGGTTGACCGTGCTCAGCTTGATCACGTCGTAGAGCGACATGCCGGCGTTCAAGATCTTGCTCATTGTGGTCTGCATATCCACGACGACGCCATGGACGTTGCCGATGTGCAGGTCGGTGCTGATCGAGTCGGGCGGGAAACCGTCTTGGATGGCGCGCACGGCGTTGCGGAACCAGAAGCTAGCCGCGCCGTGGCCGACGTCGAAGATTACGCCGCGCGCCCGCGCCTCGAACATGAAATCGTTGACCTTGCCGGCGGCGTTAATGATGGGGAACTGTTGGGCATAAACGTGGGTGTGAATATCGCCCGGCCGCGCTTTCTTGAGGATCAGCTCTTCATAGCTGCGTTCTGGTGGCCGCGGCCAGAAGTCATACATCACGTGCCGGCCGCAAAGCTCGGCCGCCTTGATCGCCTGGTCCACGGCGGCCCAGGGTGTGTGAAGCTCGTCCCACGGCAAGCGCGTCCAGTAGTGCGCGGTCTTGATGCCGACGCAGATATCCGGATAGGTGAGCACCGCTTCGGCGGCGCGCTCGGCGTCGAACGTGCGCGGGTCTTGCTCCCAGTCGCCCAGCATGCCGTTATCGCTGATGTTGACGTAGGCGAAGATGCGCGTCTTGGCGCGGTCAATCACCGTCTCCTTGAAATGCCGGATGTGGTTCGCGCCAGCGGTGCCGGTGTCCACTACGGTTGTCACGCCGCTGCGAAAGGTGTGCGCGTCGGCCACCACGCTCAAGCCTTCCGGTTCGCCCTCGGGCGCGCGGGTGTGATAGGCATGCATGTGGATGTCGAGGATGCCGGGCGTGACGTAGTAGCCCGATGCGTCAATCACCTTGGCGGCTAACGCCGGATTGATGTCCGGCTCGACGGCGGCAATCCGACCATCAGCAATTGCCACATCGCGCTTGCCGTCCAGCCCGTTCTTCGGATCAACGACGTGTCCGCCTTTGAGCAAGAGGTCGTAGGCCGTCTGAGGGATGTTCGGCGCCACGAAGAGAAGTTTAAATCAAGATTGCGCGCTTGACCGGCGTCGCGCCGCGAAATTAAAATCCCGACAACTCTCAAGCCGGAGGCCACGATGTCCGATCAACCTCAAATGCAGGCGCAAGCCACGGAAGTCTCGATTGACCATAAAACCGTATATTTCCCGTCTCCGGAGGTCGTCGCGCGCGCGCGCATCAAAGACTGGGACGCACTCAGCCAATTCGCTGCGGAGCATCCGGAGCAATTCTGGGCCGAGCGCGCCGAGGAGCTTGGCTGGTATCGCAAGTGGGACAAGGTGCTCGACGACTCGAACAAGCCCTTCTTCAAGTGGTTCGTCGGCGGCCGATTCAACATCGTCCACAACGCGCTCGACCGGCACATGCAGACCTGGCGCAAGAACAAGGTCGCCTACATCTGGCAAGGTGAGGACTTCTCGGAGCGGCAGATTTCGTATGCCGAGCTCAACCGCGAGGTGTGTAAGTTCGCCAACGTGCTCAAGTCACTGGGCGTGAAGAAAGGCGACCGCGTGACGATCTACATGGGGCGGGTGATTGAGCTGCCGGTGGCGATGTTGGCCTGCGCCAAGATCGGCGCGGTTCATTCGGTCGTCTACGGCGGCTTTTCGGTGCAGGCGCTGGCAGGGCGCATCCTGGACTCGCAGAGCAAAGTGTTGATCACCTGCGACGGCGCCTATGTGAACGGCAAGGTCGTCGAGCTAAAGCAAATCGCCGACGACGCGATCAAGGAAGCGCCGATCATTGAGAAGGTTGTGGTGTACAAGCGCACCGGCCGCGAGGTCGGCTGGGTGGAAGGCCGCGATCATTGGTGGCACGACCTGATGAAGGACGCCAGCCCGGTCTGCGAAACCGAGGTGATGGATGCCGAGGATCCGCTGTTCATCCTCTACACCTCCGGCTCAACCGGCAAGCCTAAGGCACTGCTGCACACCCATGGCGGCTACGCCGTCTACACCTACACCACGCTGCGCTATGTCTTCGACATCCAGGACGAAGACCGCTACTGGTGCGCTGCCGACCCGGGGTGGATCACCGGACACTCCTACATCGTGTATTCGCCACTGATGAACGGCGCGACCAGCATCATGTATGAGGGTGGGCCGGCCTACCCTGCACCGGATCGCTGGTGGAGCATCGTCGAGCAGTACGGTGTGACGATCCTCTACTGCGCGCCGACCGGCATCCGCGGCCTGATGCGCTTCGGGGAGGAGTGGCCCAAGAAGCACGATCTATCGTCGTTGCGCTTGCTCGGCTCGGTCGGCGAGCCGATCAACCCCGAAGCTTGGCGTTGGTATTACACCTACGTCGGCGGATCGCGCTGCCCGATCATGGATACATGGTGGCAGACCGAGACCGGCGGATTCATGATCACCCCGCTGCCGATCACACCGCTCAAGCCTGGCAGCGCCACCAAGCCGTTCTTCGGCATCAAGGCCGAGGTGGTGGACGACAGCGGCAACCCGGTCAAGCCCAACGAAGAAGGTTATCTCACCATCCTTACGCCGTGGCCCGGCATGGCGCGCACCATCTACGGCGACCCGGATCGCTATGTGCAGACCTACTGGTCGCGCTACCCTGGCCGCTATTTCACCGGCGACTCGGCGCGCGTGGATCAGGACGGTTACTTCTGGATCATCGGGCGCGTGGACGACGTGCTTAAGGTGAGCGGCTACCGTTTGGGCACGGCAGAAGTGGAGAGCGCGCTGGTATCACACCCATCCGTGGCCGAGGCGGCAGCCATCGGCCTGCCGCACGAGGTGCGTGGCAATGCCATCTACACCTACGTCATTCTGCGCGCCGGCTACGAAGGCACGCCAGAGCTGGCCGAGGAGCTGCGCCAGCACGTCGCCAAGGTGCTCGGGCCGATTGCGCG
>JANWVF010000122.1 GCA_025056965.1 Thermoflexales bacterium | reverse complement strand
TGCGTCCATCTGAGAAGACCGGATCACTTTATCCAGGAGGTTTCGACATGTCACCGTTTGCGAACAGGAAGTTCACCCGCCGTCAGTTTCTTAAGGCTTCGGCCGTCGCCGGCGGTGCTGCAGCCTTGGCTGCATGCGCCGCGCCGCCGCCCTCCGGAGCGCCGCCTGCACCCGACGCCGGTGCGACTACTGCGCCGGCCGCGCCGGCTGTGGTCTCCGGCGAGCGCCCACTCAAGCCGACCTTCTACCAGTGGATCATTGACCTGCATCCGCACCTCACCGAGATCAACAACACCTCGCCGGATGTGAAGGCCGAGATCGCGCCGGTTGAAGGGTTCGGCATCGAACGATTCGTGGCCGAGGCCAAGAATAAGGAGAGCACGTGGGATGTTTACGTCGGCATGACGCCCTTCGTCGAGATGACCCAGCTCATCCGCGCCGGCGTGATCGAACCGTGGGACAACTACATCCCCAAGGACGTGCTCGACGACATTATCCCGTCCATCCGCGAAGAATGCACCGTGGACGGCAAGCTGTATAGCTGGCCGTTCCTGCTTGACATCACCGGCATGGGCTGGCACAGCGGCATCACCGACAAGGCCGGCGTGACCGACATGCCCAAGACCTGGGACGACGTGTTGGCCGCCGCCGCGGCGATCGTCGAGAGCAAGGCCGCGCCATATGGGGTGGTTTACGACCCGCAAGGCTGGCGCTCGCTGGCGCCGATTACGCACAGCCTAAGCACCAAGGTCTATACGCCAGAAGGGCGCTTCGACTTCACGAATGAGGCGGCCGTTGAGGCATTGGTGATGATGAAGAAGTTGAAGGATTTTGCGCCGCCCAACCTGCTCGAACCAGGCGCCACCGATGGCGGCGTCAACGGCACGCCCGACGAGGTCGCCTTCGCGGCGGAGAAGACAGGGTTCTACTTCAAGTACTTCAACGCGCCTTACCGCATGGCGGCCAACTGGAAGGATCCAAAGCAGTTGAGGATCGGGCCGCTGCCTAAGTTCGTCAACGGCGAAGGCAGCACTGTGTTCTGGACCACCGGCGCCTGCCTGTTCACCTACGGCAAGAACAAGGAGAAGGCGGCGGAGTACATGAAGAAGATCACCTACGACATGCAGATCTGGAAGGACAGCATCGTCGGCACGCCCTCCGGCCACCCGGTGCAACTGCCGCCCTACACCAGCATTTACAAGTCCTGGGCCGAGAATCGCCCAGATTGGCTGCCGGAGGCGGTGAACACGATTTACGGTCAACTGCCGATCGCCAAAGCGATTACGAATCACCTGTTCGGCCTCAAGCAATTCCAGATCGCGCGCCCGTTCTACGACAAGTACCTGACGGGCGAGGAGAAGGATGCCAAGGCCGTCATGCAGCAGTGCATGGACGCAGTCACCGAGGAGCTGAAGAAAGCAGCGTAGATGGCAGCGCTTCCCGTTCGCTCAGTGCGTCATGCGTCGCCTCTCGCGCGGGGATGGGGGAATTGGATTTTCCTCATCCCCGCGACGCTTTTCTTCGTCGGATACATGCTGTATCCGATTGTGCGGACGCTCTGGCTCAGCTTCACGGATTACCGTTTCTTGCGCCAAGCGCCGGCCAATTTCATCGGGTTGCAAAACTACCAATTCGCCTTGGCCGACCCGATGGTGGGGATCGGGCTGATGCGCGCCGCCGTGTTCACACTCGTCTTCCTGCCCGGCATGATTATCCTGCCGCTCATCGTCGCTGTGCTGGTGGATCGCGTGCGTTCGCGCGCGCTGGGCGCGTTTTACCGCGTTGTGCTGCTCATCCCGGCCGTTATCCCCGGGCCGATGATCTTCGTGATGTGGCGGCTGCTCTACAACTACGAGATCGGGCCGATTAACACGGTGCTCGTGGACGTGCTGGGCATTTTCACGCGCGAGAACGCGCCGCAGTGGGTGGGCAACCCCAGCTTGGTTATCCCGGCCGTCGCCTTCTTCGAGTGGTGGTGGGGGCTGGGCTACCACACGATGATCTTCCTGGCCGGCTTAGCTGCTATCCCCAGAGACTTCATCGAGGCGGCACGCATAGACGGCGCGAATGAGTGGCAGGTGTTCTGGCACATCACACTGCCGCGCCTGCGCCCTGTCCTAGCCGTGCTGGTGATCTTGCGCTTCGGCACGGCGATGGCCGTGATCGAGGAGTATCTGATCTTCGGCGGCTTCAACCGCGCCCTGCCCACCTACACGTGGACCGTTTACATGTATGACCTAGCCTTCCAGATCGGCGAATGGCTGCAAGGGTATGCGGCATCCATCGGTTGGCTAGGCGCCATCGGCTCGTTGGGCGTCACCGCGTTCTTGTTGTGGCTGTTCCGCAATAAGGATGGCTAAGACCGGCGATATATCCGCAACTATGCAAGCCACCATTAGTCAGCCGACCAGCCGGGTTCGCTTACATCACAGGCGGCGCGTGCGGTTCAGCGCGGTGCTCCGCCATGTGGTCATCAATCTCTTCCTGCTGGCCGTCGTGCTGCCCATCGCCTGGATCATACTGCTGTCCGTCAAGACGCTGCCCGATGCCTACAGCGGCAAACTGCTGCCCACCGAGCCGCTGACGCTAAGCCACTACGAATTCGTGCTGACGCGCATGCCGCAGCTGACCCAGAACTTGACGAACAGCCTGATCGTGACGATCGGGTCCATCGTCGTGACCAGCATCTGCGCCGTGCTTGCGGGCTATGCGCTGGTACATCTCAAGACGCCGGGCCGGGCGCTGGTGATCACGATCTGCACCGCCACGCTATTCTTCCCCACGCGGCTGCTTTCGCTCATCCCCATCTACGAGATTCAGCGCTCGATCGGGCTGCTCAACTCGGTGTGGGGGTTGATCCTGCCGTATGTCACGCTTAACCTGGCCATCAGCATTCTCATCATGCGCGGCATCTTCGAGCAGATTCCGAGCGAACTGGCCGAGGCCGCGCGCATGGACGGCTGCAACGCTTGGCAGGCGCTGTTCCTGGTGATGCTGCCGTTGATCACCAACGGCCTAGTCGTGCTCATCATCATCAACTTCGTCACGGCATGGGGCGAGTTCTTATTCGCGGCAACCTTGACCAACGACCAGAGCAAGCGCACGCTGATCGTGGTGCTGGCGCGCGCCTTCGGCGGTGTGGGGCAGTTCTCCTGGCCGCGCCTGGCCGCCGCATACACGCTGGTGATCGTGCCCGGCGTGTTGATCTTCGCGCTGGCGCAGCGCCTGTATTTCAAGGGCCTGACCGAGGGCGCGATCAGGCTGTGAGGAGTTGATCGCGCTTGAACGCCGGCGATCACTCTTGAGGGCATGATCCTTTGTCCATCGCCGAAGAAAAGCTCGCAGCGCCTGTGGAGCGCAGTGCGCCCGGCCTGCGCCGGCGCGTGTTCGCGCTGGCTTGGCCGGTGATCGCCGAGAACTTCCTCGAAACGTTGCTCGGCATCGTGGATACCTGGCTGGTGGCTCAGCTGGCCATCAGCGCGCTGGCGCTGGCCGGCGTGGGCGCTGCCGTGCAGGTGATGCAGTTCCTGCTATCGGCGCTGTCGGCGTTGTCCGTCGGCGCGTCGGTGTTGGTGGCGCAGGCGGTCGGCGCGCAAAACTTCTCGCGCGCCGGCGATCTCGCCCGCCAGGCGCTGGTCTGGGGCGTCATCATCTCCATTCCGCTGGCGTTGCTCGGCTTGTGGGCGGCTGAGCCGGTCATCGGCCTATTCGGCATGCAGCCGGCCGCCGCCGAGATCGGCGTGCGTTACATGCAGGTGACGATGGGCACGGTGATCGTCTTGATCGGGTTGTTCATCGGCGGCGGCGTGCTGCGCGGCGCGGGCGACTCGCGCACGCCGCTGATCGTCACCACGATCGCCAACCTGATCAATGTCCCGCTCACCTGGGCGCTGATCTTCGGACGGCTGGGCTTGCCAGAACTGGGCGCAGTGGGGAGCGCATGGGCGTCGTTCATCGCGCGCGCCGTCGCGCTGGCCATGCTGCTGATTGTGCTGTGGCGCGGGCGCAACGGCATTCGCATCGGCGGCGCAGGCGCATGGCGGCCGAATCGAGCAGCCGCGCGCGACGTGCTGTCCATCGGCGTGCCGGCGGCGCTGGAGCAGATCCTGGCCAGCGGCGCATTCTTCGTGCTCACCGTCGTCGTAGGTCAACTGGGCACGGCCGCGCTGGCCGCCAACCGCATTGCAGTCAACGCTCTGGCGCTGGCCTTTTTGCCCGGCTTCGGCTTTGCCATTGCAGCGACGGCGCTGGTCGGTCAGAGCGTGGGCGCGCGCAACATCCGCGTGGGCGAGGCCGCGACGCGCATCGCAGCGGAATGGGCGTTGATCTGGATGAGCGGATTCGGGCTGATCCTCTTCATCTTCGCGCCGCAGGTGCTGCGGACGTTCACCGCCGACCCGGCAGTCGTGGAGGCCGGCATAGACGCGCTGCGCGTGATGGCCTTCAGCATGCCGCCGCTGGCGATCTTATTCGTCGCGGCCGGCGGCCTGCGCGGCATGGGCAACACGCGCGTTCCCCTGATCATCTTCGGCGGCGGCTTGTGGACGATCACCGGCCTAGCCGCGCTGGCGGTGAACACGATCGGCGGCGGGCTGGTGACGGTATGGAGCGCGTTCGTGATCGGCACGCCGGTGATGGCTTGGTTGATGGTGCGCAGCTTCCGCAGCGCCGCGCGCGAGTTTCGGCACGCGATATGAAGAGCGGCAGGTCAATCGGTCACCCGACGCGCCTGTTTGCCGCCGCCGAGTCACGTGAGACGCAGTGCGGGCTAGGACGACCGCGCCGGCACAGGCGCCGGTTCGGTTTCAGCCTCGGCCTCGGCCTCGCTCTCTCCGTGCAGCTCCATGCGCCGCCGCTCCGAGGGCAACAAGCCTTCCGGACGCGCGATCATCATGACGACGAGCAAGGCCGCGAAAAGCACGATGCGATATTCGTCCACGCCGCGCAGCACTTCCGGCAGCCCTTTCAAGGCGATCGCCCCAAGCACCACGCCGGGGATGCTGCCCATCCCTCCCACAATAATTAGCGCCAGCGCGTCAATCGAGACGAACAGCGAGAAGTTGTCGGGGAAGATGTTGACCTGACGTGCCGCGTAGAGCTGGCCGGCTACGCCGGCGAAGGTCGCCCCGATGGCGAACGCCATCAGCTTGGTGCGCGCCAGGTCTATGCCCATCGCCTGGGCAGCATCCTCGTCCTCGCGGATCGCCACCCATGCGCGGCCGATGCGCGAACGCTCCAGCCGAAAGGCCACGAAGGCGATCACCGCCGAACCCAGCAGCGCCAGGATGAAGACGTCGCGCGGGTTGCCTAAGTTGTAGCCGAACAGGGTCGGCGGGGCAAGGTTCAGCAGCCCGCGCGGGCCGTTGGTCAGGTCGGCCAGGTTCAGCATGAATAGCCGGATGATTTCACCGAAGCCCAGCGTGACGATAGCGAGGTAGTCGCCGCGCAGGCGCAACACCGGCGTGCCGAGCAAAATGCCGCCGATCGCGGCCAGGATCATCACGATCGGGATAGCCTGCCAAAAGCTGAGCAGCGGTTGATCGTTCGGCAAGCCGATCGCGGCGAGCTGCTGGCTGAACCAGGGTGACGAGAACGGAGCGGAGAGGAAGGCATACGTGTACGCGCCGATCGCGAAGAAGGCTACGTAGCCCAGGTCGAGCAGGCCGGCGTAGCCGACTACGATGTTCAGTCCCAGACCCATCATCACGAAGATGAACACGATGCCCATCACCGAGTTCTGGAACTGGTCGAGCAGGAACGGTAGCGCAGCCAGGCCGGCCAGCAGCGCGAGCGAGACGACCACCTGCTCGCGGCCTGGGCGCGCCGCGCGCATGGCAAACAGGCCGGCAGATACGGCGAGCATGGCCAGCAGCAGGCGGATCGTACCTTTGTTGCCGCCGCCGATGGTCACCGTCGGTTGGCCGAGGATGATGACGGCGATCAACAAGATGAACGGCAGCCCGATGGCGATCCAACGCCATGCGGACGCCTCGTTTGTCGTGTTGCGGGCAGCGATGCGGCGCAGCCCAACCATCGTCGCTCCGCCGATAAGGCCGCCGAGCAACACGGCGAGGAACGGGCGCAGGAAGTCAAGTGCGGCGAGTTGACCTTGCGCGACGGCAGTCGGCAGCAGGCCGTACCATGCGGCCACGTTCGGCGGCGTGATCTTATCGAGGAAGGGTTGGATGCGCACGCCATTGCCCAACAGCACGGCGAAGATGCCCGTCAAAGCAGCGATGAGCGCGCCGCAGATCGCACCGGCAATTAGGGCGCGCTGCACGACCGCAGCCGGCGGCCGATGGCGTGACTCGGCGCGCACGGCCAATGCGATGATTGCAGCGGTCACAACCGCCATGACGAGGGGGGCGGCCTCGCCGAAGCGCGCGGGCAGACCGATGAGGGTCAGATACGTCAGGATGCCGAACCCAATAAGCCCATCCCGAATGCTGTGTGAATGGCGCTGAGTTGTCGTGGTCATACCTTCTTCTCGGCAAGTGCCTCGCCCAGTAATCCCTGTGGCCGGAAGATCAGCACAAGCACCAGCAGGGCAAAGGCGATGATGTCCTTGTATTCGGCCGGAATGCCGAGCGCGCTCGGCCCGATGGACTCGACGATGCCTAAGACCAGCGCACCGACCATCGCGCCTGGGATGTTACCGATGCCGCCCATGACGGCGGCGGTGAACGCCTTTAGGCCGGGGATGAAGCCGCTGTTGAACTTGATCACCGAGTTATGGAAACCCAGCATGACGCCTGCAGCGCCGGCCAGCGCCGAGCCCAGCAGGAACGTGAAGGTGATAACTTGGTTCACGTCCACGCCCATCAATGCGGCGGTGTCGCGGTCGGCGGCGACAGCGCGCATCGCTCGGCCCAGCCGCGTGCGCTGAACGATGATGAACAGTGCGGCCATCAGCGCCAGCGAGGTCAAGAAGATAATCAGACCGGTGTAGGGGATGAAGACCGGCCCGACGCGGAACCCGCCGGAGATCAGCGCCGGGCGTTGATACACCAGTGGGCTAACGCCGAAGACCAGCAGAACGGAATATTGCAGGAACAGCGAGGCGCCGATTGCGCTGATCAACGGCACCAACCGCGGCGCGTTGCGCAGCGGACGATAGGCAATGCGCTCCAGCGTGACGCCGGTGAGCATCGCGCCGATCATGCCGATGCCCATCACGGCCAGCAGCGCGATCGCGACCTGGGCCACCGAACCGCTCATCCACCCTAGCGCCTGTGCGAGCTGCAGCCCGAAGAAGCCAGCTACGCCGCCGATCATCATCACTTCGCCGTGGGCAAAGTTGATCATGAGCAGGATGCCGTAGACGAGCGTATAGCCCAGCGCTACCAGGGCATAGACGCCACCTAGCACCAGCCCGTTGACCAGTTGCGATGCCCAAAAAGTCAACGGGTAACCTTCGGCTATGCTGACCGTAATCGCGCGCGCGAGCACGATGGCGACGATTAGGATTCCGATTCCGCGCGTGATCCAGCGCATCGGTCGCGCGCGGCGCCCTGTATCGGGTAAGACGATGGACTGGGACACGATGTTGCCCAAATAAACCTCACCCCCGTCCTCTCATCTCAGAGGAGAGAAGAGCGGGGGTGAGGCAGAGAGGTCAGGCTAGGCTCTACTGGATGCCGAAGCCGTAGATCTGCTTGAACGCGCCATTTTCGACGATGAACACCTGCACACCGCCTGCGCCACACTCACCAATCGGGCTGCAGGTCAACGTGCCGGTGATGCCTTTCAGGCCCGAAGTCTCGCGGACGGCGCGGATCAATGCCTCGCGGTCAATGACCAAGTTGCCCGCCGCATCGGTCTGCGCCACCTTCTTGATCGCCTCGACGATGAGCATCACCGAGTCGTACGACTGGCCGTGGAACGGTCCAAGCTTGAGCGGCTCGATGCCAAACTTGGCCACGTACTTCTTGGTGAATTCTTCCAGCTTGTCCTTCTGGGTGTCGCCAGCCACGAAGGACATATAAGCGCCCTCGGCAGCAGCGCCGGCCGTGTCGAGGTATTGCTGCGTGTAAGCGCCGTCCACGCTCATGAACTTGGTGTTCTCCAGGCCGGCCACTTCCTTCATCTGCTGCGTGATCAGCGCTGCCTCGGTGGCGTAACCGCCGAAGAAGATCAGCTCGGGCTGGCCGGCGCCGATCTTGGTGAGCGGCGCGCGGAAGTCGGTGTCGCCCACCTTTACGCCCTCGAAGGCGATCACCTCGCCACCCAGCTTCTTGAAGGCGTTCTGGAAGATCTCGGCGACGCCCTTGCCATAGTCGGAGCTGTCGTGCATCACGGCGACCTTCTTGAAGCCCAGCTCCTTGAAGACGAACTCGGCGTCCACCTCACCCTGCAGGGCGTCGCTCAGTGCCACGCGGTTGCACACGTCGCAGTCCTCGCTGGTGATCGCCGGGTTAGTGGCGCTGGGCGAGACGAACGGAATGCGCGCCTTCTGCAGGATCGGCCGCAGGCCGAAGGTCTCGCCGGAGCACGTGCCGCCGGTCACTGCCACGATCGTCGGGTCGGCGGCGAACTTGTTGCCTACTACCGTGCCTTGATCGCCGGAGCACGCGCCGTCCTCGGCCACCAGCTCGAACAGGAAGCCGTTCACGCCGCCTGCAGCGTTGGCGTCCTCAATCGCGATCTCTGCCGCCTGGCGGATGTCCTTGCCGGGATCGGGGATTGGGCCGGTGAGCGCGAACGAGCCACCGATGCGAATCTTGCCGCCGGGGGCGATCACGACCTTGCCGGCCTCAGCAGCCGGTTCGGGCGTCGGCGTTGGCTCGGCCGGCGCAGGAGTGGGTTCGGCAGGTGCTGCAGTGGGTTCAGCCGGCGCCGCGGTAGGTTCAGCTGGAGCGGCAGTTGGAGCTACCGGCTGTGCTGGCACAGCACAAGCCGCCAACAAGGAAATGACTGTTAGACCGGTCGCGAACAAAAGGATAGATCGTGTCTTCATGTTTTCTTCTCCTCTGGTCTTAAACCTCCTAAACCTGGGTCACGCCCACAGAACCGTAAGTTTAATCGCAATCCTTGACGTGCACAAATCGCCGAAATGTTGAGCATCGCTGTCAGCCGAGCTTCAAATCCGGCTCCACGTCTAGAGTCAGGTCGTCACGCACGCCGCGCGCGAAGGCGTAGTAGCCGGCGGCGCCGATCATCGCGGCGTTATCGGTGCACAGTGCCAGCGGCGGAAAGGAGACCGTCGCGCCGAGGCGCGCCGACATCTTCGCGCGGAGCCGCTTGTTGGCCGAAACGCCGCCGCCCACCAGCACGGCTTTCACGCCAAAGGCCTCGGCGGCGCGCGCCGTCTTCTCCACCAGCCAGTCCGTCACGGCCTCTTGGAAGGAGGCCGCGATGTCGCTCACCGGCACAGGGTCTGCGCGGTTGCCGTTCGCGTCGCCGTAGTCTTGCGTCAGTCGCAGCACATGCGTCTTGGCCCCGCTGAACGAAAACATGTATTCGTTGCTGGTTGCCCGAACCGTCTTTGCCTCCAGCGACACGCGGGGCGGCGAGAATTTGAAGCGCTGCGGGTTGCCGAACTCGGCCGCCTTTTGGATCGCCGGTCCGCCGGGATAGCCTAAGTTGAGCAGGCGCGCGACCTTGTCGAACGCCTCGCCCGCCGCATCATCCACCGTGTGGCCGAGCAGTCGGTATTGCCCATGGCCGCGCATCAGCACCAGTTCGGTGTGCCCGCCGGAAACAATAAGCGCAAGCAGCGGGAAGGGAGATTCGGAGTGCAACAGCTGGCGGACGAGCGATGCAGTTTCGCTACCGCCGTCGGCCTCCAGCCAGTGCGCGTAGATGTGGCCTTCTAGGTGGTTCACGCCGATTAGGGGCAGATCGCGCGCTAAGCAGATGCCCTTGGCAGCATTGACGCCGACGACGAGTGAGCCCGGCAGCCCCGGTCCTTTCGTCACCGCAACCGCGCTCAGCGAATCCCAGGATGCTTGCGCCTCGGTCATGGCCGCGTCAATCACCGGCGCGATGGCCTCGACGTGCGCGCGTGAGGCCATCTCCGGGAACACACCGCCATAGCGCCGATGTAAATCTGCCTGCGAGGCGATGACGTTGGCGCGGATGAAACGGCCATCATCAACGACGGCTGCCGCGGTCTCGTCGCACGAAGTCTCGATGGCTAGGATGCGCGTGGGCACGGCAGGTGATTATAGGATGCGCGGCAGATCGCCCTTCCTCGCGCCGGCGGGGAGCGTGTAATCAAGCCGCTGCACTCGGCCGGCGCTCACCTTAGATGAGCTCACGCCTCGCGTTTCACACCATCAGGCCAACCTGTCCTGCCGCTTCCACGATCAGCCGCCAAGACTCATCGGCAAGCGGGATGCCCTCGCGGAGGCGCCGTTCGCGAGTGCGAAAGTCAACTGCGCCCGGCAACAGCACTTCGCTGAAGCCCTCCATCGGCGGTGTGTTCACCACGTAGGCGCGCATGTCCTCGACGAGCGCCTTGAACGTTTGCGCGCCGCAGAAGGCTTCCGGATCAATCGCAATCAGGCACAACCCATTGACGTGGGGATAGGACCGGCGGGTCGCATAGCCGGCCAGCACCCCGCCCAGCAGTTCAACCAGCAGAGCCAGACCGAACCCTTTGTAGCCGTATTGCGAGCCGAAGGGCAGGATCGCGCCGCGGGGCGGGCCGTAGAAGGCTCGTGGGTCGGTGGACGGCCGACCTTGCGCATCTATGATGGTCCCCTCGGGCAGCGGCTTGCCTGCGTGAAGGTGCAGCCG
>JANWVF010000119.1 GCA_025056965.1 Thermoflexales bacterium | reverse complement strand
CATGCCCGACCCGCCGCTCGTCTGAGAGATCGCGGCCAAGCGCGATTTAGCCCATCGCAGCGATGTCCTGCTTCACCGGTTCGGCTTCCTTCTCCAGGATCGCCTTGACCTCGGCGAAGACGGTTTCGACCGGCTCGTTGCCGATCATGATGCGCTCCAGGCCCTTGCCGATGATCTGGTCGCCGCCGGGGATGAACACGCGGGCGGAATCCTGCGCCTCGGTCAGCGGCAGCTGCTCAACGGCCGTCTTGGCCTGCGGCACCTTCTCAAAGAACTCTTTGTAGCTCTCGCTGGTGGCCATGCTCTTGCGCACGGGCATGTAGCCGGTGTTCTGCGCCCAGAACGTCCCGCCCTCGCTGCCGGTGGCATAGTCAATGTACTTGATGGCCGCGCGCGCCTTCTCCATCGGGGTGGTGGAGAGGATGGCGAGACCCGCGCCGCCCGTGCAGCAGTTGAAGAAGCGCTCCTTGGGCAGGAAGGCCGTGCCGACCTTGAACTGCGCGTCGCGCAGGATGCCGGCCAGGGCGCCGGTGGAGAGCATCGCCGTAGCCGCCAGGCCGGTCACGAAGTCCTTGGTGGCGTCCTGCGAGGCGATCGCCCAGCCCTCTTTGTTGACCGTGTCCTGATAGAACTGTCCAGCGCGGATGCTGTCCGGCTCGGTGATCAGGATGTTGAAGTCGGGGTCGCTGTAGCGGCCGCCGAACTGGCGGATGACGCACTGGAACAGCCAGGCCACATACGAGGCCGCGCCGGGGTGCGCGAAGGCCGCCACTTTCATCGTGTCGCCCTCCTTCTTGACCAGCTTAGGCGCCCACTCGCGCATCTCGTCCCAGGTCTCCGGGCCGCGAACGGGCAGGCCGGCCGCCTCCAGCATGTCGGCGTTGTAGTAGAACAACGGCGTGCTGCGGGCGAACGGAATCCAGTATTGCACGTCCTTGCGCACGCCCTCGTTCCACAGCGACTCGACGAAGTCAGCCGTGTCCATGTTCTGCTCCTTGATCAGGTCGTTCAGCGGCATCAGCGCCTTGGCGCGGAAGAACTTGAACCACCACACGTCGGAGAGCAGCACCATGTCCGGACCCTGCTGGGCGGCCAGCGCCGCGGTGAGCTTCTGGGCGGTCTCCTCGTAGTTGCCCTGCACCTGCGCGGTCACCTTCACCTCGCTCTGCTTCTCGTTCCACATCTGAATCAGCTTCTCCTCGGTCTTACCCAGGCCGCCGCTGAAGCCCCAGTAGACGATCTCGACGGTGCCGGTGGCGGCGGGCGCCGTGGTCGGTTCAGGTGTGGCGGTTGCTTCGGCTGCCGGTGCAGCGGTTGCCTCGGCTGCCGGCGCAGTGGTCGGTGCGGGCGTCACCGCCGGCACGGCGCAGGCCGCAAGTGCGGCGGCGCCGGCGCCAAAGCCAATTCCCTTAAGTAGCGTGCGTCGTGAAAGCTTGTTCACTTTTTTGTTCATGATTATCTTTCTCCCTTTACTTTGACAACATGTCACATGCGTTGACCTGCGGTCGTGCGTCGCGTGTCGTCGTCGCAGGTCATCCCTTCACCGCGCCGCTGGCGATGCCGTCCACTACGAAGCGCTGCGCGTAGAGGAAGATCAGCATCACCGGCACGATGACGAACAACGTTGCTGCCATCACCACGCCCCATTCGGTGTTGCCCTCTTGGTCGAGCAGGCGGGAGATGCCCACGGGGAGCGTGCGCATGTCCTCAGTCGTGGTGATCAACAAAGGCCAGAGGTATTCGTTCCACTTGGCCGTGATGGAGAGCAGGGCGGTCGTCGCGACCGCCGGCGCGGCCACCGGCACCACCACGCTCAGCAGCGTGCGCAGGTGCCCCGCGCCGTCCACTTTGGCTGCGTCAATCAGATCGGGCGGGATGGTGCGGAAGTACTGCCGCAGCAAGAAGGTGCCGAAGGCGATCGAAGCGCCGGGCAGCACGATGCCGGGGTAGGTGTTGACCATGCGCCAGCCGGCGATCGTGAGGTAGTTAGGCACGATCACCACCTCCTCCGGCACCATCAGCGCCAACAGCAGCAGGATGAAGACCCAGTCGCGCTTGGGGAAGCGCACGAACACCAGCGCGTAGGCCGTGGTCACCGCCATGATGACTTCGGCGCCGGCGCCGAGCAGCGTGGTGATGAAGCTGTTGAGGTAGAAGCGGTCGAAGGGCGCGGCGCGCCATGCCTTGCCGAAGTTCTCGAAGGTGGGGTTGGCCGGCAGAAGCTGCGGCGTCGTGCTGAAGATCTCGCGGTTGGTCTTCAGCGCGCCCGAGAGCACCCAGGCGACCGGGATGCCGATGATGAGCACCACGGCGAACATGGCCACGTAGCCCATGACGCGCTGCGTGATGTGCGTGACGCGCTGATCCGTCACCAACCGGCGATCGCCGGACGACTCGAGGACGATGTCACGCATAGCTCACCCGCCTCTCCAAGTAGCGCACTTGCAGCAAGGTGACGACCATCATTAGCACGAACAGCAGCAGCGCTACGACGGCTGCCCGGCCGGCCGATGACTGCACGAAGAACAACTCGTACAGGTGGAAGATCAAGGTGTTGGTCGCATTCACGGGACCACCCTTGGTCATGACGTTGATAATGTCGAAGGCCTGGAAGGATGTGAGGATGGTGGTGACGACCAAGAAGAACATCACCGGCGAGAGGCCCGGCAGCGTCACATGCCAGAAGCGGTCAAGGGCGCCGGCGCCGTCAACGCGCGCCGCTTCGTATAGCTCGCGTGGGATCGCCTGCAGGCCGGCGATGAAGATCACCGTCGCGTAGCCCAAGTTCTTCCACACGTAGACGATGATGATGGCCGGCATCGCCCAATTCGGGTCGGTCAGCCACTTCGGCGCCGCGATGCCGAACGGGCGCAGCAGCGCGTAGATGAAGCCGAAGCGCGGGTCGAAGATGTAGATCCACACGATGGCGATAGCTGCGCCGGCCAGGATGGTGGGCGAGAAGAGGATGCTGCGCGCAGCGTTGCGCCCGCGGAGCTTCTGATTGAGCAGCAGCGCGATCATCAGCCCCAGCACGAGCAATAGGGTCACCGAAGCGACCGTGAAGACGAAGGTGTTGATCAAGATCTTGCCGAACTGCGTGCTGCTAAAGACGGTGTCGAAGTTGCGCAGTCCGATGAACTCGCCGCTGCGCGTAATCAGGTTGTAGTTGCTAAACGCCAGGACGGCGTTCTGACCCAGTGGGTAGTAGGTGAAGATGCCGAACAGCAACAGGTTCGGGCCAACGAATGCGATGAAGGTCAACCATTCGCGCCAATCGCGGCGCACGGCGAGAGCGATGTTGCCGAATTGCACGGGCGCAAAATTAGCCTGTTGCAGTTAAGGGGTGATCAAGGGATTGCTAAGCGCAAGTGAAGCGCGCCGCAGGAACGCACGCGCCGGTCTCCGGCAGACGCCTAGGCGCGAGTCGGTCGTCGCGCGCGTCGCGTCGCCCGTTCGTCCGATCTGGGGCGGCGCGTACCTCGCGCAGCAAGTGCTTTGGGCGCTGCGCCGCCGGACTCATGTATAATGCGCATGCAAGCCGAAGTGGCGGAATTGGCAGACGCGCTACGTTCAGGGCGTAGTGAGGGTTCCCTCATCCGGGTTCAAGTCCCGGCTTCGGCATCTTCAGAACTCGGATCGGCAAACATGGCACAACCACTTCTGCCTCATCGGTTCGACCCAGCCTCATCGCCCTCCACCGTAAATCGTTTGCTGGTCTGGTTCTCAATCGGTGCGCTGTTGCTCTCGCTGCCGCTCGCCCTGAACATCGTCTCGCGCGTGGAGGCTGAGGCACGCATGCGCGCCGAAGTAGAGCGCATGACACAGGAAGTGAGCGCGGCGGAGGCGAAATTAGCCGGCCTGCGCGCTGCGCTGGATCATGCCCGCAGCGATGCGTTCGTCGAGGCGTGGGCGCGCGTGCAGATGCGCTGGAGCAAGCAAGGCGAAGTCATCGTCGTGCCATCCACGGCGAGACGGTCTTCCCATTTGTGGTGGGAGGACTTCCTCAAGTAGCGATGCGTGCCGCGATGCCTGCGTCAGTGTCGCTCGCATCATGAGCGAGGAGGATCAACGACACCATGTTTGGAAGGGATAAGAGCGCAACACAACAGCCGCAGCAACCGCAGACGCCCTACCAGGGCAGCCAAGTCAACGCTACCCCCCACAACATCCCAATGGCAGCCAACACCACATCGAAAATTGAGACCGTGATCGGCCCAAATTGCCGCCTGACCGGCACCCTACAAAGCGACGGCGGCATTCGCATTGAGGGCATCTTCGAGGGCAACTTGCAAGCGACCGGCAACTTGGTCGTCGCCGAATCGGCGCGCGTGGTCGCCGAAATCCAGGCTTATAACGTCATCATCTCCGGCCAGGTTAAGGGCAACATCACCGCCAACAAGGTCGAGATCACCGAGACCGGCAAGGTATGGGGCGACCTAAACGTGAACAGCATGCTGCTGCACGAGGGCGCTTATCTGCGCGGCAACACCAACATGGCCGGCGACGTCGAACCCCCGGCCTTTGAGCCGCCGCGCATCGCCGCGCCGCGCCCCGTCGCCGCCATCCAAGGCGAAGTGGACGAGTCCTAATGCTCACCGTCGCCGAGGTCGAGCGCATCGCGCAACTTGCGCGCTTGGCGCTGAGCGAAGAAGAGAAGGCGCGCTACGCCCGCCAGCTCTCCGCCATACTCGACTACGCCGCCCAGCTGGCCGAGCTGGACGTCGAGGGCATTCCCCCCACGGCGACCGTCCTGGCGGTGCATAGCGTCATGCGCGAGGGTGACGACGTCGTGGCTGGCCTGCCGCGCACCGACGCGCTGCGCAATGCGCCGGACACCGACGGAGTGAGCTTCATCGTGCAGGCTACTTTCGATGACGAAGACTGAAGGCCATCGCTCGCTGCGCGCTACGTCCCCGCCTCATCCGATAGGTCCGCGCTGCCCGCTCGCTTCACCATGCTGACCGTATATGCCGCCCGTGAACGCCTGCGCCGGCGCGAGGTCTCGGCGGTAGAGCTGACGCGCGCGTTTCTCGAGCGCATCCATGCGCTCAACCCGCGTCTGAACGCTTATCTGACAGTGGCCGACGAAGCGGCGCTGGCCATGGCGCACGAGGCCGACGCGCGCATCGCCCGCGGCGACGACACGCCGTTGCTGGGCGTGCCGATCGCGATCAAGGACGTGCTCTCCACGCGCGACATGCGCACCACCGCCGGATCGAAGATCCTCGCCGACTACGTGCCCAGCTGGGATGCGACGGTCATTGCCCGGCTGCGCGCGATGGGCGCAGTCTTCCTCGGCAAGCTGAACTGCGACGAGTTCGCCATGGGCTCCTCCACGGAGAACTCGGCCTTCGGTCCGACGCGCAACCCGTGGGACGAGACGCGCGTGCCGGGCGGCTCATCGGGCGGATCGGCGGCAGCGGTCGCCGCGGACCTGTGCTGCGCCGCCTTGGGCACCGACACAGGCGGCAGCATCCGCCAGCCGGCCGCCCTGTGTGGCGTGACCGGCCTGAAAAACTCCTACGGGCGCGTGTCGCGTTACGGCCTGATCGCCTTCGCTTCCTCGCTGGATACGGTCGGCGCGCTGACCAAGGACGCGCGCGACGCGGCCATCATGCTGCGCGCGATGGAGGGGCGTGACCCGTGCGACTCAACCTCGGTGGAGGTCGCGCCGATTGACGTCGCCGCATTAGAGCGCGGGCTCGACGCGTTGCGCGGCTTGCGCATCGGCGTCCCGGCCGAGTATTTCACCGATGGCATGCAGCCCGACGTCGAGCAGCGCGTGCGCGAGGCCATCACCCACTTAGGAGGTTTAGGCGCGGAGGTGCGCGAGATTCGCTTGCCGCGCACGCCGCTCGGCCTGCCCGTCTATTACATCATTGCGCCCGCCGAGGCCTCGGCCAACCTCGCCCGCTTCGACGGCGTCAAGTATGGCCTGCGCGTGCCGGGGAGCGACCTGATCGAGACATATATGCGGACGCGCGGCGCGGGCTTTGGCGCAGAGGTCAAGCGCCGCATCATGCTGGGCACGTATGCGCTGAGCGCCGGCTACTACGATGCCTATTACATCCGCGCCCAAAAGGTGCGCACCTTGATCAAACGCGATTTCGAGCAGGCCTTCACGCAGGTAGACGTCATCGCTGCGCCGGTGTCGCCGACGACGGCCTTCCCGCTCGGCGCCAAGACCGACGATCCCATTCAGATGTATCTGGCGGACGTCTTCACGCTGCCGGTGAGCTTGGCCGGCATCTGCGGCATCAGCATCCCGTGCGGCTTCGACCGCGATGGCCTGCCCGTCGGCTTGCAACTGATTGGCCCGGCCTTCGGCGAGCAGCGCGTGCTAGAGGTCGCCCACGCCTTCCAGCAGACGACGGACTTCCACCTTGCCAAGCCAAAGCTGAACCATGAGCCGGGCATTGCCTGAGCTGCTACCCAGACACCTGAAGCCATGAACGTCATCATCCCACTCGCCGGATTCGGCACGCGGCTGAGACCGCACACATACTCGAAGCCCAAGCCGCTGGTCAACGTGGCGGGCAAGCCGGTGCTCGGTCACATCTTGGACAAATTGATCGGTGAGTCCCAGGTGGACAAAGTGGTGTTCGTGGTCGGCTACTTGGGCGAACAGATCGAGCGCTACGTGAAGACGGCATATCCGGCCTTGCGCGGCGAATACGTGGAGCAAGAGGAACTCAACGGCCAGGCGCCGGCGATTCTGCTCGCGCGCGGCAAGGTGAGCGGTCCGACGATCATCGTGTTTGTGGACACGCTGGCCGACGCCGATCTGTCCAAGTTGTCCGAGGAGACTTGCGATGGTGTGATCTACGTCAAAGAAGTGGAAGATCCGCGCCGCTTCGGCGTCGTGCAGATCGGAGCGGATGGCTACATCGCCCGCTTCGTCGAAAAGCCGTCCACGATGGAGAATCGCTTGGCGGTGATCGGCATGTACTACGTGCGGGATGCCGAGCGTCTGATGGTCGCGTGCGAGGAACTCATCCGGCGCGGCATCAAGACCAAGAACGAATACTTCCTGGCCGATGCGTTCAACATCATGATCGAAGCCGGGGCCAAGCTGCGCGCCCAACAGGTGAGCGTGTGGCTCGACTGCGGCACCTCGCAAACGGTGCTGGAGACCAACCGTTACTTGCTGCAGCACGGCCACGACAACAGCAGCCAGTGGCGCAACGGCGCGTGCGTCATCGTGCCGCCCGTCAACATTCATCCCACCGCGAAGATCGTGAACAGCGTGATCGGTCCGCACGTGACCATCGGCGAGGGCTGCCAAATCGTGAGCAGCGTGGTGCGGGAGAGCATCGTCGAGGCCGGCGCCGAGGTCGTGGATCATGTGTTGGCCAACTCGCTAATCGGCCGCGACGCCGTGCTGCACGGTCGCCCGCGCCGTTTTAACGTCGGCGATAACAGCGTCGTAGGCTTCGACGAGGATTGACACGCCTCCGCCGGCGATCGCTGCCCGGCGACCTAGGCCCTCCGCGCGCCCCTTTTGGGACGCCTGGGCATACAATCGGGCGCATGGCAAACTTCGAGCAGGGCTACGCGCTCATCATCGGGATCGCCAATTACCCGCGCGTCCGGCCACTCCCGGCATCGGTGCTGAACGACGCGCGCGCCGTCAGCGCGATCTTGCAAAACCCGGCGCGCGCCGGTTACCCCAAGGACCAAGTTCGGCTGCTGCTGGATGACGACGCTACCCGCCAAGGCATCCTGGACGGCCTGAGCTGGCTGGCCGAACATGCCGGCCCGGATGCGACCGCCGTCGTCTACTTCAGCGGCCACGGCGGGCGCGTCACCGAAGGCGAGCAAGCCGGCAATTACCTGATCGCTTACGACACGCGCTTGAATGCCATAAAGACCACGGCCATCAGCAGCGCTGAATTCACGGCGGCGCTGAACAGGATTCGGACGCAGAAGCTGGTCGTGTTACTGGACGCTTGTCACTCCGGCGGCACCGGCGACCCCAAAGCCGCCGACCTCACCGATGATGATGCGCTGATCAACGCGCATGCCAAAGCGGCGGACGAGCCGGTGGTCAAACGCGGCCTGGACGAAGCCGCCTACGACCAATTGAAGCAGGGCTCCGGCCGCGTGATCTTCGCCTCGTCCAGGCCGGAAGAAGCCTCTTACGTCCTGCCGAACGCACAGAATAGCCTGTTTACGCAGTGCCTGCTCGAAGCGCTGGACGGCAAGGCCAAGCACGAGGGCGACGGCCTGCTGCGCATCTTTGACGTCGTCGCCTATGTCTTCCGCGAAGTGCCCAAGCGTCATTCCAGGCAGCACCCCATCTTTAAGGTGAGCGACCTGGACGCCAACTTCCCGCTCGCGCTGTATATGGGCGGCCAAAAATCTTTGGCCGAAGCGCCCGCCCAGACGACGACAGCCGCCGACTTGCTCGCCTTGCTGCCTAAGCAGACGACGCTCAATACCTCGAGCGTCGTCGCCATGCGCGACTTTGTAGACGAGCATTACACCCTCGACGAGATGGAAGTGCTATGCGCCGACGTCGCCGCGCAGGTCGAGGCGCGCACCGGCCAACGGGCGCGACTGAGCTTGAGCATCGTCGGCGCCGCCGGCAAGCCGCAGAAGCTGGCCGCTCAGGCGATCGTGGACTACCTGAACCGGCGTGGCTGGCTTCCCGACCTGATCGAGGTGCTCCGCCGAGACTTCCCCGGCCAAGTTTGACCCGCGCATTGGATAGCTCATGGACATCTTGATGCCGAAGGTGGGCCTAACGATGACCGAGGGCGTCATCGTGCAGTGGCACAAGCGCCCGGGTGACGTGGTGCGCAAAGGCGACTTGTTGTTCACGTTCGAGACCGAGAAATCCACGCTCGACTACGAGGCGCCGGAATCCGGCGTGTTGGCCGAGATCCTCGTGCCGCAGGGCCAAACCGTGCCCTGCCTGACGCCGGTCGCCCGGCTCGGAGCGCAGCAAGGCCCGCGCCGGCCGATCTCGCCGCGCGCGCGGCTGCGCGCCCGCGAGCTGGGTATTGACCCGGCGCAAGTCACCGGCAGCGGCCCCGACGGCGCAATCCGCGAGCGCGACGTTTTGGCCTTCGCCCAAAGCCGGCTGCCCAAAGCGCCGCGCGCCACGCCGGTTGCCCAGCGCATCGCCGCTGAACTGGGCATAGATCTCTCCGGCCTCGTCGGCAGCGGCCCGGAGGGGCGCATCACGCGCGAGGACGTCGAGCGGGCGGCTGCAGGGCGACGGCCGGCTGCCGCGGAGCAGGCATCTACGGTCGGTGACCGGCAACCGGAAGCGCCTCGGGCGGCGCGCGCCGACTACCAGCCGCTCTCGCCCGCCCGGCGCGTCACGGCGCAGCGCTTGACGGCCAACGCGCAGACGGCGCCGCACGTCACCTTGTTCGCCGAGGCCGACGCGACCCATTTAGTCGCCGCCCGCCAGCAACTCAGCGATGAGCTGGGTGAGAAGGTCAGTTACAACGCCTTGCTCGTCGCGATCTGCGCGCGTGCCTTGCGTGAGCATCCGCACATGAACGCGAGCTGGGTGGATGCGCTGCCCGGCGAACCGGGGCAGCCGGGCCTCATCCGTCACACCGGCATCCACATCGGCCTCGCCGTGGATACGCCGCGCGGCCTGTTCGTGCCTGTCCTGCGCGACGCCGGCACGAAGCCGCTGGCGCAAATCCACCGCGAGTTGAATCAGTTGGTCACGGACACGCTGGAAGGCAAAATCTCCCCCGACGCGCTGCAGGGTGGCACCTTCACGATCACCAATCTGGGCATGTTCGACGTAGACGGCTTCACACCGATCATTAACTTGCCCGAGGCCGCCATTTTGGGCGTGGGGCGAATCGCCAAGCGGGCCGTCGTGACGGACGGCGACGCGATCGTTGCCCGGTCGTCGGTGACGCTAAGCCTGTCGTTCGATCATCGCGTGGTGGACGGCGCGCCGGCGGCCAAATTCCTGCAGCGCATCAAGCAGTTGATCGAGCGCCCGTTTGCGTTGATGGTCTAGCTATCTTCTCAGCCGCCACACACCTGTGCAGGGTAGAAATGGTCGCGCCGGCAGCGATGCCGGCCGAAGGTGACATTCGAGGTGTTGGATGGCGAAGGTTGTGGTGATCGGCGCAGGCGTAGGCGGCGCGACCGTGGCCGCGTTGCTGGCTAAGGCCGGCCACGATGTGACGGTGCTCGAGGCCCATGTTTACCCCGGCGGCTGCGCCGGCACGTTCTATCATCAGCGGTATCGTTTCGACGCCGGCGCGACGTTGGCCGGCGGCTTTCACCCAGGCGGCCCGCATGACGTCGTCGGCAGGTTGCTCGGCATCGAGTGGAAGGTGCGGTCGGTCAACCCTGCCTGGCAGGTGCTGCTGCCCGATCGCAGCGTGACGCAGTTCGGCGATCGCGAGCGGTGGCATGATGAAATCGCGCGGGCTTTCGCCGACCGTCCGCAGCGTGATCGCATCGTGCGCTTCTTCCGCGCAACCGAGCGGGTCAGCGACGCCGTATGGGACTTCGCTTCGCGCAAGCCGGCCTGGCCTCCTGCGAGCTTGGCGGACTTGCTGCGCACGGCCGGCGCGCTGCGCCCGCAGACGCTGGTCGCCTTGCCGCACCTCTTCGAGACGATGGGCGGCTGGGCGCGGCGCAGCGGCTTGAGCGATCGCACGGCGCTCACCTTCCTCGACGCTCAGCTGCTCATCAGCGCGCAAACCACGAGCGACTATGCCAGCGCCCTCTTCGGCGCCGCTGCCTCCGATTTGCCGCGCAAGGGCGTGACGCATCCCGAAGGCGGCATCGGCGGTATCAGCGAGCAGCTCGTCGAGGCGGTGCGTCGCTTCGGCGGACAAGTCCTCTTCCGGCAGGAGGTGACGCGCCTGGACGTGCGCGACGGGCGCGTCGTCGCAGCACATACGAACAAGGGCGCGCGCTTCGAGTGCGACGTCTGCATCGCCAACCTCACACCGTGGGATCTGGCGCGCTTGCTGGGCGAATTCACTCCGCCTAAGCTGCAGCGCGAAGTGCGCATGCGCGCCGAGCAATGGGGCGCCTTCACGCTCTACCTCGGCGTCGAGGACGACGCAACTGCGGGCGACGAGCGTGTAGATCACTATCAGGTGATCGGTTCATATGACCGGCCGCTGGGCGAAGGCAACTCAATCTTCATGTCGTTCTCGGAGCGCGGCGATTTACGCCGTGCGCCGGCCGGACATCGTGCCTTGACGATCAGCACGCACACGCGGGTCGCCGAATGGTGGCGCCTGCGCGAGACCCCTGGGGCTAAAGCGGCCTATGATGAGCGCGTCGCCGAGTACAGCGAGCGGATGCTTGAGCTGGCCGAGCGCGCCGTGCCCGGGCTGCGCAGCCGCATCCGCCTGCAACTGCCGGGCACGCCGGTCACCTTCAACTTCTACACGCGCCGATATCGCGGCGGCGTAGGGGGCTTCCCGTTCACCAGCTTGTTTGCGGCGCGCGGGCCGTGGACCGGCCTGCGCAACGCATGGCTGGTGGGTGATTCGATCTTCCCCGGCCAAAGCACCGCCGGCGTGACGATGGGCGCTATGCGCGTGGCCGACGAAGTATTGCGCAGCTATCCGCTGGTCGCAGGTCGCGCCTATTCCGTAGCAGCCAAGTAACGGCGGCTTTCGCGCTTGCGCTCAGCCGATCAGAATCTGCGCGTCCGGATACGTCACCAGCGTCTTGCGGCGCGGCATAGCTAACGCAGCGACGACGGTGAGCGCGCCCAGCCGTCCCCAGAACATCATCAGCATAATCACCACTTGGCCGAACAGGGTGAGGTTGCCGGTGATGCCCAGCGACAGCCCGCAGGTCGCAAAGGCCGAGACCACCTCGAAGAGCGCCTCGAGCAAGCCGATGCCAGTGTGCGAGACGGCAATGAGGTATGTGGCGGTGATGACGGCGACCAGCGAGACAGTCAGCACCGCGCCAGCGCGCCGAATGGTCTCCTGCCCGATGGTGCGCCCAAGCGCGCGCGCCGTGGGAAAGCCGCGCACGTAGCTCCACATGGAGATCAACATCGCCAGGAAAGTCCCGGTTGTGATGCCGCCGCCCATTGAGGCTGGCGCCGACCCGATGAACATCAAGCCGATCAACGTGAGGTGTGCGCCCGGCGAAAGCGCTTCGAGATGGGGAATGCCGGCAAAACCCGCCGTCCGCGCCGAGATGACCTGGAACAGCGATAGGCCAAGGCGTTGCTCCCAAGGCGCGTCGTGTAAGGCGCCTGTCGTCAGCGTCTCGGCGGCGAACATCGAGAGCGTGCCGGTCACGTTCAGCCACAGCACGATGAACAGCGTGAGCCGAGTGTGCAACGATAGCGTCCGCGAGCGCGGCCAGCCGATCAAGTCGGCGACGACCGGGATGCCCAACCCGCCGATGACGATGAGGGTGGCAAAAATGGTGAGCGTGATGCCGTCGTTCGGCACGCCGTTGGGGAACTGCGGCAAGCCGTTGAACAGGTCGAAACCGGCATTGCAGAATGCCGAGACGGCGTGGAAGAGCGCGTAGCGAATCACGTCCCACTCGCCGAGCGGCAGGACCGTGCGCCAATGCAACCAGAGCAGCGCCGCGCCGATTAATTCGATCAGCAACACCACCTTGAACACCCGGCGCGTGAGGACGACGATCTCGGTCAGGCTGAGTAAACCGAGCGAGTCGCGCAGCGCCACGCGATCTTCCAGCGACATCTGGCGGCCGATCAACCGATACACTAGCACGGCCAGCACCATAAAGCCTACGCCGCCGATCTGGATGAGCGCCAACAGCACCATCTGCCCGAAGACGGTGAGGTCTCGTCCTGGCGCGATCACCGTCAGCCCGGTGACCGATAGCGCCGATACGGCGGTGAATACGGCCTCGTTCGCCCGAAGCGGGCGCGCTGCACCGATGCCGGGCAGCATCAGCAGCAACGAGCCAGCCAGCGCCAACGCCGCTAAGCCGACGACGAGCCTGGCCGGCGGTGGCATGCGGATGCCGTCACTCCGGATGCGACGGGCGAGCTTCATGCGCTCTCGGTGCAGCGCTCAATGTCGCTGGATCTGCCGATGACGACCAGCACATCTTCCGGCTGAGGCACGAAATCCTGCGTCGGAGAGACGATTAGCCGATCGCCGCGCTTGACAGCCAGCACGTTCAGGTTGCGCTTGCGAAAGTCAGATTGCCCGAGCATCATGCCGGTGATGTGCTCCGGCGCCTTGATCTCGCTGATGACGTAGCCGGGGCCGAGTTCGATCTGCCCCAGCATGCCAGGGATGGTGAGCTCGAGCGCCAGGCGATGTCCGGCTTCGTATTCCGGGAGTATTACGCGGCTGGCGCCTACCTTGAGCAAGATGTCGCGCTGCCGCAGGTTCAGCGCCTTGCAGATGATGTTCGGAATACCCATCTCGCGCAGCGCCACCGTCGTCAGTAAGTTCGCCTCGAAGTTCGAGCCGATGGCTACGATGACGGTTTTGAAAGAAGTGATGTCCACCTCACGCAACGCGGCCTCATTCGTGGAATCAAGCACTGCTGCCTGCGTGATCTCGTCGGCGATTTGCTGAACCCGCTCGGGCGAGCGGTCTATGCCGAGCACGATCGCGCCGCGGCTGACCAGCGTGCGCGCCACGCTAGATCCGAAGCGCCCCAAGCCGATCACGGCGAATTCATTCGTTTGGTTGTTCCGCGGCATGGCTTGTGACTAGAAAGGCTGAATACGCAGAGAGCGATCGGTGGCCGGCGGCTAGCTTCGATATTTGAATCGCACGGGCAGAGGTGGAGGTTCGCGATGAGGGTTAAGGTAGTCTAGCTTGGTCGGCATCTTGGCGGGCGCAAAGCCGAACACGCGATGCACGCCGCCGATCTCAGTCGTGCGATTGTATGACAGCGCATCTATCTCTGTGTCGGTCAGTGCGTTGCGGCAGCGCGCCAGAAAGGTGGCGACGTAGCGGGTGAGCGCGCTTGGCACGCGCACGATGCGACGTGGGCGTTGGGCGGCCTTCATGGTGAGCTGCGCGATGTCGGCCAAAGTGAGGGCTTGTGGCCCGCCGATCGGCACGACTTGGCGGAAGGTGGAGCGCGTATTCAGGCAGCGCTCGACGCAGGCAGCGACGTCGCCGACCCAGATTGGCTGCATCTTTGTCGCGCCGCCATGCGGCAGCGGCATGACGAAAGGAAAGTCGGCCGCCATGCCGACTAGCCATGAAGTGAGCCAGTCCCCTTCGCCGTAGACTACGGCCGATTTGAGCACGGTGAAGTTCAGGCCGCTGGACCGCACGATCTCTTCCGCCTTGCCCAGGCTGCGCTGGAGCGGATAAGGCGAGCGTGATTCTGCGCCCAGGCAGCCGACCACGATCAGGCGCTTGATGTTGGCCCGCTTCATCGCTGAGATCACGTTGTGCGTGCCGACGATGTTGACGTCCTCAAACGTGTCTTCTTGGGTCTCGCGACGCAGGTAGGCCAGATGTATGACGGTGTCGCATGCGCCGCCGTCGGTGATCGCTTCGTAGATTGAGTTCTCATTGCGCACGTCGCCGCCGGTGATGACGACGCGACGAGGGCAAGGATGTTCGTTCCCCCAGTGAAACAGACACTTAACCTGATGCCCTGAAGATACCAGGCGTTCGACAACGGCGCGGCCGATGCAGCCTGTTGATCCTGTGACGAGAATCATGATGGCAAGGTGAACCCTAAGGTGAGCGCCGCAACGAAGAACAGCAACTGCGTCGCAGCGCTGCCGCCCCACAGCATATACGCGGCCAGCATCTCACCTTTCCAATAGAGCGCGAGCCCGACGACTACGCTAGCAAGCAGCGTGA
>JANWVF010000092.1 GCA_025056965.1 Thermoflexales bacterium | reverse complement strand
CGGCGCGCCGCGCATACGCTACAATCCCGCTACGCCTATGAAACCGGAGTGTGGGGCATCGGCATCCGGATCGGCATCGGATTTGTATCACTATCCTCGTCCGCCCATGCTGGTCGTGTTGTCCGGTCCGTCCGGCGTGGGCAAGGATACGCTGCTCCGCCGCCTGAAGGAGCGCGGCTACGATTTTGCGTTCGTCGTCACCATGACCACGCGCCCCAAGCGTGAAGACGAGGTGGACGGCGTGGACTACATCTTCGTCAGCAAGTCCACCTTTGCCGACATGATGCAGGCGGATGAGCTGCTCGAGCATAGCCTAGTCTACGGCGACTACAAGGGCATCCCCAAGCAGCAGGTGCGCGACGCTATCGCCAGCGGCAAAGACGTGATGATGCGCATAGACGTGCAGGGTGCGGCCAAGATTCGTAAGATCGTGCCGAACGCCGTGACCATCTTTCTCGCCCCGGAGAGCGAGGCCGAGCTGGTGCGGCGGCTGACCGAGCGCAGGACGGAAAGCCCCGATGGACTCAAGCTGCGCATCGCTACGGCGCGCGAGGAGATGAAGCGCATCCACGAGTTTGACTACGTAGTCGTCAACCGCGCCGGCAAGCAGGACGAGGCCGTAGATCAGATCGTCGCCATCGTCACCGCCGAGCGCTGCCGCGTCGGACGTAAGCCGATCTGCCTGTGATGAATCCGTATCGTCGGCCCATATCGCCCGCGCCGACCGAGTTCAGCGTGCCTATTCCCACGGCCCGGCCGTTCTGGACTTACCTCTTCATGGGGATAGGCATCTTCATCTTCGTCGTCATGACGCTGGCCGGCGGCACGCAAAACTCGGCCGTGCTCGATCGCTTTGGCGCCAACACCGCCTGGCTGATCACCGCACGGCAGGAATACTGGCGGCTCCTCACGGCTAACTTTATTCACATCGGCATCGCGCACTTAGCGTTCAACATGTTCGCCCTGTTCCAGCTCGGCCGGCAGATCGAGTCGCTCTACGGCCGTCCGCGCTTCCTCGTCATCTACCTGTTGTCCGGCTTGTCGGGTGCAATTTTCAGCTACATGCTCACCCGGGGCCGTTCCGCTGGCGCATCTACGGCGCTGTTCGGCCTGTTCGCCGCGCTGGTGGTGTACTTCTATCGGCATCGCGAGATGCTCGGTCGGCTGGGCCGGCAGCAGCTAATCAACCTCGGCATCATCCTGCTGATTAACGTCGTCATCGGCCTCGCGCCGGGCAGCAACATAGACAACTGGGGTCACTTCGGCGGCTTCATCGGCGGCTTGATCTTAAGTTGGTTCTTGTGCCCGCGCTACGCGCCGGTGGATCCGTTTGCCCGCGCGTTTGCGCCGGTCATCGCCGGGCAGCATGCGCCGGAGTTGTCGAACGACTTTATGATGGACACCAACTCGCTGTTGCGCCAGGCGCTTCCCGTAGCCGCCTTCGCCCTAGGCCTGGTCGCCCTCACGCTGATCGCGACGGCGATGCAACGACCGTCTGTGCCCTAGTCGAGTCGCCCGATGGTGCGCTTGCCCCGCTTTGCCGGCCGCCATTACTTCGCCGACCCCGGCCGTTTGCGCGCTTCGGTCGAGTCCTTCATCGAGGATGCGCCGGCGGCCAGCGTCCCCGGCGCGTTGTGCGCGCTCATTGTGCCGCGCGGCGCGCATCCCGAGTGTGGTCCGCTGGCCGGCTGTGCCTATAAGCTGTTGCTCAGCGTGCCGCTGCCCTCAGCGTTGACCGTGCTGCTTGCGCCGTCCGCCGTGGCGGCCGACGACGCTTCCGCCGTGCTGTGCGACCCGGCCGATGCTTATGCCACTCCGCTGGACTTGATGGCCATCGCCGCCCCTGCCTTGGATGAACTCGGTCGCGCCGGGATCGCCGTCCTGCGCGTGTCCGATGATGAGCCGACGATCGAGGATCACCTGCCGTTCATCCAGGTAGCCACAGGCGACACACAATGCCTGCCGCTGCGCATCCCGGCCGGCGCGCGTCCGGCTGAAGGTAACTGGGCGCCCGTCGCCGAGCGGTTCGGCCTCATCATCGCCGCGGCCAACCTGCCGCAATCACAAGAACAAGCCGCCTGTGATGCCATCGCGCGGCTAGATCTGCGCTTCTTCACCGGTCAGGCGCCCGCCGCGCGTCCCGGCATCCTGAAAGGCTGGTTAGGCGCAGGCGGACATACTTCGGCCGCGCCGTCCGCCGACGCGAGCGTACTGGCGCTGGCCATCCGGCTGGCCAAGCTAAAAGGCGCTCGGCACGCGAAGTTACTCGGGCGGCAGGGGAACTTGGCGGCCTTTGCGCTCTACCGCTAGTCACGCCCTCAGCCGGCGCTGCTAGGGCTTTGCAGGCGCCTTAGCCAGCTCCTCCTCAATCATTGCCCTGAAGGCTTCGTATGGTTGCGCGCCGACGAGCGGCCGGCCGTTGATCAAGAAGGAGGGTGTGCCGGAGACGCCCAGCCGTCGCGCCTCCTCGGCGTCGGCTTGCACGCGCCGAAGCGCATCTTCGCGGCTCAGACAATCGGCAAACACATCTGTGCGCAGTCCGATGTCGCCGGCAGCGGCAGTGAGCGCTTGTCGCATGCTGGCCTGGTCGTTGCCGAAGATGTTCCGCGTGAACAGCAGACTGTGATAGTCCCAAAAACGCCCTTGCTCGGCGGCACACTCCGCAGCTTGAGCCTTCCACACCGACGATTCGGCGAGGAACGGGTAGTGCTTGTAACTAAAGCGCGCCTTGCCGGTTCTCACATACTCGTCGAGGATGCGCGAGAGCGTCTCGGCATAGAAGCGGCGGCAGAAGCCGCAGTTGAAATCGCTGTATTCCACGATGGTCACGCGCGCGGTGGCATCGCCCTGGGTGTTCGACGGGCGCACCTCAACTTTGGGCAAGAAGGGCTGGGGATCGGAGAGCACCATGCCGGTATCCGCCTGTGGCTGAGCGGTCGGCTGTTCCGGCGTCGCCTGTGCCTGTGCGGTTTGCTGCTGCGGCGTGGCCAACGCTGCTTGTGTAGCCGGCTGCGGTTGCGCGGCTTGTTGCTGAGCCCGGCTGGGCGTGCGCGCGGCCGTGATGACCAGCATTGCGCCGACCGCGACGAGGGCGCCGAAGACCGCGCCGAGCATGAACCACCCGAACGCGCGCCGATCGGATCGCGAGGGATACTCTTGTAAGGGAGGCATCGTGGCCGACGCGAGCGGTGGCTTGTCGGCTAGGTCTGGTTTGCTCGAAGCGTCCTCTGGTTGTCTCGGGGATTCCGGGAGCGGTTCAGCAGGGCTCATCTTTCTTACCGGTTCGCGAACGTCGCTCGTTTCAAGCCGATCTCTGCCGTGCCCGGCGCGCTCGGATCAGCTCTTCGTAGAGCGCCTCGTAAGCGCAGACCGTGCGTTGAGTGCTGTAGTGTCGCGCGATGAAGTCGCGCGGCTTAACGTAAGCTTCCCGATTATCGCACACGCGCAGGATTGCCTCGGCCAGCGCCGGGGCATCGCCGATCGGCGTCACCTCGCCCATGCCGGTGGTCTGCACCGCTACGCGCACGCCGGGCAGATTGCTACAGATGGATGGCGTGCCGCACAGCATGGACTCGACCTGGACGAGGCCGAAGGACTCGGTGGAGTTCAAGCTGGGCAGCACCGTCACGTCGCATACGGTGAAGAAAGCCGAAAGCTCGCGGCCTTGCAGCGATCCGACGAACGTCCATGCGTCGCCCAGCGCGTCGAACTGCGGTTGCAGCCGGCGCGCGTAGGCCTCTTCGCCGATGACGTTTTTGTAAGGGCCGGCGAAGATCACGCGCGCGCTCGGGCGCTTTTCGCGAATGATCTGCAGCGCGCGCAGCAGGATCTCGACGCCTTTCTCCGTAGCCAGCCGGGCGCACATTCCGATCAGTGGTCGCCGGTCATCGGTGATATGCCATTTGTAACGGAAGGCCGCGAGGTCTTCGCTGCTCGGCGGCTCAACCTCGACCGGCGGCGGGATGATCGCCAGCTTGTCGGCATAGCGCGAGAAGTAGCGCGAATGGCGCGCGAAGTCTTCGGTATAGGAAACCACCCGATCTACGTTGTCCCCGGCGATGCGGTTCATCAAATTGATGACCGGCTGGACGATGCGGTTGAATGGCGTGTCGGGCAGTCGGATGTCGCCGTGGACAGTGAGCAACGACGGCTTGCCGAACAACCGAGCGTTGATGGCGATGCCGGCGCCGTCGAATTGCGGCAGGTGAAGGTGAACTAGGTCGGCCTGCTTCAGCAATTGCCGCAGCATCACGCCGAAGGTTGGCATGATCACGCCCTTGCTAATCCGCATTAGCACCGGCGCGCGCACGACGGTGACGCCGTCCATGACCTCGCTGCGTGCCAGGCCACGGTCGTATTGTGAAGTCAGCACCGTCACGCGATGGCCCGCGCGCGCCAGGCCACGCGCCAGCCGCTCGACGTAGATTGTCAGCCCGCTGATGTGAGGGCGGTAGTAGGTGAGGACATGGAGGATGCGCATGTCTGACCATTCGCCAGCTTAACCCAGTGTGAGCCGCGCAGCATATACGGCGCCGATGGGCATGTAGCGTCTCGTCGGTTGCTAGGCCTCGGCCGGCCGCAGTTGGCCAAGCGACAGGCCGATTCGCACCAGACCGATCATCCCCAGCACGATGAGCGCCAGCTGCTGCCAAAGCGACCATACGAAGATCAGCGCGGTAGCCCGTGTTGGGTCGAGCTTGAACGGCACGACCAGCGCGACGCGCGCGAACAACTGCACCGGCCCCAGCCCGCCGGGTGCAGATGGCGCCGCGCCGCCCAGGTTGGCCGCGACGAGCATCAAGCCGGCTTGGTCTACGTGCGGCGGCAGAAAGGCTGCCATCGTCAGGTAGGCGACGAGAATTTGAGCCGCCCAGATGCCGATCGTGGTAATGAGCACAGTGATGAAGCGCTGGGTTGAGTTGATCAATCTAAAGCCCGCGCAAAAGTCGCGGTAGCGCTGTAACCAGCGTTGCGCATTGATGCGCGGAAAGTATGCCAGCAGTCGGCTCAAGATCCGCTCGAAGCGCACCGATTGCCAGATGACTACGCCGATGGCGACGATCAAGACGACGACCAGCCCGGCGCTGATCGTTGCTGCGCGCGCTAACGCCGCATCCATCGGGATGAATTGGGCGAAGATGAAGAACAGTAGCACCACGGCAGCCAAGTCGAGTAGGCGCTCGACCACGATGGATGACAGTGCCGTCGCAGTGCTCACGGCGGTGCGCTGACCAATCACGATCGCGCGCCCGATCTCGCCCACGCGGAACGGCAGCACCATGTTAAGCATGTAGCCGATGTTCATGGCGTGGAAGGTGATGCCGAGGTGCGAATTACCCATCAGGGTTGCCCAGCGCAGCGCGCGGACAACTAAGCCGATCATGAAGGCCACGAAGGCCGGAATTAGCCAGCCCGCCTGCGCCGTTGTCACAGCCCGGATGAACTCCGCGAAGTCCACGTCGCGCAGCGCCAAATACAGCGCGACGGCGCTGACCCCAATGCTCAGCCAGAACTTCCAACTTTTGAATGTGGAGCGCATCACTCCCCCAGCCGCGCTAGCAGCGCTCCGACGTATTCCGGCGGAACGTGGACGCTGCCCAGTGAAGGTTCGGCGTCCCCGCGCACACTGTGGAAGTCGCTGCCGCCGGTGAGCAGCAGGCCGTGCCGATGCGCCAGCTCGGCAAAGCGCGCCTCTTGGTCTGGCGTGTGCAGCGGGTAAAAGACCTCGATCCCGTCCAAGCCGGCTCCAATCATCTCATCGAGCAACGCAGCGAGGTTGCCGACATACAAGCCGGGGTGGGCGAGGACGGCAAGGCCGCCGGCCGCATGGATGAGCTGCACCGCCTGTCCGGGCGTCAGACCCTCGTGCGGGACGAATGCCGGCTTACCCTCCGCGAGGTAGAGGTCGAAAGCCTCCTGTTCGGTTTGGACGGCGCCGGCCTTCACCATCGCGCGCGCTACGTGCGGGCGGCCGATCATGGCGTCGCCGGCCAGTGCCTGTACCTGCTCGAAGGGGATGTGGACGCCAAGGCGGGCGAGCTTGTCGAGGATGGCGCGCGCGCGGGCTTCGCGCACCGCTCGCAGCGCCGCAATGCGCGAGATCGTCGCGGTATCGCTCGGTCGGACGCCGTAACCTAGGACGTGCACTTCTCCCTGGCGCGAGAGCGCGCTGATCTCGATGCCGCAGATCACGCGCACACCGAGCAACTCGCCTGCGGCTAGGGCTTCGTCGTTGCCGGCGATCGTATCGTGATCGGTGATGGCGAGCAGCGCGACATCGCGCTGACGCGCCAAGTGCACGACCTCGGTGGGCGAGAGTTGCCCGTCCGAGGCTGAGGTGTGGCAGTGAAGTTCGGTTCGCACCCGCTGAGGATAACGGATGCGGCGAGAAAACGAAAGAGGGCGCTCACCTGCCGTTGCGAGTGCCCTCTCGACCTAGATTTTGAAGCGCCTAATTCCTACCTAGGCTCGATCGAGAGTCGCACGGCGGTGCGTTCGGCGCCTTCGATCACCACGTCGGAGAACGACGGGATCACCACAATGTTAATTCCGTCGAGGAGCAAGTACCCTCGCGCGATGGCTGCCGCTTTCATCGCTTGGTTTACTGCGCCGGCGCCGATGGCTTGCACGTCCACGCGACCGCGCTCACGGATGATGCCCGCGATCGCCCCGGCGACTGCTGTCGAGCGCGATTGGGCAGAGACTTTGATGATCTCCGTCTTCTGTCCAGCTGGAAGCGCCTCTGCACCTGGTGCTGTGTGATTGGTCATGTTCGACGTTTCCATATAATGCATTGTGTGCATCGAATTGAGATAGGCATGAGATGTAGCTTAAGCGGTGATATGCATTCTGCAGACCCGGGGTGTTACACCGCTCGCCTGCGACACGGTGAGTTGGCTTACCGTCAGGTCGGCTCATTGCCTCTCCCACCGCTGCTGCTCATCCATGGCTGGGGCGGTGCATCACGCTACTGGCTGCCCGCGATGCGCGCGCTGTCAGATGCCTTTCGCTGCTATGCGCCCGATCTGCCTGGCTTCGGGCTTTCGTCGCCTCTCGGCGCGCGAACCCGTCAAACGAACGGCGCTTCGCCTGACGTCTATTCCCATCGCGGTCTGGCTGAGATCGTCCTGGAGTTCATGGACGTCATGGGCATTGCCCAGGCCGACGTGATCGGTCACAGCTACGGCTCCGGGGTCGCGATCGCCTTGGCCGCGACGCAGCCGGAGCGCGTGCGGCGCTTGATCATCAGCAACTTCAGCACATTTCGCAACGAGCTAGAGCGACGCATGATCGCTCTCATGCACGGCGTGACCGGCCTGATGGTCAAGGCGCGCAAGTTCCCGTTCGCTCGCAGCGACGGGTTCGCGAAGCTACTGGGCAGCCGCTACTTCCACCGTCTGCCCGACGATATGCAAGTCCTGCGCGACGGCTTGGATGACTTCATGCGGATGGACGAGCGGACGGCCAACTTAACGGTGAAAGCATCGCTCGGTTGGGATACGCCGCATGCCCTGGCGCGATTGCCCATGCCGGTCATGCTGATCCACTGCCGCAACGACCAAATCATGCCGCCGCGCAACGCCGAATATACTGCCGGCCTCGCCCCGCACGGCAGTCTGGTCTGGATTGACGCATGCGGACACTTGCCCATGGTTGAGAAGACCGACGAGTTTGTGCGCATCGTGAGGCGCTTTCTCCTCGATGACTGCTATTGATTTGCTCTCCCCGGCCGAGCCGGCCATCTTCTCGTTCGACGACGTTGCGATTCAACTGCATCCCGATGACGATGTGGCCATCGCCAAGGTCAACCTGGCCGCAGGCACAACGGTCACAGGGCCACATCACGACAGGGTGATCCGCCTTCACCATTTGATTCCCTCCGGCCACAAGTTCGCCATTCGCGAGGTGAAGCAGGGTCGGCCAGTGCGCCGCTATGGCCAGGTGATCGGCTTCGCAACGCGCGATGTCGCGATCGGCGAGCATGTGCACGTGCACAACCTGGCGGTCGCGGCTGTGTCACGCGACTCGCTCTCGCTGCATGAAATGTTCGAGCAGGACTACGCCTTTGGCGCCGACGTCAGGCCGGTTGCACTCGTGCCGGAGGACCGGCGGCGACGGTTCATGGGCTATCCGCGTGCGGATGGCCGTGTCGGCACGCGCAACTACATCGCGGTGATCGGCACGGTGAACTGCTCAGCGCATACAGTTCGCCGCATCGCCCACCGCTTCACGGCGGAGTTGCTGGCCGACTTCCCCAATGTGGACGGGGTCATCGCCATCGCGCACGGCTTCGGCTGCGCGACGCGCGTCGGCGGCGAGGACTACGTGCTGCTGCAGCGCACGCTGGCCGGCATCGCTGCTCATCCTAACGTCGGCGGCTATCTCCTCGTCGGCCTGGGATGCGAGATCAACCAGATCAGCGCGCTGGTTGAGAACTATCATCTAGCAGCCAAGGAAGCGCCGACGGTGCGGCTCGTCCATCACCAAACGCCCATCGCGAACGCGCATCCGCCGCTTTCGCCGCCTTCGCTCACCATCCAGGACCTCGGCGGTGTGCGCAAGACCATCGAGGCTGGTGTGGCGATGGTGAAGGAGTTGTTGCCGGTGGTAAATCAATATCGGCGCATGCCTACGCCGATCAGCGCGCTGACCGTGGCGCTGCAGTGTGGCGGCAGCGATGGCTGGAGCGGCGTGACGGCGAACCCCGTGCTGGGGATGGTCTCCGACGAGATTGTCCGGCAGGGTGGCAGCGTTGTGCTGGCCGAGACGCCGGAGATTTACGGCGCCGAGCATTTGCTCACGCGCCGCGCGGTGAGCCGCGAAGTCGGCGAGAAACTCATTCGCAAGATCCACTGGTGGGAACAACACGCGGCCAAACACGGCATCGAGATAGACAACAACCCATCGCACGGCAACAAGGCCGGTGGTCTGACCACCATCTACGAGAAGTCTCTCGGCGCCATCGCCAAGGCAGGCACGACGCCGCTCGTGGATGTGGTTGACTATGCCGAACCGATCACGCGCCGCGGCTTCACGTTCATGGACACGCCGGGCTACGATCCGGTCGGCGCGACCGGTCAAGTGGCCGGTGGCTGCAACTTGATCGTGTTTACCACTGGCCGCGGCTCGTGCTTCGGCTTCAAGCCGGCGCCGAGCATCAAGGTGGTGAGCAACAGCGCGACCTATCGGCGCATGGAAGAGGATATGGACATCAACGCCGGCAAGGTGCTGGAGGGTGTGCCGATGCAGGTCGTAGCCGACGAATTGCTGGACTACATGATCGAGGTGGCTTCCGGCAGACCATCCAAGAGCGAGGCGCAGGGTATCGGCGAAGAGGAGTTCCAACCGTGGAACTTGGGTGGGATTCTGTGATCGGCCATGGCTTTTGAAGCCGAAGCGCGTGAGGAGCGCGCCTACTACGACAGCCTGAGCTTGGCAGACTTGCATGCGCTGATTCACGAGCGCCGGTTCGGCCGTACTGGCATGCTCTGGCAGTCATTGCGCGAGCGCGCCACGTTGCTCACGTCGGGCTGGGTGTTGTTGGAGCTGCTTGAGCGGCGCAGCGTGAATCGCGAGGCCCGCGCGCAAGCAGCGAGCGTCCTGCTGGATCTGGCCGACTGTCATGATTGGTCGCCGGAGGCGCTGGCCGACGATAGCGATCCGGAGTTCGAGGGGCGGCTGCGTGAGCTGCGGCGCGTGATCAACGCGCGCCTAAGGGCGGCGTCCGCTTGACGACGCTGACGTTAAAATCAGAGGCAAATGTCAGTCCCTACGTTCAAGAACTACATCGCCGGCGAATGGGTCGGCGCATCCGACGGAAAGACAATTGAGAACATCAACCCGGCCACCGGTGAGGTGATCGGGTATTTCGCCTCGGCAACCGCCGAGGACACCCGGCGCGCAATCGCAGCGGCCAAGGAAGCCCTGCCTAAGTGGGCGGCGCTGCCCGGTCCGAGCCGCGCCGCAATCCTCGATAAAGCCGGCCAGATCATCGCAGCGCGCACAGACGAGCTGGCCGAGACGCTGACCCGCGAGGAGGGCAAGACGCTCGCCGAAGCGAAAGCCGAGGTCACGCGCGCGAGAGACATCTTCAAGTACTACGCCGGTGAAGGCTTTCGCGCCGGCGGCGACGTGATCCCGGCCAATACGCCTGAAACGCTGCTATTCACCAAGCGTGAGGCACTCGGCGTCGTCGCCGTCATCACCCCTTGGAACTTCCCGATTGCCATCCCGGCCTGGAAGATCGCGCCGGCACTGGCCTACGGCAACACGGTCGTGTTCAAGCCGGCTTCTCTCGTGCCGCACACGGCGCTCAAGCTGGTGGAGATTCTGATCGAGGCCGGAGTTCCGCCTGGCGTGATTAACCTCGTCGTCGGCAGCGGCAGCGCGGTGGGCAACACGTTGGCCGAGAGCAAAGACATTGCCGGCCTGAGCTTCACCGGCTCTTACAGCGTCGGCATGAAGATTTACGAGAAGACCGCGCGCAACCTGGTGCGCACTCAGCTTGAGATGGGCGGCAAGAACCCTACCATCGTGCTTAACGATGCCAACATTCCGCTGGCGGTAGATATTGCCGTGCGCGGTGGCTTCGGCCTCACCGGCCAGGCGTGCACGGCGACCAGCCGCGTCATCGTCGAGGAAGGAGTGGCCGACGCATTTACTCAGGCGCTCGTTGAAGCAGCGCGCAATCTCAAAGTAGGCAACGGCCTGGAGAGCGGCGTACAGATGGGTCCGGCGGTCAGCGCCGACCAGTTGCAGACCGATTTGGAGTACGTGAGCATCGGCCAGCGCGAAGGCGCAAAGCTGCTGGTCGGCGGTGAGCCGATCCGATCCGGTGCAGGCTTCTTCGTCCAGCCCACCGTGTTCGAGGATGTCGAGCCGAGCATGCGCATCGCCCAGGAAGAGATCTTCGGGCCGGTCATCGGCGTCATTCGCGCCAAAGACTTCGACGACGCCATCGTCAAAGCCAACGACATCGGCTTCGGCCTGTCGGCCAGCATCGTCACGAACGATTTGAACAAAGCTTTGCGCTTCGCCGACCGCATCGAGGCCGGCGTGGTGAAGGTCAACGAACCGACGACCGGTGTGGCGCTCCAAGCGCCGTTCGGCGGATTCAAGGGTAGCAGCGCCAACACCTTCAAGGAGCAGGGCCAGGCCGCAGTCGAGTTCTACACACGCACCAAGACCGTATATGTGAAGTACGGCTAGCCCGTTCAGCTCAGCCTTATCTGCGTCGGCTATCGTAATCGCTCGTCAGAGTGTGTCGAATATGCTGCGCGAACGCTGGCTAACGTTGGTATCGCCGTTGGCGCTGCTGGTGCTGTGGGAGGTGCTGGCGCGCCTCGGCGCGCTCGACGTGCGCTTCTTCTCCATGCCGAGCGAGATTTTCGCTCGGCTCGTTGTCCTGCTGCAGGATGGCACGCTGCTCACTAACACAGCGATTACCCTGCGCCGTGTGGCCGTGGGCTTCGTCCTGGCGACCGTGCCGGCTATCTTGCTTGGCGTGATCATGGGCGTCAGCGGAATCGCCCGCGCCCTCTTCACCCCCCTGGTCGCTGCGATATATCCTATCCCCAAGATCGCCCTAGTGCCAATGGTGGTGCTATTGCTGGGCATCGGCGAGCCGGCCAAGTACGCCATCGTAGTGATCTCGGTGTTCTTCTTGGTGGTGCTCAATACTGTGGCCGGCGTGCGCAATGTGGATGCGCGCTACTTTGACATCGCGCGCAATCACGGCGCGAGCCAGTGGGATTTAATTTGGACGGTGGCGCTTCCCGGCGCGTTGCCGAGCATCCTCACCGGTGTCAACCTCGGCCTCGGCTTCGCGCTCACCGTGATCGTCGGCACTGAGCTGCTGCTGCCCCGAGGTGGCCTAGGTGCGATGATCTGGGCAGCCTATCAGGTGTACGACATTCCGACGATCTTCGCCGCGCTGATCGTGGTGGCCTTGCTGGGCTTCGCGGCGAACTGGCTGATGGGTGAGCTCGAGCGACAGCTCGTGCCGTGGCGCGTCGCCGAGAGCAATCGGGCTTCTCGCACCGCGCCGATTCCTCACGATGAGCCGCGCGTGCGTCGCTTCGTGCGCGTGTGGTGGATGGCGACGCGACCGTTCAGCTTCACTGCCAGCGTCGTGCCGGTCACGCTGGGCGCCGTGCTGGCGGCCTACGATGGTCACTTCGACCTGTGGTTGTTCGTGCTTGCCCTAGTCGGCTCGGTGTTGATTCACGCCGGCACGAACCTGGCCAATGACTACTACGACTGGAAGAAAGGCGCCGATACACCGGAGTCGCTTGGCCCCAACCGCGCGCTTCAAGAGGGCATGCTCACGCCGCGCCAAGTGTTCATCGGCGCACTGGTTTGTTTCGGGGTCGGCTCCCTCATTGGCCTGTATCTGGTAGCCGAACGCGGCATATTCATCTTGCTCCTGGGCGTCCTGAGCGTGCTGGCTGGCTGGTTCTACACCGCTGGCCCGAAAGCCTTCGCTTACATCGGCCTGGGTGAGATCGTGGTATTTATCTTTATGGGGCCGGTGATGGTCATCGGCAGCTATTACGTCCAAGCGCAGGCTGCGCCGCTGCACGTTGTGCTGCTGTCGTTGCCCATCGGCTTTCTCGTCGCCGCGATCCTGCACGCCAACAACATGCGCGATCTGGAAGGGGATCTGGCCAAGAACAAGCGCACCTTGGCTAATATCCTCGGCCGCCAGGCCAGCAAGTGGGAGTACCTCGTGCTGGTGAGCGGGAGTTTCATCGTCTTGACCGCCCTCGTGTTGATCGGCTATGCGCCGCTGTTGGCGCTATTGCCGTTGTTGGCCTTGCCGATGGGCGTCTCACTGGTGCAGCGCGCGTTTGCGACCGATGAGCCGCGCAAACTTAACCGTGTGCTGCGCGCTACGGCCAACCTGCACAGCTGGTTCGGTGGATTGATGATCCTTGGTTTCATCGGTGCGATCGTCGGTCGGCTTGTATACTAACGAACAATCAACCGGCAACGGGTGTGACCGATGACTCAATCTGACTTTGCCAAGTGGCTGGAGAACGTGCTGGGAGATACTCCCCTGGAGGAGTTGGTGGATCCCGAGATCATGGAGCATGTGGATCGCCTCCAATTACAGGGTGAGGAACGCGCCTGGAACTTTGCCAAAGAGGATGCGCGCGAGGCGTTTGAGATCACCATTCGCTCGTTGTGCAAGACGATGTTCGCCGTCGGCTACGATGCCGGGCGTGAGCAAGCGCGCATAGACGCCTGGTTCGAGAGCAGCAGTGATGACCGCGACGAAGATGCCGATGCGCGTGGCTCGCAGGGCGACAACCCGCGCGGCCTGCTGCCCTCGTCCTGACCGAATCTCTATTGCCTGACTACCTGTAAGAAAGCCTCCGGCCTTTCTTGGTGCGGCAAATGCCCGGCGCCTTCGATGCGCGCAAAGCGCGCAGCTCGCTGGAGTGCCGCCCGCGCGACGCCGTTGCCGATGGGCAGTACGCGATCCTCCGTACCCCAAATCACCGTCGTTGGTATCGGGCTGGTTGGGATGCGCCGCACTAATCGCCGTGCCTGAAATGCCAGAAAGAGCAGCAGGCTTGTCTGCACCGACAACGATGCCTTCCGTTGAGCTTCGTCCCACACTCGCTCGTTGACCCGCCGGAATAAAAAGTCCCGATCCGCTTGCGGTAGGCCGTCCAGATCAGCATAGTAAGGCCGCAGTGAATCGTAAGCGGCCTGCTGCGATTGGCGGAGCGCCTCGAAATAGCGGCGGTCGTTTGCCCACAGCCGCACGAGCTGGATGAGATTGCGCGGCGCACCGCTTGGCGGTTCGACGATGTGAATCGTGCCGCCTACGAGGACCAGGCGCGAGACGCGCGCGGGGTAGGTGAGGGCGATCGTTTCACCGATCATCGCGCCAAGTGAGCTACCGATCAGCGTCGCGTAGCCGATCTTCAGCGAGTCCATCAGCCCGATGACGACCCGCGCGTAGAAAGGCACGCTGTAGCGGCGACGGGCTTTATCGCTGCGCCCGAACCCCGGCAGGTCGAGCGCGACCACGCGATGCACCTGCGCTAATGCCCCAAAGACGTGTCGCCAAGTGTCCGCCTCGTCTTGCAGGCCATGGATCAAGACCGTGGCGGGGGCATTGCGCGGGCCGGCTTCAAAGTAGTGAATGGATACACCGGATGCCGGGAGCGTGAGCGTCTGCGCGTATGGCGCAAGCTGTGGCGCAGGTTGCATGAGGCGAGTGTGAGGACCGCTCATAGGCTGCTAAGTGCTGCGACTTTGGCCTATATAATCCAATTGGTTGTCTGGGTTGGTGATGACGAACATTCTAACGAAAGCCGCGCCGGATTCGACTGCCAGCGCCATCGGCCGCATCCGCAACTTTTGCATCATCGCCCATGTGGACCATGGCAAAAGCACGCTGGCCGATCGACTGCTGGAGTTCACCGGCACGATTAGCAAGCGCGAGATGCAAGAGCAGGTGCTCGATTCGATGGATATCGAGCGCGAGAAAGGTGTGACCATCAAGGCCTCGGCAGTGCGCATGACTTATCAGGCCGATGATGGGCAAACTTACGAGATCAACCTAATTGATACGCCGGGCCACGTGGACTTTACATACGAGGTCAGCCGCGCGCTCAACGCCTGCGAAGGCGCGTTGCTCGTCGTGGATGCCTCGCAAGGGATCGAAGCACAGACCTTGGCCAACCTCTATCTGGCTCTGGAAGCCAACCTTCACGTCATTCCCGTTATTAACAAGATAGATTTGCCCCATGCTCGCCCGGATGAGGTGGCGAGAGAGGTGGGGAATTTGTTAGGCGACGACCCGGCGCGCATCCTGCGCATCTCGGCCAAGGAAGGCATCGGCATCAAAGAGGTGCTGGAGCGAGTGGTGCACGAGGTGCCGCCGCCTACGGGTGATCCGGATGCTCCCCTTCAAGCGTTGATCTTCGACTCGCACTACGACGCTTACAAAGGCGTCATCGCCTATGTGCGCATTGTGAACGGTCGCGTGAACATGAAGACCAAGCTGCGCATGGCGGCCACCGGCGCATCCTGCGAAGCGGTCGAGATCGGCATCTTTTCGCCGCGTATGACCGTGATCGGCGAACTGAGTGCCGGCGAGGTGGGCTACATCGCCACGGGCTTCAAGAGTGTGCGCGAATGTCGAGTGGGCGACACGATGCTGGACGCTGCCCGTCCGGCGCAGCCTTTGAAGGGATACAAGCCGGCCAAGCCGATGGTGTTCGCCGGCATCTTCCCGACCTATACCGATGACTATCCGCTGCTGCGCGATGCGCTCGAGAAGCTCCAACTGAATGATGCCTCGCTGACTTTTGAGCCGGAGAACAGCGCTGCGCTGGGCTTCGGCTTCCGCGTCGGCTTCCTTGGCCTCTTCCACATGGAGATTATCCAGGAGCGGCTGGAGCGCGAGTACAACCTGGACGTGGTGGTCACCGCGCCGAGCGTGGAATACGAGGCCGTGCTTACCAACGGCGAAGTGATCAAGGTGGATCGGCCGTCCGATATGCCCGATCCATCTCGATTGGCCGAGATGCGCGAGCCGTGGATGAAGATCGAAATCTTCACGCCCAAGGAATATATCGGCCCGATCATGGACCTGGTGACCAAGCGCCGCGGTGTAAGCGAGGCGATGGAGTACCTGGACGCTAACCGCGTGCTGCTGAAATACCGCATGCCGCTGGCCGAGATGATCGTGGACTTCTACGATAAGCTCAAGAGCGTGACGCGCGGTTATGCTTCGCTCGACTACCAATTTGATGGCTATCGCAGCGGCGATTTGGTCAAGATGGACATCTTGATCAACGGCGAACCCCTCGACAGCATGGCGATGATCGTTCACCGCGATCAAGCGCACCAGCGCGGCAGCGCGCTGACGAAGAAGATCAAAGAAGTCATTCCCCGGCAGATGTTCGAGGTGCCCATCCAAGCGGCCATCGGCTCGAAGATCATCGCTCGGGAGACTAAGCCGGCCTTGCGCAAAGACGTGCTGGCCAAGTGCTACGGCGGCGACGTCACCCGCAAGCGTAAGCTGCTTGAAAAGCAGAAGGAGGGCAAGAAGCGCATGAAAATGTTTGGCTCGGTCGAGATACCTCAGGAAGCCTTCATGGCGATGCTTAAGTTGGAAGAGTAAGCTGCTTGCATGAATCTCACCGAGCTACGCGCCAAGCTTGATCGGCTGAACGAGCAGATTGTTGGTCGCTTCAAGGATCGCTCGTGGTTCGTTCTGAACGAGGCCGTCTATACGCCCGGCGCAATTCACATCGAGGGTCGCCCGAATCTCTCCCTCATGGAATGGTCGCTGGAAGGATTGGAACGCTATCATGCGTCCCTAGGCCGCTTCGATGTGCCTGACCAGCACCCCTTGATGCCCCAAGTGATCGTGCCGTCGCCGGTGCGTCGCAAGCTTGACCTGCCGCGCCTGCCGGCTATTGCCTCGCCGCCGCGCGATCAGCTCATCCAGTTCTACATCTCAATCCTGCCCCGTCTGTGTCGGCCCGGTGACGATCCGCACTACTACGGCGAAACCGCCTATGCCGACGCAGACCTCTTGGCGCGCATCAACGAGCGCATCTACCTTGGCGCGTTCGTCGCTCACTCCAAACTAGAGCGCGATCCTGCGATGCTGCAATTGGCCGGTCAGCCCGATGCCTTGCGGTCGGCTTTGCGCGATCCGCGGCGCGAAAGTGACGTCGTTGCTCAGGCCCGCGACGCAGCGCGGCGCTATGCGCTGAACGAGGACCTCATGGCTGAGGTCTTTGGTTGGATCATTGAGCAGACCCTCGACTTGGAAGTGCGTTTTGTTCAACAGATCGCCGAGTTGCAAGGCGTATCCCGAACGTCATGATCGAGGTCGTCCCCGGCGTATACCAGCTTAGCGATCGCTTCGTCAATCTGTATCTGATTGCCGAAGCGGAAGGGCTGACATTAATTGACGCCGGAATTGCCGGGAGTGCCCCGCGCCTCGTGTTGCGCGCGATTGCCCGCTTGGGCAGACGGCCGCAAGAGCTGCGCCGGATCCTGATCACGCACGCTGATCCGGATCACTATGGCGGCGCCGACGAGCTACGCCGTGCGACTGGGGCATGCATCTATGCTGCTGACCAAGAAGCTTCGGCGATGGCACGGGGCGCGATGTCGCGCCCGGTGCGAGGGAATATGCTGGTGCGCGGTCTGTTTGGCTTGTTCGGGCGCTTGATGCCGATGTCGCCGACGGCAGTAGACGAGATTCTCGTGCCCGGACTGGCCTTGCCCGTTCTGGGCGGATTGAGCGTCATTGCCTCCCCGGGTCACACGCCAGATCACGTGTCGTTCTATGCGCCTGCCTATCGGCTGCTGTTTGCTGGCGATTCGCTCAACGCGACGGGCGGCAGGCTTCGCTTTGTTGATGGGCCGGTCACCTGGGACTACGGACGCGGCTTGCAGAGCGTTCGTGAACAAGCTAAGCTTAGCCCGGAGATCGTCGCTGTCGGCCACGGGCCGGTAGTGCGCCACCCGCTGGCCCTGTGCATCCCATAGGCAACTTAGGATTGAGTCGCCGCCTGATATGCCTGCTCCCAACCCTCGTCGCTGCCGTCGCGCATCAACGCGACGTTGCGCATGCGAGCCAGTGCTTGCGCCTGCGGAATGATGCGCCCCCCTATGGCAACGGGCACCGCGCGTAGACCGGCGCTTCGCAGCAGGGCGGCGCGCCGTTCTGCCCGTTCGACGTCTTTGGCGTCCACGACTGCCGATACTTCGACGGCCAACCACACCTCGCCGTCCGCCGGCGCCAAGCGCGGTCGCCCACGCACGAGGATATCGGTCAAAGACAGATCAATGATCTGGTCATCGGTGAGCTGGCTCTCCAAACGCTCTTCCAGCTCGATAAAAGGAATGACCTGAACCCGACGCAACCAGCGGCCGAAATAGGCGTGCGCCTTATCCCGAATCTTGATCTCCAGGATTTCACCGCGCACCTCGGCCATCTGGTTGACCAGGCGGCGCACGGTTTCTTCGGTGCGCTGTTGGGCTGCGGCGAGTTCTTCCAGGCGCTGCTCGGTGCGGCGCTGCGCCTCGACGAGTTCTTCCAGGCGCTGCTCGGTGCGGCGCTGGGCCTCGGCCAGCTCGTTGATGCGCTGCTCGCTATGCTGCTGGGCTGCAGCAAGGCTGCGTACGATGTCGGGCAGCGAGAGCAGCTCTTCGGTGAGCACAAGGCGGCGCACCTCTCTGAGCCATTCCGGCCGCTCGGCGAGTAGGCGGGTGAGGTCCTGCAGGTCGTTGATAGTAAACGGCATCCACAAGGATTATATTCGCGCTGCAGTGTTCTTCGCTCGAACCCGATAGCTCGGCCAGACGTTGCTCTTGCCCCTCGCAAGCTTCCTCGGCGCGCCAGCCTATTGCCCTCTGTTGACGGAGCGGTGCGATCTCACCTGCGTGTGCGCAGAATAACGCCGCTGGCATGTCGAACTTCTCCAATCTCCCGCGTCGAGGCATCGGTCATATTCTGCGCCACGGCATGGCGGAACTGCTCCGGCACTTGGAGGGAGCGCAGGCCAAACTCGTTCTGCGCGATGTGGATTAATAAGTCAGCGGGTGAGGCTACTGGCGCGATGCTGTAGATGCGATTTTTGAACTCGGCCGAGATGGCTTTAGCCGTCGCCTCGTCAATCTCGAAGCTGCAGATTTCCTTTAGGAAGTAGTGGATGATGTTCCATCCGCTCAGAGGTCCAAGCAAGATCTCCGACTCGGTGACGCCGAACTGGTCGAGCGGGTGCGCTTCGTAGGTGAGACTGCTGTTCAACATCCCCTTCTGGTGCACCCCGGCCGCGTGAGTGCGATTGGTCAAGCTCACCGGTTCCTTCGAGGGCACTAGTTTGCGCAGCTTGTCGGCCATCATCACGTTGATTGGGTATGAGCCGCGCAGGTGATAGCCTTCCAGCCGATCGTATTCACGATCTACGAACAGGTTGAACAACAGGGCCGTCATGCTGGTGATGCCGCTGCGTTCGCCGATCCCAAGCAGCGTCGTTTGAATGTACTGCATGCCCGCTCGCACGGCCTCAAGTGCGTTGACCAGTGCGAATCCACGGTCATCGTGGAAGTGCCCCTCCAAAGCGACCTTGGGGTAGCGCGCGCGCAGCGCATGTACGCGCTGCGCGACGGTTGCTGGCGTTGCCACACCGACCGTGTCCGGCGTTCCGAGACGATCCACATACTCGGCGACTTCGTCGTAGACGCGGAACAGGTCGGCCTCGCGCGTGCGGAAAGCGTCCTCGCCGCTGAAGCGCAGCACTAGGTGCGGATAGTTGCGTCGCACGTCCTCGATTAACGTGCGCGCGCGTCGGGTGATCTCGTCGAGCCCATGACCGTGATTGAAGCTGCGCGACGCATCGGAGGTGCCGATATACATGTTCAATCCGTCAGCGCCGATGTTGATCGCTGCCTCGACGTCGGCCGGATGGCAGCGCACATGCGCGAGCAAGAACGTGTATCCCTTCTGCGTGATGAGTTCGTCGCGCACGGCTTTGATGGCCTGCCAGTCCTCGGCTTCTTGTGTGCTGACGTTCGGCGCGAACAACTCGATGAATTTCACGCCGTACAGAATAAGGCTGCGCGTGATCTCTTGTTTGTCGGTGGTGGTGAAGAAATACTTGTAGTGGTCGTGCAGCAGTGACGACTGTTGTCCTTCGCGCAGCGTCGTGTCTATGATCTCGAGTGCGCGCGGTCGGTAATGACGAAACGAAAACTCTGCGGCCATAATTCGCTGATGTTGCGCATGTGATCAACCGGTGGCGACCAAGGATCGCAGCGCGGCGACTAGTACTCTAACGGCCTTCTCGAACTCGTCAACGGCGACGTGCTCGTGTGGCGTGTGGTCAAGCGACGAGTCCCCCGGACCGTAGGCAATGAGGGGACAGTTCCAGATCGGCCCGACTACGTTGAAGTCGGCCGTGCCGGTTTTGAGTTTGAAAACTGGGCGCATCCTCTCGGCGCGGATCGCATCTACGAACGCGCGCGCTAATGGTGTGTCCCTCGAAGCGCGCCAAGCCGGCTCGGCTCCGCTGAAGCGCAGCTCGAAATAATCGGCATCGGCACGTCCTGAGCGCCAGAATTCGACTTGCTGTTGAAGGGCTTCTGGGCCGAACTCCAACGGCAATCGCACACCGATCAACATGTCGCACCACTCGCGCAGCCCGTCGTCCCCCGACTGGATTTTGCGCAGCGACGGTAGAAGCTGGTCAAAGGCCTTGGGCTTATCTGCGTTCCAGTCGTCGGCCAATGCTCGGATGTGATTCCACAGCGCTACGGCCAGCTCGCTCACGCTCGGCTGGGGGATAGCCGTGTGTTGCGATGCGCGTTCGACATGGGCATGGATCAGCAGCCGGCCTTTATAGCCCAGCGTGATGCCCTCGGCGCCGCTCGGTTCCCCGATGATGCACATCTCCGGCCGATACTGCGTCGCGATGAAGCGCGCCCCTTTAGATGTCGCGGCTTCTTCCTCAACCGCACCCGCGACGACGATTTGCCACTCCGGCGCGATCTCTGTGGCGAGCGCCTCGGCCGCTAGGATGAAAGCGCATAGCGGCCCCTTAGCGTCTACCGTGCCTCGACCGTACAGGCGGCCATCTTCATAATGCACCGGCACGTGGCCACCCACTGTGTCCATGTGGCCTAGCAGCATGATCTGCCGCCGGCCGGCGCCGATAACGCCGATCGCGTTCCCTGCAGGGTCAATCCAGGCTCGGTCAAAACGTCGCCGACGCATCTCGTCGCATAGAAACTCGGCCACCTCACGCTCCTGGCCGCTGGGCGAAGGGATGCGCACACATCGCTCGAGGAGTTCGATCATCTGCTTTGCTGTACCTATGGTTGTGATTTATCCTGCCTCGATCTTGCTCAGCCACCCTTCCAGATCGCCGAACGGCTTATCGCGTTCAACCTCGTTGAAGATCTCATGGTAGAAGCCGTCGTATTCATGCATCTCGCCGTTGCCCGACCGCAGCCGCGCGAAGAACTCATGTGCGCCGCGCTTATCCACAAAGGTGTCTTCGCCGGCAACCAGCAGCAGGAGCGGGATGCGCAGCGTGTGCGCTTTGATGCGCGCTTCTTCGCCGGCCTCTACGATGAAACGGGCCGTGCGAAGGGTCAGTCGGCTATGTCCGAGGGCATCCTGCTTCTTCCAAGCTTCCCAGGCTGCGTTGTGTGTCGCGGGTTGAGAAAGGCCGCTTGGGATCACCATGGCCGGTAAGAGCGCGCTGGCGATGCGTCCGACGGTGATGATAAAAGTCGAGGCGTGGATCCGCAGCGCCGGTGACGACAACACCAATGCGCGCAGCGTCTCTTGGTGGCGGATAGCGTAGAGCGCAGCGATTACCCCTCCCATGCTGTGGCCGACCAGGATCGGCTTGTGGCCGGTCTCGGAGGTTGCTAGTTCAACCACCAGTTTCAGATCGTCAACGAAATGATTCAGGTGCTGAATATGTCCGCGAGGGCCGGCCGAGCGGCCATGCCCGTAGTGGTCGGCTGCCCAAACGTGATAACCGCGCCGGGTGAAGCGTTCGGCGACGTGGTGGTAGCGCCCGCCGTGCTCGAAGAGGCCGTGGGCAAGTACTGCTGAGCCGCGCGTTGGCCCTTCCGGCCGCCAGTGTAGGATGAACATCTGCTCTCCCACAGAGGATACACGTTGTATCTCCTCGTGAGTGGGTGGAGCGTCCGTCAACGGGAATACGGTCATGACTAATCTACGCGGCTAGGACTTTAGCCGTCTTCTCAACGACGAAGTCAATCTGGTCGTAGGTGATCACCGCAGGTGGCAGGAAGCGCAGCACGTTGAGGCCGGCCGGCAGCGCTAACACCCCTTCCGCTTGTAGCGCGCGCAGGTAGGGCGCAACCTTCGCTTTTAACTCCACGCCGATGAGCAAGCCGACCCCGCGCACTTCACGGATGACCGGCGCGTTTACCTCTTCGAGCCGCTCTTTGAAGTAGGCGCCCTTCTGAGCAGCCTGGTAGGGCAGGTTGAGCCGCTTCATCTCGTTAATCGAAGCGATGCCGGCGGCGCAGGCCAGCGGGTTGCCCCCGAACGTGCTGCCATGCACGCCGGGGGCTAGGTTCTTCACAGTATGGCGAATGCCCACTGCGCCCATCGGCACGCCGCCGGCGATCGCCTTGCCCATCGGCATCAAGTCGGGGATAACGCCGCTATGCTCGACGGCAAACCATCGCCCGGTGCGCGCGAAACCCGTTTGCACCTCATCCACGATTAGCAGCGCGCCGTGTTGTTCCGTGATCTGTCGCGCAGCCTGCAAGTACTCCGGCTTGCCGGGGTGAACGCCGCCTTCGCCTTGCACGGCTTCGATGAGCACGGCGGCAGTTTGATCGTTCACCGCCGCGGCGAGCGCTTCGATATTGTTATACGGCACGTGGCTGAAACCGGGCACGAGTGGCTGGAAAGGCTCGCGGTATTTGGGTTCGTAAGTGGCGCTCAGCGCGCCTAGCGTTCGTCCGTGGAAGGCGCGCACAGTAGCCACGATGTTCGGTCGGCCGGTGCTTAGGCGCGCGAACTTAATGGCCGCTTCGACGGCTTCGGCGCCGCTGTTGCACAGGTAAACGCGCTCCAGCTCCGCCGGCAAGACCGACACAAGCAGCGCCTCGAACTGCGCGCGCACGTCGTTGTAGAAGATCTCCGGACACGAGATCATCGTCAACGCTTGCTCGGCGATTGCGCGGGCTACAGCCTCGTTTGCATGGCCTAGCGTGCTTACGCCCTGTCCGCCTACGCAGTCCACATAGGCGCGGCCTTCGTCGTCCCAGACGGTTGCTTCCTTGCCGCGCACAATGGTCAGGTCGCGCTTCGGATACACACCTGAGGTGAAGCGCTGCTCGATTTCCCGGGTGGATTGCACCATAGCGCCGCATTGTACGATCTATCCGTCCTTGACAAACGGCTTACACCGGATACACTCTCGCTTAGTCAATTTTGACTATTCAAGATTGTCAAAAGCCCGTCATGGAACGCGAACTGCTCTTGCTCGGCCTATTGCGCCAAGGTGCTATGCACGGCTATCAGCTGAACGACTTCATCGAGCGCAACCTGGCCTTCTGCACCGACTTGAAGAAATCCACCGCATATGTGTTGTTGGACAAGCTGCAGGCCAGAGGCTGGGTGACGATGCAGGAAGCGCGCGCCGGCAATCGCCCTCATAAGCGCGTCTACAGCTTAACGGCTGCGGGTGAAGATGCCTTTCAGCGCCTGCTGCGCGAGAACCTGGGCGAATTCGTGGCTGCCAAGACCGGCAGCGACATTGGCCTGGCGTTCATAGATGCGCTGCCTAAACGCGAGGCGCTACGGTTGCTCAATCGGCGGCGCGCCGCTCTGGCCGAACAGCTGACCGAATTTGAGTCGGCGCCGCAGCATCAGGGTAGCTATCAACTCTTGATAGATCATCAACTGAACTATCTGCGCTGCGAGCTAGAGTGGCTCAGCCAGGTAATTGCGCGTATGCAGTCGCGCCGGGTGCCTCTTCGCCGGGGCTCCGCGCGCGCCTAGCTCAATTTGATTCCGCACAACCCTAAACAAAGGAGATGAAATGCTGGCAACTCTAATTACGATTCATGGTCTCATTCGTTGGGTGTTGGCTGTCTTGGCCGTCATCGTGCTGGTGCGCTATGCGGTCGGATGGCTGGGGAAGCAATCGTTCACCACCACGGATCGCCAACTCGGCACGGCTTACGCAGTCGCTATCACCGTGCAGTTCGTGCTTGGCTTAATCAACCTCATCCTCTTGGCAGCCAACGGCGCTTTCCGTCCGGCGGTGCATATCGAGCATGCGTTCTACGGTTTGATTGCGACCGGGCTGGCTCACATGCTGCCGATGTTCAAGAAGCGGTCGGCCGCGATCCGCTTCCGGAACGCTTTCTTCCTAGTTCTCGTGTCACTGCTGCTCGTCCTGCTCAGCGTCGTGCGTCTGCGCGGCAGCTTCTTCTTTGGGATGATGTAACCCGTTCCGGGAAGCTGGGAGATTGCCGAGTGCGTCGCGCAGCGGCAAAGAACAAATGTCCGATCAAGCTCCGACGCGCTTGACCTTCCCGTATGTGAGTGTAAATTGCTAGCGGAGAACAGCGCACCGCTACAGCAGGTCGAAGGCGCGTGAAGCGCCCTTGCACTTGTGGGAGATTAACACGAGGACACTCCCAGCGATCTCAGAGAATGACCTGGCTTGATCAGCGGTGCGTTGTCTTTCCGTTGATCAGCATTCATCGCTCAATCACCGTGCCGGCGCCTTGCATCGCCTGGAACACAGGCCGGCTGATGCGCGCATCGCCGAAGATCACCTGCGACACGCCGCCGGCGATCGCCTCGCTTGCCCCTAGCACTTTCTTCTTCATTCGCCCTTCGGCGAAGGACAATGCCTGCTCCAGTTCACCATACCGGATGCGCGGGATGAGCGTGCGCTCGTCGGGGAAGTGACGCAGTAAGCCGGGCACGTTCGATAAGATGATGAGCTGCTTGGCGCCGAGCGCCGCCGCGATCATGGCTGCAGCACGATCGCCGTCTACGTTGATCGCTTCGCCTTCGGTGCTGCAGGCCGGTGGCGATACTACCGGCGTGTATCCGTGGTCGAGCAGCAGCCGCAACAAGCCGGCGTTGACCCGCTCGACCTTGCCGGTGAAATCGTCGCGCACCAACACCTGTCGTCCGTCCACGATGGCACGCACGCTGGCTTTGCGTGGACCTTCCAGTAACCTACCGTCCAGGCCGCTTAACCCTACGGCGTTCACGCCGCGCTTTTGCAATCGCTCAACGATGCGCGTGTTCATCTTCCCGGCGTAAACCATCGCGAAGATGTCCAGCGTCTCCGCATCGGTGTAGCGTGACGTGAACCCCTGAGGCGAGGTCAGAATGCGCGGCGGCTTGCCGAGCTTTTCGCTCAGCACGTTCGTCTCGTGTGAGCCGCCATGCACCATCACGAGCTGGTGTCCTTCTTTGACCAGCGCGGCCACATCATCACACACGAGGTCATAGTTAATACCGGCGGATCCGCCGACTTTGATTACGATCATCGGGTAGTCCTTAGGGATGTAGGCCGGGAAACTCCAGGCCGGCTCGCTCGTCCCAGCCCATCATCACGTTCAAGCATTGCACGGCGCTGCCGGCTGCGCCCTTCATCAAGTTGTCTATCGCGCATAGGAGCGTGACCTTGCGTCCGTCGTCGCTGAGTGCGAAGCCGACATCGGCCCAATTGCTGCCGGCGAGGATCTTCGGCTCGGGCAATCGGAATATGCCGGTGTTCGACTTGACGATGCGAACGAACGGTTCGTCTTTGTAGCACGCGCGAAAGGCTCTCCAGAGGTCTTTCTCTTGCGCCGGTTGTCGCAGGAAGGCATGCACGGTGGCCAACACGCCTCTCACCATCTCGATTGAAGTCACGGTCATATGGATCGTCGGCGCAGTGTTGGGCTGGTCGCCCTCGGGCAGTTTAGCCAGTTCCATCTCCAGCATCATCTCAACTTCGGCGATGTGCCGATGGCCGGCTGGCGCATAAGAACGCACGGCGCCGCTGCGCTCGGGGTGGTGTGTGGCCGGGCTGCTCTCTGCGCCGCCCTCGCTGCTGCCCACTTTCACATCAGCGATGATCGGCTGGCTAAAGTCAAGCATGCCGGCGCGCACAAGCGGGAGCAGCGCGAGGTTGGTCGCCGTAGCATTGCAGCCGACGCCGCTGACGTATCGCGCGCCGCGCAGGTGCTCTCGCGTTAACTCCGGCAGGCCATACACGAATTTGCCGAGCCACTGTGGCGACGGATGCTCATGGCCATACCATTTCGCATAGGCAGAAATATTTCTTAGGCGGAAGTCTGCACTAAGATCAACAAGAAAATCAGCACAGGCAGCCCAGCGATCCACCTGAGCCGCAGCTTCACCATGAGGCAAGCACAAGAAAACGACGTCAGTCCTCTGAGCATCCTCAGGGCGGATAAACTGCAAACTACCGCACCGCATCCCGCGAAGGTTAGGGTGGAGCACATGAGCATACTCCCCCATACGGCTACGCGAGGTAATCTGCACAACCTCAGCGTGAGGATGAAACGCTAGAATGCGCAAGAGCTCACCACCGGTATAGCCGGTTGCACCGACGATAGTGCAGCGAGCCTTCGACGAAAGGAGGGATTCCGGCATCGCGCCGATTATAGCGACGCGCCTCTATAATTCACTAATCCTGTTTACGATCCTACGTCTAGGACTATTGCACGACACCAGCATGGCATCCGCAGAAAGCGCACCCGGTTCACGGCCCCTGCTCAATGGAAGCTACGAGGTAGGTCCGTTCTTCGACGAGATGTTTGAAAAGGACGGCCAACCTCGGCCGCACTACCAAGCACTGTGTGCGGACCTTGCTCAGCTAACCCACGAGAGCTTCGACGAACGCCGCCGCGCTGCGGACATCTTCTTCCTCTACCAAGGCATCACATTTACGGTGTATGGCAGCCAGGAGGGCATTGAACGGATCTTCCCATTCGATCTGATTCCCAGGATCATCCAAAGGGATGAGTGGGCGCTGCTGGAACGAGGCTTGATTCAGCGCGTGCGCGCGCTCAATGCGTTCCTACAAGATATTTACCACGACCAGAAGATCATCCGCGATGGCCGCATACCGGCAGAGCTAGTATTCGGCGCAAAACACTTTCGACGCGAGATGGTAGGAGTGCGCGTGCCGCGCAACGTATACGCCCATGTAGCAGGCATTGACATCGTTCGCGACAAAGATGGTCGCTACTACGTCCTAGAGGATAACTTGCGCTCGCCATCTGGGGTCAGCTACATGCTCGAGAACAGGCAGGCCATGAAGCGCACTTTCGCGCGTATCTTCGAGCATTACGGCGTGCGCCCCATAGAACACTACCCACAAGAGCTGCTGAACACCTTACGCTCGGTTGCGCCACACCCGGACGTTGAACCTACCGTCGTTCTGCTCACCCCGGGCATCTACAACTCTGCCTACTTCGAGCATTCCTATCTCGCGCGCCAGATGGGGATCGAGATCGTCGAGGGACGAGACCTCGTTGTCCACGACGGCAAAGTCTACATGCGCACAACGACAGGGCTTAAGCAAGTGGACGTCATCTACCGGCGCGTGGATGATGATTTCCTGGACCCACTGAGCTTCCGCCCGGATAGCCTACTCGGCGCGCCGGGACTTTTCGCAGCTTACGTCATGGGCAATGTGACCTTAGCGAACGCAGTCGGCACCGGCGTCGCCGATGACAAAGCTATATACGCGTTCGTGCCGGAGATGATCCGGTATTACCTCTCCGAATCGCCAATCTTGGAGAACGTGCCAACCTATCTGGCTGCCCGCGAGGAGGATCGTGCCTACATTCTGGACCACCTCGAAGAACTAGTGGTGAAGTCGGTGAATGAAAGCGGAGGCTATGGCATGCTCGTCGGCCCACACGCCAGCCGCGAGCAGATCGAGCTTTTCCGGTCGCGCATCCGGGCACAGCCGCGCAATTTCATCGCTCAGCCGGTCATCTCACTCAGCCGCCACCCAACCTACATAGACGGCGAGTTGCGCGGCTGTCACATTGACCTACGGCCCTATGTCCTGTGCGGCGAACGAATCACGATTGTGCCAGGTGGCCTAACGCGGGTCGCTTTGCAGCGTGGATCGCTGGTCGTCAACTCGTCGCAGGGTGGCGGCAGCAAGGACACCTGGGTGCTCTACGACTAGCAAACGCATACAAGCCTCGGACATCACCCACGTGGTGCATCGGAGTCGGCCATATGCTGAGTCGGGTTGCTGACGCACTGTACTGGATGGCGCGCTACATCGAGCGTGCCGAGGACATCACGCGCATCTTAACGGTGAACTTCCATGCGCTGCTGGACACGCAGCTGAAGAGCTCGGAACAGGGTTGGCAGCCGCTCATTGCCATCACCGGTGACGAAGAGTTATTCCTTCAACACTTCGATCGCTACGATGCCCAGACCGTCACCGAGTTTCTAATCTGGCACCCGTCTAACCCCAATGCAGTCGTAACATGCATCCACCGCGCCAGGGAGAACGCCCGCAGCGTGCGCGAGCAGATCAGCAGCGAGATGTGGGAGTCACTGAATCGTCTTTACTTCCTCGTGCACCGCGTAGACCGGGGCGCCGTGCTGCGCGGTCCGCATGAGTTCTTCAGCCAAGTGCGGGACGGTTCGCACGCCTTTCAAGGCATCACCGAAGCGACGCTCATGCACGGCGAAGGCTACGAGTTCATCCAGCTCGGCAAGTTCCTGGAGCGCGCGGAGAAAACCGTGCGCATCCTGGACGTGAAGTATGCAGGGCTACACGCATTGCCTGACGACACTCCAGAAGCTTCGTTGCAGCTCATCGCAACACTGAAATCGTGCAGCGCCTTCGAGGCGTTCCGCAAGCAATCGGTCGAGCCGCTGCGTGCCTGGCGGGTCGCCGAATTCCTGCTGCTCAACCAGGCGTTCCCGCGCGCTGTGCTGTTCTGCCTAAAGCGCAGCCAGCAAGCCGTGGACTACCTTAGCGGCGTCAGCGCTGTAGCCACAGTCGGATCGGCACACTGCGCCAAGGCCCAGCGCGCGCTGGGACGACTATGCTCCGAGCTGGAGTACCTAGACATCCAAGACGTCCTTGAAGAGCGGATGCATCCCTTCCTGTCGCATTTGCTACGGCGCATCAACGAAGCCGCCGATGAAGTCGCCCAAGCTTTCTTCAACACTCAGGTCGTGCTACCCAGTCCACGCCGACAACAAGCGCAACAGCAGTGAGCGGAGACTGCCTACACAACTGTCTCAACGCATCATTCAGGCATTATGAGGATCTTCATCCAGCACATCACCACGCTCATCTACGACTCGCCGATCAGCGAAGCACACACCGAGGTACGCCAAAGACCGCTCGATACCGGCGGCCAGCGCTGTCTAAGCTTTCACCTTGAAGTGCGTCCGGAGCGGGCTAACGTCCTGTCATTCGTAGATCACTTCAACAACACCGTGCATTATTTCGACTGGCTTCAGCCGCACGATCGCGTAGTGATCACAGCGAACAGCGAGGTGCTTACCCCGGCCACATTTACCGATACCTGCACCGACCTATCACCGCTCGAACGCTTCGACTACCTCGCACCGACGGCATACGCGCCACGCGACGAGATGATCTGCGCCTTCGCTGCGCCCCACATCGCCGGCTCACCCTACGAAACGGCGATGGCCTTGATGCAGGCCATCTACCGAAACATCCAGTACGAGCGCGGCGCAACGCATGTGAAGACAACCGCCGACGAAGTGATCCAGCTTCGTCGGGGCGTGTGCCAGGACTTCGCCCACCTATTCATCGCCACGTGTCGCTGCCAAGGCATCCCGGCACGCTACGTCAGCGGCTATCTGTACGACCCGAAATTCTTCGGGACCGAGGTCGCGACCCATGCCTGGGCCGACGTGTTCATCGCCGGGCATGGCTGGATCTCCCTCGATCCCACCCACAACTGCATGCAAGATGAGCGCTATGTGCGTGTGGCCGTCGGCCGGGACTATGCCGACACGCCGCCTACACGCGGCGTATTCAAAGGCAATGCGCGGGAGACGCTCGAGGTCCGCGTGAGCATCCGCAGCGCCTGAGCAAGTCAGGCCTTGCAGATGTTGATCACATAGTCGGCCATAGCGCCGGGGATGTCCACGCCGGTGGCCGGCACGCTGTTGCGGAACTCCATCGTGTGGTTCACCTCGTTGACCAGCAACCCGCGCGCCGGATCTTCAAACAAGTCCACCGCGACGATGCCACCGCCAACTGCGCGCGCCGCCGCGACGCTGATCGCGTCAATCTCTGGCGTGACCGGACAATTGCTGGCCTTGCCACCTAAGTGCGTGTTCGTGATCCAGTGATCAGAAGTGCGATAGATAGCAGCGATCGTCTTATCCCCGACAACGAAGGAGCGAATATCGCGCCCAGGCTTCCTGATCAACTCCTGCACATAGTAGATGTGCTGGACGTAGCTTCCAAGCTCATCGCGCAGCGTGACCACGGCCTCAGCAGCGTCTCGATCGTTGACGCGCACTACACCTCGCCCCCACGAGCCGATGACCGGCTTGAGCACGCATGGGTAGCCGATGCGCTCAATCGCCTCGAGAGCGCTGGCCGGCGTAAAAGCCATCATCACGCGCGTGGTCGGCACGCCGTGCTGTAGCAAGAGTTGTGTAGTGATGAACTTGTCGCCGCAGTTCTCGATCACTTCGTGCGTGTTGACCGTCCGCACGCCGGCCAGCTTCATGATGCGCTGGACGTACGTGGCCCGGCTCTGCGAAACGCAACGCTCAACGACTACGTCGTAGCGCCGCCAGGAGGCCAGGTCGCACAGATCGAAGACGACGCTTCGATCATCAACGACATCTACTTCCACCCCACGCTGGCGGAAGGCCTCCAAAAGCATCTTCTCTTCTGGGCGGACCAGGCTACAGACGATGCAAACTTTCATCCGGCCGGCTCACTCTCCCCAGTCCTCTTCTTCGGTCGGCGCCAGATCAAGCGCCAACGGTTCAAGGGAGATCACCTCAAGCTCCGCCCCACAGTCGGAGCAGCGGACGAGCTCATGCAAGACCGGTGCGCTCTTAAAGGGCACGGTCGCGCCGCATTCAGGGCATTCGGCAGTTACGATGAACGCTGAGTTAAGCATAGCGTGCGATTCTATCCATGCGTGCCGCAAAGTGTCAATCACGCCACCCACACAAGCGCTCGACATAGCCGGCCGATCCATCGCGCAGCCAGCCGTCGAGCTGCGCTTGATCCTTGAGCTGCTGACCACGCAGCCGGGGCACAACAGCGAATCCGACCTTCACATCAGGCAAAGCGGTCATATCGCCCCACAGCTTCTCCCATTGCGTCACCGGGAAGACATCCTCTTGTCCGTGCCCCCAGCGCTTCTTCACATCCTTGAGCGTGATGTATGTGGGCATTCGCGCGCTCATCGCACGGATCGCTTTGTTCACCTTGTCTCCGTCATCCAAGTCGGCGCGGGAGAGGCCGAAAACGCCCAGTAATTGGTCAATATCTATCCAACAGGTGGCGCTGTTGTAGTATGAGAGGGCGAACTCGGCCTCTTCGCGTGGCATAGCCAGACCCTCCACCAGCCGTGGTTGTCCGTTCACGCGAGCCAACCCACCGCCCCGATCTTCCACGCGCCGGGTGATCACCTCGAAGGTCAAGCATGCGCCACGGGCAATGTGCAAGCCGAGCATGGCGGGATCTACATCGGCGCCCAGCGTATCTATGTTGTGCAGCATCAGGTAGCGTAGGTTAGGGTAGGCGTCTAACATGGCGCGCAAGGCGCCGTTGCGCAGCAAGTTGGGGAACTCGAACCAGTGGCCGACCGGGTGCAGGCATTGCATCGGTGTGTTGTCGGTGTAGTCGCTTCCCTCACCAGATCGCTGTGCCCAAGCGATCAGGGCAGCATGGAGGCTCTCGCGCATCTTCTGCGCCTGTTCATCGAGCAGTTGCTGCGGCGTCTCCTCCCACTGGAAGCGCAGATCACGCGCCATGGGGATCATGCGCAGGCCGACGCTGCGTCCTTCGGATAGATGAACCGGCACCTCGGGCAATGAGGGTTGACGCACGAGGAATGATGCAATCGGGTCGTGGGTCAAGTAGCTGGTCGTGATGATGTGCGGCAGACGCGCGTCATGTCGGCACGCCACGCGCTGACTTTTGGCCAGATGCACCTCGATGAACGTGCGATGTCGGCCACCCAGCTTGGCGAAGGGATGCAGCGCCTTGACGACGCCTGCTCCCTGCGTCCAGCGGCTGCCGGCGCCGGCTGCCAACGTCATCACCGCCACGCGCCCATCGCGCAGCGCTTCCGCACCGATGCGCTCGAACTCGCCCATTTGTGCGCGGTCGGTCGCATCTACAAGCGGCCTAGAGGGGTCGGAAGTCGGGGAGCAAGCCGACACATCTTCGATTTGCACGTTGGCCGGCAGGCGATTCTGGGCCAGCCCGATGCGACCGCTTCTGAGGTCGGCCCGGATCTGCTCGTGCATCGCCCGGTCGAAGCCGAATGCGCTCAGCAGCTCTTCAAGCGAACGTCCTGCGTCCCTTGATCCCGCTGCGTGATCCAGCTGCGGGAGCAGCCGATCGAATAGCACCTTAGTCATGCCGGCGAACTCAGGCCGGCTGCGCGTCGCATTCGCAAAGCGGTCAAGGTCGGCGCGCCGCATGCGCGTGAGCGCCCCCGAGTCAAGCTTAACCAGCCGAGGCGCATGGAGTGCATAGTAGCCCGCAGGCATCAGCGCCTCTTCGCCGCACAGCAAATCGGCGCGCGTGCCTACGGGATTGATGGCGAAGTCGTAAACGACCGGATCCATCGCGAAGGGTAGGGCATACTGCAATTCGCGCTTGACGTCGAGCATGATCTCGTGCAGCCGTGCCTTGGCCTGCTGGGCGATCTCCGGCGCGACGATGAAGCCCATCCCGCCACCGCTCATGCCGCCGAGCATCCAAAAGCCCCAGAAGTCTCCGCCAAACGCTTGCTTAGCCCGCTCGATCAGCATCTCGGTGTATAGGTTGCTGGCCCAGGGGATGATCGTCTGCAGCGGACCGAAGAAGTTGTAGGTCGTGAGCCGGCCAATCTCCCGAACCGCGTGCCTGGGGTCGGCGCTGCGCAACGCAGCCAAGATGTCATCGAGCACTTGCATGGCGGCCTTGCGCCCGGCCCATTCGGCCTCGCTGCGCAGCAGATACTTCTCGGTGACCATCTCCAGGATCGGCCCTACGTTCTGCGCCATGCCGCCGTGGACGAGGATCAGCGCATCTTGCAGCGTTTGTCGTACCGCCTCGCCGGCGTCGGCCTCGTCGAGGATCTTGTGATTGGGCAACAGGCGTCCGCGACTGATGCCGTATTCCGGGTCGCCTTCTTCGGCCAACACACCGTAGATCAGCTTCATCCCGGGCCATACGCCGCCACTGTCCTGCCAGCCACCGCCGCTGCCAGCCAACCATTCGCCGAGGATAGCCCGTGCCGCGACCAGCCGGCGCTCATGCTCGGCCAACGGGCCGCTGAGCGATCTGGCTTGGCCGGTTGCCCGCATACAACAAGCAATCAGACAGGCGAGCAAACTCGTCGAGACGGCCAAACGCGAGCCTTTCGGGATGTCGTTCACGTTGCTGACCAGCTCGAGGCCATAGCCCGGAGCTACAAGCCGGGCGAGCAGCTCGCTCAGCGGTTGATCGGCACCTTCCATCCCCGGCGGCACGATGCCGGATGCGATGATGGCTGCCTTGAGCAAGCCCAGATAGTCGCGCGCGAAGTCGAACACATCGCGCAGGTGCGTCAAGTCGGCGGTCGCGCCTAAATCTACGCTGGTCAGCCGCAGCACCGGCTCATCAATGACGCGCAGGTAAGCCTCGACCGGTGGGCGCGGCGCGGCATCTCGTCCGCGCACGGCCAGGTCAATCGAGACGTTCAGCACGCGCGCGCCTTCGGGAAAGTCCATGCCGAGAAAGAAGATGTCGCTCCACGCGCTGTGCGAGAGATCCATGCGCACCGGCGTGCGCTCGCGCAGGATAACGCCGCCGGAGATGCGCGACAAGCCGTCCTGTCCTGCGCCTGCGTCGGCTTTCGCGCCCAAGAGCTCGCGCCGGATGCGCAAGGGATGATCGGCGGGGTGGCCGATGCGGAACATCCACTGGTTGCCGCGCACGGTGCGCACGCTGCGGCGCACCTGGTCGGCCAGGGTTTGAAAGCCGAGTCGGTGATACGCCTCTGCTAGCGCGCTGGCCAGCGCGTCACTCGGCCCGTGCGCTCGCCACGCCCGCTGAAAGGCAGCGATGGCCTCCTCGAACCGACGGCTCAGCAGATGTTCGTACCCCTCGAAGGGAATCAATCCGCGCTTCGGCATCTCGGGCTTAGCCGGCAGATGGAAGCGATAGATCGCGTAGAGGAAGAAGAGCGCGCGCACGCGCTCGTAGAGGTTGCCGCTGCGTTTGCGAAAGTCCTCCAAGGCCGCGCATTCTTCGAGCAGCGTACCCATGTCGGCCTGGCGCGCGAATGCGTCCAGCGAGCGGTTGCGCAGGTGCGGATCGCTGGTAGTGATGATTTCGACGAGATGGGTCATAGGTCGTTTCAGCCTCAGGCGTGAGGATGCGCAGTTGCAGCCCCTGTCGCAAGCAGCTCGACGAGCTGCGCCAACACCTCGGCACGGTCTCTCCCGGCCAACGCAAGCGCGATCTGCGCGTTCAGCAGGCCATAGCGCACGCCGATGTCGTATCGGCGACCGATCACTTCGTAGGCCAAGTAGCGTTCGCGGTGCGCCAGCCGCGCCAGCGCGTCCGAGAGCGTCATTGTGTCTGCGTTTGTGGCAGCCTGCTCGGCCAGCAGCTCGATGACCGCAGGGGTGAGCACATGGATGCCGAAGAAGCACAGATAGTAGCCGGCGCGCAGCCCAGGCACAAGCAGCGTCTGTTCTGCCTCGGTCGGCGTCGGCTTTTCGAGCACATGATCTATTTGGTAGAGGCGGGGCCGGTTAGGCAAGCGCTTGCCACCCACCGCGCCGTAGTTCGGCAGAAGCGACTCGCGGGTGGCCTGTACGGCCGAGACGCTACAAGCGTGAGCCTCTGCGACACGCACGACTTGCTGGGCACAAGCAATCCCCTCGGCGTCATCGCTCACATACAAGTGGTCGCCCACGAGGTGCAGAAACGGCGCCCCGCCGACGAACTCTCGCGCGCAAAGCACGGCGTAGCCATAGCCGCGCGGCTCGTGCTGCTCGACGAACGTCAGCCGGTGGGCATGTGCGCCCACGGCCGCGGCGTAAGCCTCTGCATCGCCCGGATGGATGACGACGCAGATGTCGTGAATGCCGGCAGTGATGATCTCCTCGATGATGATCTGTAGCGCGGACTTCTGAATGCCATCGCGGTCAATCAGCGTCTGCAACGGCAGGTCGCGCTGATGCCGACCAGCAGCAGTAATGACGGCTTTCGTGATCTTCATGGTGCTTCGGCAGTGTACTTGATCGTTAAGCAATTCGCTATACTGACCGCCCATCGCGTAATGACACCGCGCAGGTTGATCATCGGTATGAGCGGCGCAAGCGGTGCGATTCTGGGCATCCGCCTGCTCGAAGTGCTGCGGGCAGCGGAGATCGAGACGCACCTGATCCTCAGCGCTGCCGCGCGCATGACGATCGCCGCCGAGACCAGCTGGAGCACGCAGGCGGTCGAGCGGTTGGCATGCGTCGTTCATCCGATCGGCGACGTCGGTGCCAGCATCGCCAGCGGCTCGTTCAAGACCGACGGCATGATCATCGCGCCGTGCTCGGTGAAGACGATCGCCGCCATTGCCTACGGCATCACCGACGATCTGATCTCCCGCGCAGCAGATGTGTGCTTAAAGGAAGGCCGGCCGGTGATCGCGCTCTTTCGCGAAGCGCCGCTGCACGTCGGCCATCTGCGCGCGCTTACCCAGTTCGCGGAGATCGGCGGGGTGGTCTTCCCGCCAGTGCCGGCTTTCTACGCCGACCTGCAGAGCGTAGATGACATGGTGACGCAGATTGTCGGCCGAGTGCTGGACCGCATCGGCGTTCAAAACGACTTGGTCAAACGCTGGCAAGGTCTGCGCAGCCGCCCGACGACGGGCGAATCACCGTGACGCATGGGCGCGACACCTCGCGCGTCTTACCACCAGTCCTTGCGCGAACGAGGATCCAAGAAGGCGCCGCGGTCGCGCACGGCGACGATGAATGCGCCGGTCGCAGTGCCGATCGGCTGGGCTTTGCGCACGACGGGCAGATAGCCAGTTGCCCGCCGCCCGCCGCTGAGCTGCGACCGGTAGAGCGCGACGAGGCCCGGATCTACGCACAGGTTCAGCAGATGCACCACGTAGCCGACTCCTACGTCGTCGTGTCTGGAATAGCCGAGGGTGAGCTCACTTTCGGCAGCGAAGAGCACCAGCGCCATCGCGCCGCCGCCATAGATGACCGGCTCACGAGCCGGCGGGTAGATCGTCTCACCCGGCGCCGCCGCTACCTCAAGCGCGGCAACCGGCCAATCTAAGTTCAACCCGCCGCGCGTGCCGTATGGCTCACCCTGGCTCTCGTTCCACACCCAGTCGAAGCGCAGGTAGGCGCGCAGGAAGGCCGGCGCGCGGTGCGGCTGGAACAAACCGTAGAGCTTCGGCGCATCGGGATCGGCCGGGCCGTTGTAGTCCACCAGGGTCAGCGGCGCATTAGTAGGCGCCAGCCCGATAACCGACAGCCGCAGATCGGGGTTGTGGTCGGTCAGGGCGTTGTTCTTATAGGGCAGGCCCTCGATTGGTGCCAGGTCGTAGCCGCCGGAGACAACCGGACAGCCGGCCTTGTGGCTCGCCTCGGCCGGCGCGGCAGCGGTTGGCGCAGGTGTCTTGGCCTCGGCTGTCGTCGGCGCCGGTGGAGTCGCCATCGGCGAAGGCGTAGGTGACATAGCGGGCAATGGTGTAGGGACGAGGGTAGCCGTGGGCAAAACCGGCGGAGAAGTGGGAGATGCAGTCGGCTCAGGCGTCGCCGTCGGGGTGGGCGAGGGGAGCGTCGGCCGTGGCAGCGGCGTCCAAGTTGGAATCGGCGTCGCCGTCGGGTAGTATGTGGCCGGAACGGCCGGCCGGGCCGCATCCGCTTCGAGCGGTGAGCCGGCGCCGAGCGGCGCGCACGCCGTCAAAGCGAACGCAACGGCGAGCCGCGCAGCGCACGCGATCGGCCCTGACACGCAGCGGTCACTCCGCCCGGGGCGCAGGCTGGGCACGCTGTCAACACCTATAGGCTCGATTGTAGCGACTCGTCCACCAGCGCGAAGCCGTGCTTGATGATGCTCTCCGTGTCAATGTGGAAGTATCGGTATAGATCGGCGCGATAGCCGGACTGGCCGAACTTGGTCACGCCCAGCGCCCGGGTCTTCTGGCCGAAGACGCTGCCGAGCCACGCCAGGGCGTGCGGCGCGGCATCATGCACGGTGAGGATAGGCGCCCGGCGAGACTCCTCGGGGATGAGCTTCGCCAAGTGATGGGCACTATCGCCGCGCTGCTGCGCCGCGTGCCAGTCATCGTAGGCGCGGCGCGGGCCGGTGAGGTTGATCAGGTTGACCATCACCCCTTCGCCTTCGAGGTAGCGCGCCGCCTCGATGGCCTCGGGCAGCATGACGCCGGACGTGACGATGTGGAGCGCCGCGCGCGGATCGCCGTCGGGCGAACGATGGACGACGTAGCCGCCGGCCAGGAATTGCCGCCGCAGCTCATCTTTGCCCAGCCGCGCGATCACCGGCTCAAGCAGAGCCTGCTCGATCGGCTTGGTCGAAAGCCGCAGATAGGACGATCGGCCGTTTTGCCGATCGCAGCATTGCTTGATCGCCTCACACAGCGCCCACTCAACCTCGATGGCGAACGTCGGCTCGTAGTAGTCCAGCTCCGGCAGCTCGATGCCGAGCGAGGCCGTGACCGAAGACTGATGTGCGCCGCCTTCCGGGGCCAGCGTCACGCCGCTGGGTGTGGCGACGAAGATGAACTTCGCGCCGGAGTACAAGCCGTAGATGATCGCGTCTAGCCCACGGCAGACAAACGGGTCATACACCGTGCCGATCGGGAAGAGCAACTGGCCCATCAGCTCGTGCGCCATGCCCATCTGCCCGATCAGCGAGAACAGATTCATCTCGGCGATGCCCATCTCGATGTGCCGCCCTTGCTTGCCGAATTGCCAGTTGAGGACGCGCACCCGCCCGGCCTCGTAGTCGGTCACATCGCGCAGGGTAAACGTGCCGACCTTGTTGATCCACCCACCCAAGTTGGTGCTCACCGCCACGTCGGCGGACGACGTGACGATGCGCGCGCCGACCCGAGGCACGTCGGCCAGGCGCATCAGAGTGCGCCCGAAAGCTTCCTGCGTGGAGACAATGGGGAGCGCGGTGGCGTTCAATTCGTCCGGCACATCTTCGGCGCGCACCGGCGGCGGCGGGATGTCGCGCGCGCGCTCCCTCAGGCGCAGAAAGCGGCCGCGCTCTGCGCACAAGCGTCCCTCCGGCGAGTCGGGATCGAAGCCGTCCCACTGCGTCGCCTCGGTCAGGCCGAACGAGGCGCGCAGCTCACTGATCCGTTCGGCGCTGAGCAGCGCGGCATGGTTGGCCGGATCGCCGTAGATCGGCAGCCCATAGCCTTTGATGGTATACGCGAAGATCACGCTCGGCCGCTCCGTCGTCTGCTCGGCTTCGCAGAGCTTCTCTATGAGCAGGCCGAGATCGTGGCCGCCCAAGTTACCCAGCAGTTCGGGCAAGTGGGCGTCGTCCACATCGCGCACGCAGCGCAGGATGTCGCGACCATAGGGCCGCCGCGCGAGCGCCTCGCGCACGGTACGGCCGTCGCTGCGGATTAGGTGCTGATATTCCTCGTTGCTCATGTCGTCAATGCACTCCCGCAGCGCCTCTCCGCCCGGACGGGCGAAGATCCTTTGCAGGTCATGACCGTATTTGGCTTCCAGCACATTCCACCCGCAGTCGGCGAACAGCCTCTTGAGCTTGGCGGCGCGCACGCCGGGCGTGATGCGATCCAGGCTCTGCCGGTTCAGATCAATGATCCAGATCACGTTGGATAGATGCTGGATCTCCTCGTCAATCAACGCTTCCCAGATGTTGCCCTCATCCAGCTCGGCGTCGCCGCTGATGGCGATGAAGCGATCGGCAGTGGTGTAGCCAAAGTGCGCCTCGGCATACTTCTGCACCAGCGCGGCGAAGGTAGGCGCCACCGGCCCGAGCCCCATCGAGCCGCCGCTGAAATCCACCGGCGCAACATCCTTGGTGCGGCTCGGGTAAGACTGGATGCCGCCGAACTCGCGCAGCCGCGTGAGGTAGCTGCGGGGCAGGATGCCCATGAGATACATGGCCGCGTGAAAGACCGGCGAGGCGTGTGGCTTGACCAGCACCCGATCCGTAGGCTTGAGGAAGTGAAAGTAAAGCGCGGTGAGGATGCTGACCGACGACGCGGCGCTGGCTTGGTGGCCGCCCACTTTAGTCTTGTCTGGGTTCGGGCGCACGTGATTGGCATGGTGGATCATCAGCGTGCTCAGCCAAAGCAAGCGCCGCTCGATGTTTTTCAAGACGCGGACAAGGGTATCTTCCTCGGTTCTATCAATCGTTGGGATTTCTCGCACGATGGTCATGGCGCTCCTCATTTGCCCGTCGCTTCAGAAGGACGGTCATCTTCTTCGCTGCCTGCTCCAGGTGCTTGGCTAACTGGTCGGCGGCCGCGTCGGCGTCACCCCGTCGGCAGGCGCGCAAGATCACTCGGTGCTGGCGCTGCGCCTCGGCGTGGTAATCCACGCTCGTCAGATAGATCACCACGTAGCGCTGGACGTTGCCGTGTAACGTGCGAATGACATCCAGCAGGCGCGGCATGCCACAAGGTCGGTAGAGCGCGGCGTGAAACTCCCAGTTCAGCGCGCTCCACTTCAGCGCGTCCCGCTCGTCGTCCATGATTGTGATGAGGCCATCCAGACGGACGAAATCGGCGCGGGTCATGTTCGGCAGGGCGCGGCGCAGGGCCAACGTCTCTAGCGCGACGCGCATGGCGTAGATTTCATCCACCTCGTCGGCCGAGAGTTCCGACACCACGGCGCCGCGGTTCGGGTAGAACGTCACCAAGCCTTCGGCTTTGAGCTGCAACAGCGCCTCGCGCGCCGGGATTTTGCTGACGCCGAAGCGCGCGGCAACCTCATCCTGGGGCAGAGGCTGGCCGCTCTTGTATTCGCCTTCCAGGATGGCCTGTCGCAGGGCCGCTGCGATCCACTCCGAGGTGACCGCGCCGGTCGGGCGGGGTAGGGTGAGATCGGTCAAACCGTATGCGATTGTACGCGTATACGATGATACGGCAAGTCACCCGACGGTTGCGCGCGGCTCATCCGATGATCTCGAAAGTTGTGAATTCGCCGCCGGCCGGCTGCCAGGTCGCCTCGACGGCGGTGACGCGCGCCATCGGCGGGCCGCGATGCAAGAAGTCCAACAGCTGCTCGAGCTGAGGGCGCGGTCCTTCGGCGGTCACCTCGACCGTGCCGTCCGGCCGGTTGCGCACCCAGCCCACCAGCGATAGGCGCTGCGCCTCGCGCCGCGTGGTGTAGCGAAAGTTCACCCCTTGCACGACGCCGCGCACGATCGCGTGAAGACGTGCTTGATCCTCCATGATGGTTACACTATACGCATGATTGACGCGATCGCTCTCCTCATCAAGGGCGCGCTGATCGGTGGGCTGGGCGGGCTAATCCTGCCGACCGTGTGGCTCTCACTGGTCTTCGGGCTGCGCCCGTTCTTGGCGCAGTTCGGCGACGGCAGCAGCATCCTGACGATCCTCACCAGTCTGATCGCCATCCCGTTCGGCACGCTCTTCACCGGCCTGCTGGAGGGCGGGTTGGTAGCGACGACGCTGTTTGGCGCGGCCAGCGGCGGCGGCGTGGCGCTGCTGGTGCTGCTCTTGCGCCGCTTCATCGGTCGGCCGCTCATCGCGGCAATCGCAGGCGTCTTGGCCGCCGGAGCCGCCGTCTTCCTCGCCGCTGCGCGTTCCTCCGAAATCGCGCTGATGATCGGCCTGACCGGCCCGAGCCTGTGGCTGCTGCTGGCCGCCTACGTCGCCGTCGTCGTCTGGTTGGGTTGGCGCCTGCAAATCAACACGGCAGCGTGAGGCCGGGC
>JANWVF010000065.1 GCA_025056965.1 Thermoflexales bacterium | reverse complement strand
GTTGTGGTATGTGGTCGTCCTCGCCGTCATTGCCGTTGTCGGTGGCGCTGACAGTTGGCTGGACATTGCTGCCTTCTGGCAAGCCCGCCCCATGGCTTACGCATCAGAGCGCTGCTCGCGATCAAGTTGCCGGCCAAACGGGGCGGGTAGGCGAAGGCAGTACCTTTGCCTACCCACGCCTTCGCTTTAGCCGCCTGCCTGCACTGCGCACAACCTTGATGATGCGTAAGCCCCTGAGAGCCCAAAGCACAATTCGATCGTGTGTAAACGCGCCACAAGAGAAGCCGGGCAAAGCAGCGCACCGTTCCTGCGTAGTCCGGCGGCTATACTCCCTGCCGTGCTTCGACGCTTCAGCAACATTGCTAAGCTCTACCTGGTGTGGATGGCGATCTACTACATCACGTTTGCCTTCCCGACGACGCTGATGAACTTCTACCTGGAAGCGCTCGGATTCGACCGCGCGTTCATCGGCCTGTTTCATAGTGCTAGCCAGCTAGGTGGATTGGCCATGGCGCTGCCAGCGCTGATGTGCTTCGAGCGGATGGGCCGACGCGCGGCGCTGGTCTTCGGCGCAGCCTTCGCCAGCCTCGCACGTTTGCCCACGGTGCTATCCCCTGTGCCGGAGGTGATCTTGGCCGCCGAGGCGCTCAGCGGATTCGGCACGGTGATCTTTGGCTTAGCCAGCGTCTCGTTGCTGGCCGACGCCTCTGTCGAGGATCACCGCGCAGCGCTGTTCGGCGTCAGCGACTTCGTGCGCACGGCAGCGGTGTTGCTGGGCGGCATCTCGGCCGGCAGCCTGCCGGGGCTCGTCGCACCGCTGCTACAAGTGGACGGCCAGAGCGCAGAGGCGTATCGCGTGGCGCTGGTCGCCGCGTTCGTCGTGCGGACGCTCGCCGTGGCGCCGCTGGTGATGATTGCTTGTCGCCGACCGGTGGAGGGTGAACCAACCGCTGCCTTGCCGGAGGTGCGCGCGCTGCGCTACCTCAATCCCCGCGTGCTGCTGGGGCAGCGGCTACAGGTGTATGCGCTCGGCGTGCCGTTCACGTTACTGTTAGCAGCCGAGGCGTTGGTGTTCACATTCCTCAACCTGCTCATGCGCGACCGGTTTGGGGCGAGCGACGCGCAGATCGGCCTGCTGGTCGGCATGAACGCGTTGATCGGGGCGGTGGCGGCCTTGTGTGCGCCGCGCGTGGCCGAGCGGATGGGCTACCAACCGGCGATCGTGTGGACCACGTTTGCGACGGCAGCCAGCTTGACTGCGTTCGCCCTCAGCCCCAGTTTGCCCTTCGGCACATTGGCAGTGTTCATTCAGGTTGCCGTGGCGCAGGTCTCGCGCGTGCTTTATCGAGTATACGTAGTGAACGCATCGCGGCGTGATGAGTATTTCATCGTCGGCGTAGTGATGGCGCTTGCGGCTAACGTTGGGCCGGCCATCGCGCCACCGATCGGCGGATTCATCCAAAGCGCGCTCGGCTATGCCCCCTTGTTTGCGGTTGCAATTGTGCTGACGGTGGTCGGTGCGCTCTCGTTCGACTTGATCGCACGATGGATCAGCCGTCGCTCGCCGCAAGCGCAGCCATCACCGGCTCAGCCGCCTGCTCCGGTTCGGCCAGCTTTCCGGCAAACACCTGGCGAATGATGTCCTCGACCGGCGGATCCTCGAAGTTGATGTCGTCCACCTCGATCTCGGCGAGCAGGCGCGCCGCAACCTCGGCGGCTCGGTCGCGCGGCACGTGCAGCACCGCCGAGCGCCCGTCGCACGCCGCGACGGCGCCGAAGGCCGCCAGCCGTTCACGCGCAGCCGGATGCTCGAGCTGCAACTTTAGGATCTTGTAGGGGGCGACGCGCTCGATCAGCGCGCGAAAATCGCCGTCGTAGAGCAGTCGGCCTTTGTCAATGACGATGATGCGGCTGCACAGCGCGGTCACATCGGCCATGTAGTGGCTGGTGAGGATCACCGTTGCGCCGTGGCGGCGGTTGTACTCGGCAATGAAGTCGCGGATGCGCGCCTGCATCGTCACGTCCAAGCCGATGGTTGGCTCGTCCAGGAACAACACCTTGGGCCGATGGAGCAGCGCGGCGGCTAACTCGCATTTCATGCGCTCGCCCAGCGAGAGCTTCCGCACCTGCTTCTTCAACAAAGGCCCAAGGTCGAGGAGCTGATCCAGCTCGCGGAGCGTCGCTTCAAACTGCGGCCGTGGAATGTCGTAGATGGCTTGGTGGACGAGGAAGGTCTCAATTGGGGGCAAATCCCAGAACAGTTGCTGCTTCTGACCCATGACCAGGGTGAACTGCTTGAGGTAGGCCGGCTCGCGCTTGTGCGGCGTGAAGCCCAGCACGGTTGCGACTCCGCTGGTGGGGTAGAGCAGGCCGGACAGCACCTTGAGCGTCGTCGTCTTGCCGGCGCCGTTCGGGCCGAGGAAGCCAACGATCTCGCCGGCCGCGATGTCAAACGAAATATCCTCCACCGCTTTGATCGTGCGGTATTTGCGCGCCACGAACGAGCGCAGGCTGCCCATCAGCCCCGGCTCCTTCTCATGGATCTGATAGTG
>JANWVF010000057.1 GCA_025056965.1 Thermoflexales bacterium | reverse complement strand
GCCTTGCGCCTGCCTGACCTTGGCGCTCAGCGCGTGCGCGAACCCGCTCAGAGGGGAAGCGACCCCCGAGCCGGCGCTCGTGCCCACGCGCACACCCGTCTCGCGCCAAGAACAATCTGCGCGCGCACGGGCGCTATCCACGCCGACGCCTCGCCCGAATGCCGCCGAGGGCGCAACTGCGGAAGCACGACCGGTTCGGTCAACGCCTGAGGTCGCTACGCGCTACGCCGCGTGCCGCACGGTCAAGCCGGCCATCGGCCGAATCGCGCCGCGTCCGTCGAACGTTGAGGGGCGAATCGTCTTCGTGACGACCGACAACAACATCGCCGTGACCGATCCGAGCGGGCGCAACGTCACCCCGATTACATCCGATGCGTTCGTCTCGGAAAGCCGTCAGGCCTGGCGCATCTATCAATTCCCGGCCTTCTCGGACGACGGCCGCTTCATTGCTTTTGTCAGCCTGAATACTCTGGAGAACTTCAACGGCGTCACGATCACCGTGCACGTCGCGCCGATCTCAGGCGCCACGATCACCGATCTGTATAGCACATCCGAATGGAGCATCCCCTACGTAGACTGGTCGCCCGACGGCCGGCAGGTGGCCTTTTTGACCATTAAGGCATCCGACGGTGCGATCCGCGTTGCACCGCGTGAGGGAGGTGAGGTCACGATCCTCGACGTCGGCTCGCCGACCTACTGGCACTGGCGCGCCGACTCCCGGGCGATGGTCACCCACCTAGGCGGCCGAGCGACCGTGAAGGGACGGGCGAACGTTTCGATCATTGAAGTAGAAGGCACGGTCAAAGGCACGCAGACCATCATTGAGGAGCTGCCCGGCGCCTTCCAATCTCCACACTGGTCACCGGACGGCCGCTATGTGTTGTTCGTCGCTTACACCGATGGCCGTGATGAGCTAGTCTTGGCCGACGCAGCCGGCAAGCCGCTGTGCACGCTCAGCGTCGTCGAAGGCAGTGCCTATTTTGCTTGGTCGCCGGACGGCCGCTATGTTGCCGTCTTGGACACCGCGCCGTCGCCACAGGGCATCCTGCTGCCGGCGCCTCTGACGGTCTACGATCTCGCCGCAGGGACGAGCAAAGTCCTACACGAGGAAGCCACGATGTTCTTCTGGTCGCCGGATGGCGAGAGGCTGGCCGTGTACTCGATCGTGCCCGACACGACGATCACGCCCTTAGGCGCGAGCGCAGGCAAGCCCAGCGCGCTACTCGCGCAGACCCGCTCGCCGGCCCTGCGGATCGAGGTCGTAGAGGTAGCTACGGGCGCTAGGATCAAAGTGGCCGACACATTCCCAACTCGTCAGTTCATTCGCTACTTCCTATACTTTGATCAATACTCGCGCGCCGTTACACCTTGGTCGCCCGACAGTCGGCGGCTCGTCTTGGCCAGCGTCTCGCCAACGCGCGAGACGGCAGACATCGCCGTGGCTACGCTGGGTGCCGGTGGTGTGAGCCTCAATCGCATTGCTGCCGGCACGTTGGCCTTCTGGTCGTCTAGATGATGAGAAGCCGCGGAGACATGAAGAGAGCAAGCAAAAGATATCTCCTCACCGCAATGGCCGCCTGTGCGGCTGTGCTGCTGAGCGCATGCGGTTCGGCCCTATCCGGACAGCAACGGCCGCGCGTGGAATTGCCCCAGGAGTTTCGCTTGCCGCAGAATGACGTGGTCAGGCTGTTCGAGCGACGCGTCGGTCGCATCGCCATCGTCGCTGAAGATGGCAATATCCTGGTCATGGATCAGACCGGCGGCAACATCGTGCGCATCACGCGCGACGCCAACCGACTGACGCCGGACACGGATGAGACGCTGGTCTACAGCTTGCCGGTCTGGTCACCCGACGCCAAGCAGATCGCGCTGGTGGAGTTGACCGCCCGCCGCAGGCCGGCCAATGCTCTGGTCGTGCTGAACCCGGAGACAGTGATGATCCAGGCCGGGGATAACAGCCTCGTGATCGAGCAGACGGGCGAGGGACAGACGATACAGTCTGAGCGACAACGTACTTATGTCGAGCGCCAGCCGCAGCGCGTCGTCATTCAACGCAGCACGGAGGGCGGCGAGTTAGTGTCCAGCGCAGTGTATGTGGCTTCGGCCGACGGCAAGCGCCCGCTGCGCGAGCTGTTCCTCTCTCGAACGCGAGGCATTCCCTATTTGGATTGGTCGCCCGACAGTTCTCACATCGCCTTCTTGACTCAGGACGTCGAGGATCAGACCTATGAAGTGAACCTCATTGCGACGCACGACGGCGCGCGGCCGCGTCGGCTGTTCGCAGGCGAGTCGGTGTTCTGGAACTGGCATCCGGACGGCACATCGCTCATTGCCAAGGTCGGCAGCTCGAACGGCGCACCGGATCGGTTAGCTCTGGTAGACATTGCCAACGATCAGACGACGCGCATCGTGAACAGAAGCCCATTGGCATTTCGGGCGCCGCACTTCTCACCCGACGGCGGATACATGCTGATCACCGAATCTGCCGGCTCGGGGCGGCATAAGTTGATCTTGGCCGACCGAATGGGAAAGCCGGTGCGGACGCTAATCGAGTTTGAAGGGCGCATCAGCTTCGCCTGGTCGCCGGCCGGCGCCAAAGTTGCCTACATCGTGCATCCCGACGAGCGTGAATCCGGTGGTCCGCTCGCCGTGCTCGACGTGAACAGCGGAGCGCGCAAAGTGATCAGCAACAAGCCGGTCGTCGCCTTCTTCTGGTCGCCCGACGGTCAACGCATCGCCAGTTTCAGCAGCGCCAGCGCGACCGACATTTCGCCGGACTTCAAAGGATTCGACTTCACACCGCCGCTCGACGTGCCGTACATGCTGTTAGAGACGATCAACCCGGAAGATGGGAACGCGCGCGGCTTGTTCTACTTCGCACCGACGACTGCCTTCCGGCGTCTCGTCACCGAGTTTGACCGCTATAGTCGGTCGGTCACGATCTGGTCGCCGGACAGCCGAAAGCTGGTGTTCACGCTCACCTTCGGCAACGCCGATGGATCGCGGGACTACGTGTTGGAGACGGAGGCCTCGGGGAGCATCAACCCGCGCGTGATCGGCAACGGCTCGCTGGCGTTCTGGTCGCCGCGCTGAGCGTAACTGTGACTCACAGATCGGGATAAATCGCCTCGGCGCCGCGCACGAGCACATACATCGGTGTGCTGCTGCGCCATGACGCGACGGCATCCTCCAAAATGTCCATCGCCGTTATCCACTCGTGTGGCGCGGCCAGCTCGAAGCGACCGGCGTGATCGAAGAGGACGACGTAGCCCTGAGCCGGCGCCCAAGAGAGATCGTTGACGCATTCCTCGAACGCATCCCAGCTCAGGCGGACGTGAGCCGGAAAGTCCATGGCCACGGCACAGGCGTGCAGGAAAGACGCCTTGTCATGAATCTCGCGCCCGTCCAAGTAGAATAACCGCCATCCAGCCTTCTCCAATGCGCGCCTCAGGGTCGTCTCCGAGGTGCGCGAGCGGAAGCGATACACACCCGGCGGACGAGCCTGGGAGAGTATGACCTGAACTTTGCTTATCGGCGTCACGTCTTGCGGCAGCTTCTTCCATCGCTAGTATAGCCGGACTGGTTGGGCGCTCCGGGTTTCGGGATGACGCGTTCGCTCGTCTCGAGATACGTATGGTCGCTCTACAGTCGCTCTACAATTGAAGCCAGATGGAAGCCACACGTGCGCCGATCCGACGCGCGGTTGTCAGCTCGGTGGGGTGCAGCCGAAGCATAGCAGCGGACCTCACGAAGGACGCAAGATGAGAATCGAAGAACTCGATACCCCCGCACTCGTGGTTGACCTCGACAAACTCGAGGCCAACATCGCTAAGTTGCAGGCTTACCTTGCCTCGCACGGCATCGCCAACCGCCCACACATCAAGACGCACAAGATTCCGGAGATCGCTCACATGCAGATCCGTGCCGGCGCGATCGGCATCACCTGCCAGAAGCTTGGCGAAGCCGAAGTGATGGCCGATGCCGGCATCCGCGACATCTTCATCCCTTACAACCTGGTGGGCGAACAAAAGCTGACGCGCCTGGCCAAGCTGATGCGGCGCGTTACGGTCAGCGTGGCGGCCGATTCCGAGGCGACCGCGCGCGGACTGTCCGAGGCCGCCAGGATGGCCAACCGAGAGTTGACCGTGTTGGTCGAGTTCGATGCCGGTGCGCATCGCTGTGGCGTGCAATCGCCGCGTGAAGCTGCCGACCTGGCGAAGTGCATTGCCAGCCTGCCCGGGCTAGTCTTCGGCGGCCTGATGTGCTACCCCAACACGCCACAGCTCGACCCGTTCGTGCGCGAGACGCGCGCGCTCCTCGAAGCCGAGGGATTGGGTCTGGCGCGCGTCAGCGGCGGCGGCACGGCCTGTATGTGGCAGGCGCACACGCACCGCGAGCTGACCGAGCACCGCGCAGGCATGTATGTCTACGGCGACCGCGCGACCGTGCAGTCTGGCGCGATGCGCCTAGAAGAGTGCGCCCTGACGGTGATCGCGACTGTGGTCAGCCGGCCTACTGCTGATCGCGGCATCCTGGACTGCGGCAGTAAGACGCTCTCATCGGACCTGCTTGGCCTGCAAGGGCACGGCTTGATCCTCGAGTATCCTGACGCAGTGATCTACGGCCTCTCGGAAGAGCACGGTCACGTGGACTTCTCCGCCTGCTCCAGAAAGCCGACCGTCGGCGAGCGGGTGACCGTGCTGCCCAACCACTGCTGCCCAGTGAGCAACCTGTTCGACCGCGTCGTCGGCGTGCGCAATGGCGAGGTCGAGTTGACCTGGCGCGTGGCAGCCCGCGGCGCAGTGCAGTAAAAGGCGCGCAGCGCGGTCACATGCACTCGGGCACGTGCGCGAACAGCGCCTGCGCCAAGGTCTCCAGCTCTGCCTCGGTGGTGTAAGCCTGCACCGATAGCCGCGCCAGCTTGAAGCGATGCCACTGAATCAGCGGCATCTCGATTCGGTAGCGCTCGTGCAGGATGCTCCGCAGCCTGTCGAGGTTGACCTGATCCGGCAGCCGGATGGCGGCCATCTGGCTGAACCACTCAAATGACTCCGGGCAGATCGGCTCGACGTCGAAATGCGTCTCGATGCGTCGCCGCATCCGGCACACCCGTTCGTGGCAGCGTGCGCGCACGGCCGGCCAGTCGTATCGGCGCATGAAGTCAATCGCCGCCGGCACGGCCAAGAAGGCGGCCAGGTCGCGTGTGCCGAATTGCTCTACGTAGTCCTGCATCGGCTTATCGGAGATGGCATCCGGCTGCCAGCCGTGGCCGACGATCAGCGGCTCGATCAGGTGTTGCACCTCGCGTCGAGCGTAGAGGAAGGCGCTCCCTTTCGGCCCCATCATCCACTTGTGGCAGTTGCCGGTGTAGAAGTCGGCGCCGATTGCGTCGAGGGATAGCTCGCGCTGGCCGGGGACGTGCGCGCCGTCTACCACCGAGAGGATGCCGGCTTCACGGGCGCGGCGGCACACCTCCTGCACAGGGAAGGTGAGCGCAGTAGGCGAGGTGATGTGGCTGAGATACACGACGCGCGTGCGCGGTGTGACGCCTTGCCAGAATGCCTCGACCCACGCCTCGGCGGTGCTCACGGGCAGCGCCATATGCCGCCGGATGTAGCGCGCACCAGTCTTGCTACACACGAACGCCCAGGCGTTGTTGCATGCGCCGTACTCGTGATCGGTGGTCAAAATTTGATCGCCCTCGCGCAGCCAGGATCGCAACGAGTGTGCGACGACGTTGACGCCCATCGTGGCGTTGGTGACGAAGCCGAGCTGATCGGGCGCCGTGCCCAAGTAGTCCGCCAGTGCGGCGCGGGCGGCGTCCATGTTCTCCAGCCAACGATGCACGTAGCCGCCCGGGTGGCGCTCGAATTCGCGCTGCCAGCGTTGGTATTCCTCAAAAACTGGCCGCGGGCATGCGCCGAACGAGCCGTGGTTCAGCAGCACGATGTCGCGGCGGAGCAGGAAGAGGCTGGATAGGTTGGCGGAATCATCCTGGGGAGTCGGGTGAGTTGAGGTGAACATAGAAGATATTCGCTACGCTGCGATGATTTGCCGGGCAGAGTGTACCGCGTTAGGATTGGCCGGGGTGGGCGACAGCATGAACTTGCGCGAATGGCGTTCCCTCTCTGCAGGCCGCGCGCTCGACCGAGGCCGGCTGTATGACATCTTGATGAACAAGGTGCGGCTGAAGCGCGAGCCGGTGGCCGTGACCTATTGTGATGGCGCACCGCCGCCCGGCTATCGGCCTGCGCGCGTGCCCGTGTGCAGCATCCTGCATCACGCCGAGCAAGGCAAGAAGATCTATGTGGACGCGCAGCATCACGACTGCTACGTCGGCCAATATCACCTGGGCTTCTTGGCACACGACGAAGCCGGCAGCCTGATCTGCGATGGCGAGTATTTAACGATGGCGCAGGGGTTTTTTACGCCGCTGGCCGCCAAGCGCAACAAGCAACAGAGCTACACGCTGGCGGTCGGGACGATCACGGCGATCGCCGCTGCGCCGCTGCGCGACCTCGACCCGGATACGCCGCTGGATCTGCTATGCCTGATCACTGATGTGCAGCGCGCGATGCAGATCGCCGGCGCGGCCAGTGTGCGCGAAGGAACCCTGCCGCACGGTGAGCTGGGGCCGTCGTCGTGTTCCTCGCTGTTTGCCGCGCCGTGGCACACTCGGAACACAGTGTTCGCGCTGGGCGAGGGTGGGGGACGCGGGTTCAATCAAGTCGCCAGTGGCGAAATGTTCGTGGCGCTGCCGGCGCATCACGTTCCTTACGTGATCGAGATGTTCGATCACTTCTGGTTCAAACCCGATGAGATGCGCCGTCTGATGTTCCCCAGTCATGCGCAGCGGGGCGCGCCGCCGGCCGATGCGGAGTAGGCACAAAAAAACACGAGAGGGCAGATGACTCGACTGCCCTCTCGTCAGAATCAAAGGCGCGGATAGCATTACTCGCGCTGCCGCCCCATCAACAAGACGTAGTATAGCAGGGTGGTGAGCGCCTGCGCAGCAGCGGCGACATAGGTCAGCGCGGCAGCATCGAGCACCTGCTTGGCTCCCCTTAGCTCCTGCTCGTTGAGCAAGTAATTCGACTGGAGCATGGCCAGCGCGCGGCGGCTGGCGTCGAATTCGACCGGCAGCGTAACGATGGCGAACAACGCCGCCAGGCCGAAGCCGATGATGCCAACCCACATCAGCGTCTCGGATGCCAGCAACATGCCGATGAGGAACATGATCGGCCCGACCCATCCGCCTAGCTGCACAGCCGGCACGATCGCGCCGCGCAGCTTGAGCGGAGCGTAGCCTTCCTTGTCCTGCATCGCATGACCCAGCTCGTGTGCGACGACGGCTACCGACGCGACCGAGTTCTGCTGCGAGCTGTAAGACAAGGCGACCGTCTTAGTGCGCGGATCGTAATGGTCGGTCAGGTGGCCGGGGACGCTAGTGACCCCGACGTTCAGCCGATGGCGGTTGATAAGCACCTGGGCCGTTTGAATCCCGTTCACCCCGCTGCTGGTCGGCACGCGCGCATACTTCGCAAAGGTGCTCTGCACCTTCCACTGCGCCCACAAGGCCAGCAGCAGCGGTGGAATCGCCATTACAAAGTACAGCGGATCAAAGAAGAACACTGGTCAACCTCCT